>NZ_CP096829.1:313122-626245 GCF_023272795.1 Flavobacterium humidisoli | reverse complement strand
AATTCCGATGATTATTGAAAGCCCAATTTGGAACAGATAAATTAAATGGAAGTAAAAAAACGGAATAAATACGATAAAGCATATCTGCGAATTGCAAAAGAGTGGAGCCTGCTTTCTTATTGTAAACGTAAACAAGTCGGTGCTATTATTGTAAAAGACAGAATGATTATTTCTGATGGTTATAATGGAACACCTTCTGGATTTGAAAATTGCTGCGAAGACGAAGACGGATTAACACGCTGGGATGTTTTACATGCCGAAGCAAATGCAATCCTGAAAGTAGCTAGATCAACGCAGTCTTGCGAAGGCGCAACATTGTATATCACGCTTTCGCCTTGCAAAGAATGCAGTAAATTAATACATCAGTCGGGAATAAAAAGAGTGGTGTACAAAGATGGATATCGTGATGATTCAGGAATTCAATTTTTAATAAAAGCAGGCGTAGAAGTAGAACATATTCCTGTTTTAGAAGAGTAATGAAATTTAACTCAAAATATTTGCCAATAGTAATTGGAGCAACTTTTGCTCTTGGAACCATTGCCGGAAGCCTGATGAATGCTCCCGCAAGCGATCAGCTTTTGGCTAAAAATTACTCTAAAACCAAACTAAATAAGCTTATTGATTTTATTAACACAGAATATGTTGATAGCGTCAATACCGATTCGATTGTAAATCTTACGGTCGATAATATTCTTTCCAAATTAGATCCGCATTCGGTTTATATTCCGCCAAGCGAACAAGCTGAGGTCGCTGAAAGCATGAAAGGTGATTTCGTGGGAATCGGAATTAATTTTTATATGTATAAAGATTCGGTTGCCATTATAAAACCAGTCGAAAACGGGCCTTCGGCAAAAGCGGGAATAAAATCGGGAGATCGTATTTTATTTGCAGGAAAAACTAAATTATATGGTAGAAAACTGCCTTCAGATAGTTTGTTTTCTAAATTAAAAGGTCTTCAAGGTTCAGAAATCGAGCTGACTGTTTTTAGAAAATCAGAACAAAAGAAACTTAAGTTTAAAGTTAAACGAGACATTATTCCAATTAAAAGTGTAGATGCATCTTTACTAATTGGAAATAGTGTAGGTTATATCAAAATTAACCGTTTTGCTGAAACTACATTCAATGAGTTTAAAACGGGTTTAACGAGATTAAAACAAAAAGGAATTCAATCGCTTGTAGTCGACCTTCGTGATAATGGAGGAGGTTATATGGAAGAAGCAATTGCCATTGCAGACGAATTCTTAAAAGACAAACAATTGATTGTTTTTACGAAAAGCAAAAATGGCTCTACTGAAAAGACATACGCTACAAAATCAGGAAGTTTTGAAACGGGAAAAGTCTATGTTTTAATTAATGAAAATAGCGCTTCTGCAAGTGAAATTTTGGCTGGAGCAATTCAAGATAATGACCGCGGAACAATTGTTGGACGCCGTTCTTTCGGAAAAGGTCTAGTTCAAAGAGAAATGGATTTTAACGATGGCTCTGCCGTGAGATTGACAGTGGCGCGTTATTATACGCCAACCGGAAGATCAATTCAGAAACCATATAAAAAAGGAAACGAAGAATATTTTAAAGAATCTGAATCTAGAATTGCTACTGGAGAATTTTATGCAAAAGACAGCATAAAAGTGGCAGATTCCTTAAAATTCAAAACACCGAAAGGTAAAATAGTGTACGGCGGTGGCGGAATTGTTCCAGATGTTTTTGTTCCTTTAGAAGCAGAGCACGGGAATGAAAATGTTGCTTATTTGCTGCAGACGGGAATTGTTGGCCATTTTGTTTTTGAAGAATTAGATAAAAATAGAAATGCTTTTGCAGGGGATAGTTTTACTGATTTTTTAGCTAAAATGAAAAACTCAGATTTGTATTTCAAAAAATTCAAGAATTATATCTTGATGACGGGTCTGGATTTAAAAATGGATAAAACAAAAGCACTTGTCAACCGTCATATTACGGCTGAATTTGCCCGACAGCTTTATGGAGAATTGTACTATTATGATGTGATCTTAAAAGAAGATGCCATGATAAATACAATTCTGACTCCGAAGAAATAACTTCAATCTTTATATCATGAAAATAGAAACCGTTGTTAATGCAGAAATCGAACTTTTAACTGCTATTAAAAAATCGGATGTTTTGGCTTTGGAAACCATCCTTCATGATGATTTATTATTCAACATGCCAGATGGACAAACTATCACTAAAGATTTAGATTTACAGACATATCGTTCTGGAAAGATTAAAATTGATTCTTTGGAAGGTTCTGATCAAATTGTTAACATAATTGGTGATTCGGCTGTAGTTACTGTTACAATTGCTTTAAATGGAACTTATGATAACACCCCGATTAATGGAGTTTTCAAATACATAAGAGTTTGGAAAAAAATAGGGAAAAATCTAAAAGTTATTGCAGGAAGCTGCGTTCAGTTGGCATAAAGTTTGGAGCTGGAAAAATAATATTAACTTAAAATAAAACTTAGCAAACATCGCGGTTTCTATTGCGTTCTTTGTGGTTAAAATCTTAAAACATGAAAAATTTAAAAAGAATAAGTTTGCTGGCAATTTTAATGGCTTTTGTAATTTCTTGTAAAACGATGAAAAATGATCCTAATGCTGCAGTTTCTGGAAAAGTAGATTCTATTGAGGCAGGAAAAGACGGTTACACAGCAAAAATTACTACAGATGCCAAAGAAGTTTATTTTGCTACAATTAGTATTGTAAATGTTGGCGGACCTCAAAACTACAAGCAATTAAAAATTGGAGACGTAGTATCTGTAAAAGGTGAAAAATGGAAAAGTGAAGACGAAAATCATATCAAAGTAACCGAAATCGTATCGGTTAAATAAAAAGATAAACCATATAAGTTATATAAGTTCATTTAATATCGATGCACAAGGCATTATATTTTACTTATATAACTTATATGGTTTAATATTTTGGTAAATGTTTTTTATCGAATACTATCGTGCGCGTGAGTTTGCGTGCCGTTATTCCATAAAGTAAGAATATCTGTTGCTACAGCAGCGCCACTTCCGGCCGCAATGGCCAATTGACTTCTCCAGCCCGCTAAAGTCCCAATTACATAAATGCCATCAGCCACTTTATGGTCGTCATTTTTAAGCTGAATACGCTGTTTTTCTGGAAGCGCTTTTTTGTGAGGTTCAACAAATTGTATTAAACCTTCAATGTCGAAAGTATTGGCAGAACCAATTCCGACCACGATATTTTTTGTTTGGTATGAATTTTTGTTGGTTACAACAGTAAATTCAGGATAACTGCCCTCAATTTTCATTACTTTTTCATTTGGAATCTGAGTAATGTGCGGGTAAGTTCTAGCTAAATCCTGTGTGCTTTCGGTTAAAAGTTCAGAACCTAATTTTCCTGGTGTAATTCCGTAAGCGTTATAAAATATTGCTTCTTGTAAAGAAGAATTTTTCTGATGGGTAAAAATTCCGATTTTTTTATCAGTAACAAAGGTTTTGTTTTTTGCGGATCCTAAGACAAGAGCACATGACATTCCAGATACTCCTCCTCCGATAATTAAAACATCAAACATATTATCTGTTGTCATTCATTTTTTCTTCAATTCTTTTCGAAATTCTAAAAATCAAAAGAATCAAAACAGCGCAAAATGAAGCGGCGATCCCAATAAAAGCTACCATACTATCCCCCTGAAAAGGATTTTTAAAGTCTAATAGCGTAATATTAAAAACGATTAAAGCTAATGCTAAAAGCACTAAGATTGAAGTGAAAATTTTCATAAGGTTGTTTTGTTTTTGCCTAAAATAATAAAAGTAGAACTTTAATGAGGAAAATGCCTTAAAGTTGTATTTTAGAAATTTTACGGGGTAAATTTATAAAAATAAATTTTAGACAAACAAACCTTTAACATTAGCAGCGAATAATTTAACAGCAATTGCCAAAAGTATTACTCCAAATGTCTTGCGAACTACTCCAAGTCCGTTTTCTCCCAATAGATTTTCGATTTTTTTAGAAGATTTCAAGACGATGTAAACCAAGATGATATTTAGTACAATCGCGATGATGATATTAATGGTGTGAAATTGAGATCGAAGCGATAATAAAGTCGTCATTGTTCCTGCTCCAGCAATTAGCGGGAAAGCCAAAGGTACGATAGAGGCAGATCCTGGTTCTTCGTCGCGGTAGATTCTGATTCCTAAAATCATTTCTAAAGCCAGAAAGAATAAAACGAAGGATCCTGCAACGGCAAACGAGTGAACGTCAATGCCAATTAAGTTTAGTAAACCTTCTCCAACAAAAAGAAAAACAATCATAATAGCTCCGGCAACAATAGAAGCTTTTTCAGATTCGATGTGTCCAACCTTAGCTCTTAAATTCACAATAATCGGAATTGAACCAACAATATCAATTACGGCAAAAAGCACCATACTAACGGTAATGATTTCTTTAAAATCGATTTCTAACATATCGCTTTGATTTTTAGGGTTTAAAAAACTGCTGCAAAAGTAGTTAATAAAGTTAGGTGTTTTTTCGTTACAATGTATTTTTGTTGTAAAAACACGTTTTAATGGTTAAAAAAGTGATATTTGTAACAATTATTGTTTTTGCCGCAGAGTATCGCAAAGTTTTTTCGCAAAGATTCGCAAAGCTTAAATTGTGAAAAGACGAAAAACGGAATTATTCTTTTAAGATTTCTGTGAGAAACGGCTGCGAATGTTCGAGGTACATTTTTTATCTACTTTCTTTGACTATCTTTGCACTTTATAAATTAGAGTATTTTAATATCATGTTTCAGTTAGGTAAAACTATTATTTCAGAAGATATTCTGGAAAAAGAATTTGTGTGTAACTTGTCTGCTTGTAAAGGAGCTTGTTGTGTTGATGGAGATGCGGGGGCGCCTTTGAATGAGGCTGAAACTAAAATCTTAGAAGAAATTTATCCGAAAGTAAAACCTTTCTTGAGAAAAGAGGGGATTGATGCAATCGAAGCTCAAGGTACTTGGGTAAAAGGAACCGATGGTGATCTTGAAACACCGCTTATTGATAATAAAGATTGCGCTTACGTAATTTTTGACGGAAAAACTGCTCTTTGCGGAATTGAGCAAGCTTATAATCAAGGAATCGTTGACTGGAAAAAACCAGTCTCTTGTCATTTATATCCAATTCGTGTAAAAGACTTCACAGAATTTGCCGCGGTCAATTATGATAAATGGGACATCTGCGATGATGCTTGTTCGTTAGGTAAAGAGTTAGAAGTTCCAGTTTACAAATTTGTAAAAGAAGCGCTGATTAGACGCTTTGGCGAAGATTGGTATTTGGAGCTAGAAAAAGTAGCCGAAGAACTCAAAAATTCATAAAAATCTACTGTTAAAATTATAGTCTTTTTGACTACATCTTTTAACTCAAAAAAACAAAGTTTTGACTCAAAAAAAACTTTTTAAAACTATTTAAAATTTCTTGCTTTTTATTTGAAAAAGTCTATATTTTACGGGGCCTTTGAAGTGTAAAATGGGTTTTAAATGATTCATTTGCAGTAAATTAATTATTGTCTGAAAAGTTTTTCAAATTTTAAGCTTTGTTAAAAACTACGTCCGATTGTGAATAAGTTTGGCTTTTATTTTTGCCGTTAATTGACAATCTTTGTAGTGCACTGAATGTGTAAAAATTCAATAAAAAAATTAACAGAATCTGTCATGTCACAAATCGAACCAATATTACAAGAAAATAAAAATCGCTTCGTTATTTTTCCGATTAAGCATCATGATATTTGGGAGTGGTATAAGAAGATGGAAGCAAGTTTTTGGACTGCAGAAGAAATCGACTTGCACCAAGATTTGACAGACTGGAATAATAAATTGAATGACGACGAAAGATATTTTATTAAACATATCTTGGCATTCTTTGCTGCTTCCGACGGAATCGTAAACGAAAACTTGGCTGAGAACTTTGTAAACGAAGTTCAATATGCTGAAGCGAAGTTTTTCTATGGTTTCCAAATTATGATGGAAAATATTCATAGTGAAACGTATTCTTTATTGATTGACACTTATGTGAAAGATGAAGCAGAAAAAGCAGAATTGTTTAATGCTTTGGAAGTTTTCCCAGCAATTGGTAAAAAAGCAGAATGGGCTTTAAAATGGATCGAGTCAGATTCATTTGCAGAAAGACTTATTGCTTTTGCCGCAGTTGAAGGAATCTTTTTCTCTGGAGCCTTCTGTTCAATTTATTGGTTGAAAAAACGCGGTTTAATGCCAGGTTTAACTTTCTCTAATGAATTGATTTCGCGTGACGAAGGCGTACATTGTGATTTTGCAGTTCACTTGCATAATCACCACTTGGTAAACAAAGTGCCAAAAGAAAGAATTAAAGAAATTATTGTCGATGCCTTAGATATCGAAAGACAGTTTGTTACAGAATCTCTTCCGGTAAGTTTAATTGGTATGAACGCTGGGTTAATGACACAGTACTTAGAGTTCGTTGCTGATAGATTATTAGTAGAGTTAGGATGCGAGCGCGTTTACGGATCAGCGAATCCATTCGATTTCATGGACATGATTTCTCTTCAAGGAAAAACTAATTTCTTTGAAAAACGTGTTGCAGAGTATCAAAAGTCAGGTGTTATGAACAATGACAGTGATGCTCAAAAAATTTCATTCGATGCAGATTTTTAGACAACAAAAATACTTTTAGCGTCTATCTTCTAGAGACGCTAAAAAAAAGATTACAGGAATATTTTAAAGGTTGAATCTCTTTCCCCAAGTCGTAGATTCAATAGCAATTTTTGACGCATTTAAATTCGAAATTCGAATTTGAAATGAGTAACTATTGAGAATTTGGTAATTCTCCAAAATTAATTTAAAAACACGCAATGTTTAAGTACTAGAGCTCGTTCTCTAGGTACTTTCATTTTTTCAATAACTAAAAAGGTAAGCTTATGTATGTAGTAAAAAGAGATGGCCACAGAGAGCCCGTAATGTTTGATAAGATTACAGAAAGAATCAAAAAATTGTGTTACGGCTTAAATGAGCTTGTAGATCCGGTTAAGGTAGCGATGAGAGTTATCGAAGGATTGTATGATGGGGTTTCGACTTCTGAGTTGGATAATCTTGCAGCAGAAACGGCAGCTTCTATGACAATTGCGCATCCAGATTATGCTCAATTGGCAGCTCGTATAGCTATTTCTAATCTACATTCAAATACTAAAAAATCTTTCTCTGAAACGATGAAAGATATGTACAACTATGTGAATCCAAGAAATGGACAAGACGCTCCATTAATTGCTGACGATGTGTACAAAGTAATTCAAGAAAATGCTGCTTTTTTAGATTCTCATATCATTTATACAAGAGATTTTAATTACGACTACTTTGGTTTTAAAACTTTAGAGCGTTCTTATCTTCTTAAAATAAACGGAAAAATTGTTGAGCGTCCGCAGCACATGTTAATGCGTGTTTCTGTTGGTATTCACTTAGACGATTTAAAATCGGTTATTGAAACTTACGATTTAATGTCTAAAAAGTTCTTTACGCATGCAACGCCAACGTTGTTTAATGCAGGAACTCCAAAACCTCAAATGTCTTCTTGTTTCCTTTTGGCAATGCAGGATGATAGTATTGATGGTATTTACGATACATTAAAACAAACAGCAAAAATCTCGCAGTCAGCGGGAGGAATTGGGTTGTCTATCCATAACGTTCGTGCAACTGGATCTTACATTCGCGGTACAAACGGAACTTCAAACGGAATTGTTCCGATGTTGAGAGTTTTCAACGATACGGCTCGTTATGTAGATCAAGGTGGAGGAAAACGTAAAGGAAGTTTTGCAATTTATATCGAAACTTGGCATGCTGATATCTTCGATTTCTTGGATTTAAAGAAAAATACAGGAAAAGAAGAAATGCGTGCGAGAGATTTATTCTTCGCGATGTGGACATCAGATTTATTCATGAAACGTGTTCAGGAAGATTCAACTTGGACTTTAATGTGTCCTAACGAATGTCCAGGATTATATGATGTTTACGGAGATGAATTCGAAGCTTTATATACGGATTATGAATTTAGAGGAAAAGGTAGAAAAACAATCCGCGCTCGTGAGTTATGGGAGAAAATCCTAGAATCTCAAATCGAGACAGGAACGCCATATATGTTGTACAAAGATGCAGCAAACCGTAAATCGAACCACAAGAATTTAGGAACAATTCGTTCTTCGAACTTGTGTACAGAGATTATGGAGTTTACATCTAAAGATGAAATTGCAGTTTGTAATCTGGCTTCTATTTCGTTACCAATGTTTATTGAAAACGGAAAATTCGATCACGAAGCGCTTTACAATGTTACAAAACGTGTAACTCGTAACTTGAACAAAGTAATCGACAGAAACTACTATCCAGTAAAAGAAGCTGAAAACTCAAACATGCGTCACCGTCCGGTAGGATTAGGAGTTCAAGGTTTAGCAGATGCTTTCATTATGTTGCGTTTGCCGTTTACAAGCGATGAAGCTAAAACATTAAACCAGGAGATTTTTGAAACTTTATACTTCGCAGCTGTAACCGCTTCTATGGAAATGGCAAAAGAAGAAGGACCATATTCTACATTTGAAGGTTCTCCAATGTCTAAAGGAGAATTTCAATACAATATGTGGGGAATGAAAGATGAAGAATTATCAGGACGTTGGGACTGGGCTTCATTAAGAAAAGAAGTGGTTGAACACGGAGTTCGTAACTCATTATTGGTTGCGCCAATGCCAACAGCATCAACTTCTCAAATTCTTGGAAACAACGAAGCTTTCGAACCATATACATCAAACATTTACACACGTCGTGTATTGTCTGGAGAATTTATCGTAGTAAATAAACATTTACTAGAAGATTTAGTAAAATTAGGTTTGTGTAACGAAGATTTGAAACAAGAAATTATGCGTCATAATGGATCTGTTCAAAATATAGATAAGATTCCTCAAGACTTAAAGGATCTTTATAAAACAGTTTGGGAAATGTCTATGAAAGATATTATCGATATGTCTCGTCAAAGAGGATACTTTATTGACCAATCTCAATCGTTGAACTTGTTCATGCAGGATGCCAACTATTCTAAACTAACGTCAATGCACTTCTATGCTTGGCAGTCTGGTTTAAAAACAGGAATGTATTACTTAAGAACAAAAGCGGCTGTAGATGCGATTAAATTCACATTAAACAACGATAAAAAAGAAGAAACAGCTCCGTCATTAGTTGCAGAAACTGAAGCAATCAGTGTTGAGGATTATAAAGCAATGCTTTTAAAAGCGCAAGCGGCAGATCCTGAGGATTGTGAAATGTGTGGGTCTTAATTTTTTTAGAAGAAAGAAGATAGAATAAAGAGGAAAGATTTTATTCTTGTGTTTATAGAAAAGCAGTTATCGTAATGATAGCTGCTTTTGTTTTTTTAAGGAGCTATTTCCCGCTTTCCGTTGCAATCTTTTTTATTTTTAAAGAAAAAATAAAAAAGGATTTCCACTTCAATCGGGGCTAGTAATGATTCAATAGAAAATTTATGAAAAAAATCATTTTATTTTTGCTTTTGCCTGTTAGTATTATCTACGCTCAAAAAAGAGATATTGTTTATAGAATCGGTTATGATTCTTATCCTGCAAATGGGTATTTTTATGGAGTCAGTGTTTTATATTTACGCGATGATTATAGTTATAAACTCTCGGTTCAAAAGTACAATTCAAGAAGGATGGCTCGAAAAAATGTTTTAAGAACTTTTGATGATGAATATGGAAAGTGGAAAATGTCTGGCGATACCTTATTACTTTATGATAATGATAAAAAGAGACAGCAAATGAAATTTATTAAAGTCAATAATAAAAGAATAGCTTTTCTAATTGATGATGTTGAAAGGTCAGATCAATACTGGAGAAAAATTAAAATTTGAGATAGTATGGATTTAAATATTATTATAGAAAATAAAAATGACTATTATAAATTAGCTACTCATTACTTAAAGAAAATAGAAGGTATTGAGTTAGAGGCTGATTTTGATGAAATCATTCCGAAATCTATTTCAATTTTATTAGATCATGATTTTATTCCAGCTCCATGTATTGAAATTAGATTAGAGCTTCTCAAAGATCAAAAAACGATATCTGATTATTTTCTATATGTTGATGAAAACAAAGAATTTGTAGATGAATTTCTAATTGCATAGCCCGTGGTTTCAACCACGGGAAACGTATTAGGAAAACGCATTGTGTCCCGTGGTTGAAACCACGGGCTATGCTGATTATGATTGCTCAATAAATAAAACAATATCTCAAAAAATTTCCCGTTCTAATTTATACCAAAGCCTTTTAAAACTTAGCACCTCAGAATCTTAGCGACTTAGCCTCTTTTAAAATTAAACCTTTAAAAGAAAGTCAAGTCTTATTGTAATAATTTCTGAACGATGAAAAAAAGCAGTCTTTGGTCCTTACGATTAGGTTTTTCAGGAAAACAAGCCTCAACAATTGAAAAACTCGGATTAGAAAAATTTCTAAACCATTCCTACGATTCAAAATTTAACACAGAAATTCCAGTGTTTCTGCAAGATCAGCCTAAAACGACCTTAGAACTGAAACAAGTTCGGGAATTAATTAAAACTTCAGATCCTGAAACCAAAAAAGAAATTCAGAAAAAAGAAAATCAAGCAACCGCTGCACTTAAAAAGTGGTGGATTGCCAAAATGCGTAATGACGAATTTCCATTACGCGAGAATATGGTTTGTTTTTGGCACAATCATTTTGTTTCCACTTCTCAAAAAGTAAAAATCAATTACTGGATTTATCAGCACAATATGATTTTACGCGAAAATGCTTTTGGGAATTTTAAAGATTTAACCAAGCAAATTCTGAAATCAAACGCAATGGTTCGCTATCTCGATAATGGCGACAATAAAAAAGGCAAAATCAACGAAAACTTAAGTCGTGAGCTGCTGGAATTATTTACTATCGGAATTGGGAATTATACCGAAGATGATATTAAAAATGGAGCCAAAGCTTTAGCTGGTTTAAATATTGGTGATGATGGCGCTGTTTACAGAAAAAACATTGAAGATAACAGCGATAAAGCCTATTTAGGGAAAACGGGAAACTGGAAAGCAGACGACTTAGTCGATATTATTTTCGAACAGAAAAACATTCCATACCTCATTACCAGAAAAATCCTGAAATGGTTTATTTATGATAATCCGCCTGAAGATTTAGTGGTTTATTACGGAGATCATTTTAGGAAGCAAAAGTTTGAAATCGAGCCTTTGCTGACAAAGATTTTTACAGAAGAATTTAAAAAAGAGAATTCGGGAAATAAGATTAAAAATCCGCTGGTCTATATTTTACAGCTTTGCGATGAATTGCAGATTGAAAATGTTGATGATGCTGCAATTATGGCATTTATAAAGCAGCAGGGAATGGATTTGTATAATCAGATTAATGTAAAAGGCTGGGACGGCGGAAATTCATGGCTAACTTCGCAGATTTACCTCCAAAGAAACAATACATCCGATTTGTTATGCGGTGGCAAAAGTCTTAACAGAAAGATTTTGAAAACCATGGTAAACGGAGTTGAAAAAGAAAAATCAGAATATGAAAAAACTGCGGTAAAAGTCGTTTTTGATTCAAATGGAAATAACAAAACCATTATTTCTGAATTGTCAGATCGATTATTGTTTTCTGTCAGCAATTCGGCTCAAAAAGACATGGAAAATCTGTTGAAATATGATTTTGATCCAAAAGATCCTCATGCTGATTTTGCTGTAGTCAGAGTTTTCAATTACATTACAAAACTGCCCGAATATCAATTAATCTAGAAAGTAGGAATCATGAACAGAAGAAATTTTCTAACGTTAACAGGAACATTTACAGGCGGGATGCTTGTACTTCCAAGTTTTTTACACGCTTTTGGTTCGCAGCAAAATTTAATAATTGGTGAGCAATGTATTGTTTTTGTGCAGTTGAATGGCGGGAATGACGGTTTGAATACTTTTATTCCGTATGAAGATCCGTTGTATTATGAATTGAGAACAAAAATCGCTTTGAATAAAGATGCCGTTGTGGGAAAAAATAACGGAATGGCTTTTCATCCGTCGCTAAAAGATTTTGCTCAAATGCAGCAAAATGGAGATTTAACTGTAATTCAGAATGTCGGATATCCAGAACCTATTCGGTCGCATTTTAGAAGTCAGGAAATCTGGCAGACCGCAACCGATTCTAATAAATATATAAATGAAGGCTGGTTGGGAAGATTTTTAGATTTGCAATGCAACGGCCATCAGGCGACTGCGGGCATAAATTTAGATTCGATTGATAATTTAGCTTTAAAAGGAGTAGAGCCTAATTTTATAACGGTGAAAGATCCAGATCGATTTAAAGTAAAATCGAAAGAAGAAAATGTGACTTTGTCTAAAAATCCGCATTTAGATTTTATTCGAAAAATTGCTAATTCGGTTACCGAGGGATCAGATGAAATTCAGAAAGCTTTAGCAAAATCTAAAACGGAAATCAGTTATCCAAAAACGGAATTATCTAAAAACTTGGAATGGATTGCGCGATTGATAAAAGGAAATTTAAATTCAAAAGTATATTACACTTCGCTTAACGGATTTGATACGCATGATAATCAATTATCAATTCACGAACGAAAATTGACAGATTTAAACGATTCCATATATAGTTTTTATTCAGATCTAAAAGAAGCGCAGTTATTGCAGAATGTCACCGTTGTAGTTTTTTCTGAATTTGGGCGACGTGTAAAAGACAACGGAAACGGAACGGATCACGGAACTGCAGCGCCAATGTTTATAATTGGAGGAAGTAATAAAGGAACGATTTTAGGCAATAATCCAAACTTAGCCGACTTAGAAAATGGCGATTTAAAACACGAAATTGATTTTAGAAGTGTGTATGCTTCGTTATTAAAAGAAAAAATGAATTTCGATTATTCTAAAATTGGGATTTCAAATAAACCGGTTTCAGGATTGTTTGCATAATCTCAATCTTGTCATTTCGACTGAAAGGAGAAATCGCACTAGAAATTCCGTACAGTATATCATCAATCTTTGTCGATTTACGATTGTGATTTCTCCTTTCAGTCGAAATGACAAAAACACCAGGTAATCTGTGTAATTCAAATTAAATAGCCACAAAGATTTATGGTAATTCGTGAATTCGTGGCGAAAAAAAAACTTAGAACCTTTCAAAAAGCAATTATAAATATCTCATTTCAAGCCGATATTTTTATATTATCCTACAAAACCTGCTAAATTTGTTAAGAAATCCTTTTTTGTATCATAAAATGCAATCTTTTTTTTGGTGCGGTAAAAATAATTTATACATTCGCAGAGAATTTAAAACAAAACACAAACAAAATGGCAAGTAACCGTTTTTATTTTAGCAACAATTTTTATTTCTTCTTTAGTAGAAGTCAGGATTGTGCTATGGTTATTTGAGAAAATTTTTAAGACAAATAAAACTAATATACAATCCTGATGCAAATCAGGATTTTTTTTTGACTATATGACAACGAAAATTGCAATACAAGGTATTAAAGGATCTTTTCATCATCAGGTTGTAAAGGAGTATTTCTCTGAAAATGTGGATATTGATGAGTGTTTGTCTTTTGAAGAACTGATCGACAGCCTTATTGCCGGAAAATCTGATCAGGCTGTTATGGCGATTGAGAATTCGATTGCAGGGCCGATTATCCCAAATTATGCTTTGATTGACAAGAACAATCTGCATATTATTGGGGAACATTATTTAAATATTCAACAGAATTTAATGGCCTTAAAAGGTCAGAAAATTGAAGATATAAGAGAAGTTCATTCGCACCCGATGGCGCTTTTGCAATGTATGGATTTTCTGAAACAGTATCCAAATATCAAATTGGTTGAGGATAAAGATACAGCTGAAACGGCAAGAAGAATTCAGGAAAAACAGCTAACTGGAATTGCGGCTATTGCAAGTGTAACTGCTTCTGAAATGTACGATTTGGATATAATTGCATCATCAATTCAAACGATCAAAAATAATATGACTCGTTTCGTGATCATCAAAAAGCAAAATTCATTTTTGCCAGAAAGCGAAATCAACAGAGCCTCTGTAAAATTTGAATTAGATCATAAAAGAGGAAGTTTAGCAGCGGTTTTAAATGTAATGAGCGACTGCAAACTGAATTTGACAAAAATCCAGTCGCTTCCAAAAATTGAAACACCTTGGAAATATTCATTCTTCGTAGATGTGACATTTGAGAAATACGAGGATTTTGCAAAAGCAAAAGCGTTATTAAATATAATGGCAGAGTATTTTAAAGTGTTGGGAGAATATAAAAACACAAAACCTTTAAGTGAGTCTTAAAGTTGAAAAGTCGAAAGTCTTAAAGGGAAAAAAAGAAAAAGCATATAGCCTAAAGCAAAAATTAAAAACAATGATTACAACAGCAAAACGATTAGACACAGTTGAAGAATACTACTTCTCATCAAAACTAAGAGAAGTTAGACAACTAATGTCTGAAGGAAAATCGATCATCAATATGGGAATTGGAAGCCCTGATTTGAGTCCGTCAAAAGCAGTAATTGAAGCAGTCGCTGCAGCAATTCAAGAAGAAAACGGGCATGGTTATCAAAGCTATCAGGGATTGCCAGAAATGAGACAAGCGATGGCCGATTTTTATAAAGATCAGTTTGGTGTTGAAGTGAATTCGAATAATGAGATTTTACCTCTTATGGGTTCGAAAGAAGGAATTATGCACATTTCGTTAGCGTTTTTAAATGAAGGCGATCACGTTTTGATTCCGAATCCAGGTTATCCAACGTATACTTCGGTAACCAATTTAGTTCAGGCAGTTCCTGTTTATTATGATTTGAAAGAAGAAAATGGATGGGAACCGGATTTTGAAGCTTTAGAAAAATTGGATCTTTCGAAAGTAAAAATTATGTGGCTGGGTTATCCGCACATGCCGACTGGAGCGAGAGGAAGTTTAGCGTTATTTGAAAAATTGGTTGCTTTTGCTAAAAAACACAATATATTATTGATCAACGACAATCCGTATAGTTTTGTTTTGAATGATAATCCGATGAGTTTATTGCAGGTTGAAGGAGCAAAAGATGTGGCTTTAGAATTGAATTCACTTAGTAAAACATTCAATATGGCAGGCTGGAGAGTCGGAATGGTTTTAGGAAATCCTGAAATTATTGATGCAGTTCTAAAAGTAAAAAGCAACATGGACAGCGGAATGTACTACGGAATTCAGAAAGGTGCGATTGCGGCTTTAAAATGTGATAAATCATGGTTTGAAGATCAAAACAAAATCTACAGACGCCGAAGAGAATTAACAGAGAAATTAGCAGAGAAATTAGGCTGCGAAGTTTATAAAGAAGGAGTTGGGCTTTTTGTTTGGGCAAAGCTTCCGGAAGGAATAGAATCTGCAGAAAAGTTCATTGACGAAATATTATATGAGAAACATATTTTCATTACACCGGGAACCATTTTTGGAAGCAACGGTGAAGGATATATCAGATTTTCATTGTGTGTAAAAGAAGAAAAAGTACAGGAAGCGATTGATCGATTTTAAATTTTAGATTTTAGAATGTAGATTTTAGATTTTTCGCCAAAGTTTGTCATTTCGACGAAGGAGAAATCTCCGTTGCTAGATCGACAAAGATTGGTTCTTTTGATTGTGGAGTTACTTGCGAAGATTTCTCCTTCGTCGAAATGACAAAATAAACGGAAAATATCAAAAGTTGGAATTTAGAATTTAACATTTGGAATTTATAAAGAAGCTTAGCTTCAAATAAAAAGATATGAAAGTATACGTAATAGGAATAGGGTTAATAGGCGGTTCAATGGTGCTAGACATTAAGGGACGTTATCCTGATGCGACTATTTTAGGGATCGATAGCAACGAAAAACATTTGGAAGAAGCACTTGATCTTGGAGTTATTGACGAAGCAGGAAGTTTTGAAGATTTACAAAAAGCTGATTTTGTAATTGTTTCTGTTCCAGTAGATGTAGCGCTGACGGTTTTACCTAAAGTTTTGGATGCAGTAGGAGATAAAACGATTGTTTTTGAAGTAGGATCGACGAAAAGGCCAATTTGTGAAGCAGTAGCCAATCACCCAAAAAGAAGAAATTTTATTGCTACGCACCCAATTGCCGGAACAGAGTTTTCGGGACCATCAGCAGCAATAAGAGGTTTGTTTCAAGGAAAAACAAACATTATTTGTGAAGTCGAAAAGACGGCTTTTAAGTTACAAGAAAAAGCATTAAATCTTTTTACTTCAATCGGAATGAGAATTCGATATATGGATCCCGTTTCACACGATAAGCACATTGCCTACGTTTCGCATTTATCGCACATTAGTTCGTTTATGCTTGGGAAAACGGTAATGAATAAAGAAAAAGACGAACAGGATATTTTTGATATGGCAGGAAGTGGATTTGAAAGCACGGTTCGTTTGGCAAAAAGTTCGCCCGCAATGTGGACACCGATTTTTAAACAAAATAAAGAATATGTTCTAGAAACCTTAGAAGCTTATATATCTAACCTGAGTCGGTTTAGAGATTTGCTAAAAGAAGAAGATTATAATGCCATTTTTGAAGAAATGGAAAGCATAAATAAAATAAAAGAAATACTAAACGGATTAACAACAACTAAAAAGTAAATTAGAATTAAGATGGAAAATAAGAAAGAAATGAGAAAGTGGTTAGAAGATTTCAATTTAAATCACCCACTTGTGATAGCTGGACCATGTAGTGCAGAAACTGAAGATCAGGTTTTGAAAATTGCTCACGAATTGAAAGATTCAAAAGTTAGCGTTTTCAGAGCTGGAATCTGGAAACCAAGAACTCGTCCAGGAGGATTTGAAGGTGTTGGCGAAATTGGATTAAAATGGTTGCAAAAAGCTAAAGCAGAAACTGGTTTATTAATGGGAACTGAAGTTGCAACTGCAGCTCACTGTAAATTAGCTTTAGAACACGATATCGACGTTTTATGGGTTGGTGCACGTACAACTGCAAACCCTTTCGCAGTTCAAGAAATTGCAGATACTTTAAAAGGAACAGATAAAATCGTTTTGGTTAAAAACCCAGTAAACCCAGATTTAGCTTTATGGTTAGGTGGTGTTGAGCGTTTACACATGGCTGGAATCGAGAAATTAGGAGTTATCCACAGAGGTTTTTCTACTTACGAAAAAACAAAATACAGAAATATTCCAGAATGGCAGATTGCTATCGAATTGCAAAATAAATTCCCTGATTTACCATTGATCATCGACCCATCTCACATTACTGGTGATCGTAAAATGATTTTCGAAGTAACGCAAGAGGCTTTAGATTTGAACTACGATGGTATGATTATCGAAACTCATTTCGATCCAGATAACGCTTGGTCTGATGCTGCGCAACAAGTAACTCCAGATGCTTTGAAACAAATCATTAAAGATTTGACAATTAGAAAAACGGATGATACTACAGATGAGTACAGTCAGAAAATGACAAAATTAAGAGCTAACATCGATGTTTTGGATGCTAACTTATTAGAGTTATTAGGAAAACGTATGAAAGTAGCTGACGAAATTGGTCAGGTGAAAAAAGATGCAAACGTTGCAATTCTTCAAAACAACCGTTGGAACGAAATCTTGGGAAAAATGATTTTGGAAGGTGAGAAAAAAGGTCTTACGGAAGAATTCGTTTTGAGAATGTTCAAAGCAATTCACCAAGAAAGTATTGGTCACCAAGAGAAAATTTTCAACGCATAATTTTTTGCTGAAACATATAAGTGATATAAGTTAATTTGAGTTTATTCTAAATTTTGACCTTGAGTTTTCTTATATCACGATTTTAAAAATAGATTGTTTTTTTAAATCCCTGTTACTTTGAAAGAAGTAGCAGGGATTTTTGTTTTTTATAACATAGCCCTCTGGTTTCAATCGTGGGCTATGTTTAAAATTATTCATTTATCTTTGCAGGGATTTAGTTTTCAAATCTGAAATCTAAAATCTGAAATCTAAAATTAAAGAATGACAGGAACCGTTTATAAATCTACAGGAAGCTGGTATACCGTAAAATCTGAAAAAGGAGATTTTGTGGAATGCCGTATGAAAGGGAAATTTAGAATAAAAGGTATTAAAAGTACCAATCCTATTGCTGTAGGCGATATTGTTGATTATGAGTTGGATGAAACTTCAGATGCCGTTACAGGAACAATTCATAATATCCACGAAAGAAAAAACTATATCGTTCGTAAATCGGTTAATTTATCCAAACAGATTCATATTATTGCTTCTAATATCGATCAGGTTTTCTTACTGATTACTATTGATAATCCGCCAACGACTACGAGTTTTATTGATCGTTTTTTGGTTACTGCGGAAGCATACGGAATCGAAGCCATTCTTGTTTTTAATAAAATTGATACTTTAACAGAGCAGACTTTAGACGATCAGCTTTATTTGCAACATATTTATTCTGAAATTGGATATAAATGTCTTCGTATTTCTTCTACAGAAAACAAAGGTGTTGACAAACTAAAAGAAATGATGATTGGTAAAGTAAGCATGTTTTCAGGACATTCTGGAGTTGGGAAATCAACTCTAGTAAATGCAATGGAACCAAGCTTACATTTAAAAACTTCGGTCATTTCAGAACAAAGCAAACAAGGACAGCACACCACAACTTTTGCCGAAATGTATGATTTGTCTTTTGATGCTAGAATTATCGACACACCAGGAATTAAAGGTTTTGGAATTGTTGATATGGAGCCTTCAGAAATAAGCGGTTATTTTCCTGAATTCTTTAAACTCAAAGATCAATGTAAATTTAACAATTGTTTGCATAAAGAAGAACCGCATTGTGCCATAAAAGCAGCATTAGAAAAAGACGAAATTGCTTGGTCTCGTTACAATAGTTATCTAAAAATTCTTGAAGGCGATGAAGAGCATTATCGCACCGACACTTATGGTGAAGATCGTGCTGCGAGTGATGAAACGAGAAAATAAAATTAGTCAAAAGTTGAAAGTCGAAAGTCTTAAAGTTTTTAGAAACTTACTAGACTTTCGACTTTTGACTTTCGGCTTTCAGACTTAAATAAATGAAAGTAGTTATTCAAAGAGTTTCTGAAGCATCAGTAACAGTTAACAATAAAAAAACAGCCGACATTAAAAAAGGACTATTAGTTTTAGTAGGAATAGAAGATGCCGATACACAAGAAGATATTGACTGGCTTGCTGGAAAAATCGTTAAAATGAGAATTTTTGGAGACGAGAATGATGTTATGAATTGTTCGGTTCAAGATATTGGCGGTGATATTATTGTTGTAAGTCAGTTTACACTTCACGCATCAACTAAGAAAGGAAACCGTCCTTCTTATATAAAAGCCTCAAAACCAGATTTTGCAATTCCGACGTACGAGAATTTTGTTCAAGCAATAGAAAAAGAGTTTGGCAAGAAAGTGCAAACAGGAATTTTTGGTGCCGATATGAAGGTCAGTCTTCTCAATGATGGACCCGTTACGATTGTAATGGACAGCAAAAACAGGGAGTAAAAATATTATTAAACATATGTTAAGGATTTCTGAAAAAAATATATATTTGACGAAAATCCCTACTAATGAAAAATCTTTTTTTTGCGTTATTTTTATTCTTAACAACCCTTAATTCATTCGCCCAAAAGAGCACTTATCCTATTCTTTCTATTCCAGATAGTTTAAAACAGAATGCAAATGCTGTTCTCCGTTTAGACCAAATGGATATTGTTATTGCTTCGCAAAGAAGTATGAATATTAAGACCCAAAGAGTTGTTTCTGTTTTAAATGAAAAAGGTCTAAATGACATTGATGCATACTGTCATTATGATAAAACAACTTCAATAAAAAATATTGAAGCTGTAGTTTATGATGCATTGGGGAATGAGATAAAAAAAATCAAAAGAAAAGATTTTAAAGATCAGAGCGCTGTAGGCGGAAGTACTCTTTTTTCTGATAATCGAGTGCTTTATTTAAATTACACACCTATTTCATATCCTTTTACAATTGCTTACACCAGCGAAATTGAAACTTCAAATACTGCATTTATACCAAAATGGTATTTTATTGGGGGGTATTATTTGAGCGTAGAAAAATGCGTTTTGAATGTAACTTTCCCGAAAGGATTGGGATTTAAGAAAAAAGAGTTCCGATTTGATAACTTCAAAATAACTAAAACAGCTGACACAGATACAAATCTGAGTTATACGGCAACAAATATCACGGCTCAAAAACAAGAAGATCTTAGTCCTTCTCCTTCAGATCTTTTTCCTAAAGTCATGATGGGATTAGAAAATTTTCACTTAGAAGGAGTTGACGGAAATGCTACTACTTGGGAAGCATTCGGAAAATGGTATGAAGATAAAATCTTAATCGGTACGACTGTTTTGCCAGAAGAGACAAAAGCAAAAATTAAAACGCTGGTTGGAGATGAGAAAGATCCTATCAAGAAAGCTAAAATCATTTACGATTATGTACAGAAAAAATCGCGATATGTAAACATTGCAATTGGTATTGGCGGTTGGAAACCTATGCTAGCCAACGATGTTGACCGTTTAGGATATGGAGATTGTAAAGCATTGTCAAACTATACAAAAGCACTTTTACAGGTTGTAGATGTTCCGTCTTATAATACTATTTTATATGGCGATCGTTACAAAGAAAATATTCAATCTGATTTTGTTTCGATGCAAGGCAATCATATGATTTTGGCCATCCCAGATAAAGATAATTATATCTGGTTAGAATGTACGAGTCAGGACGATCCGTTTGGATATCAAGGAACTTTTACTGACGATCGTGATGTTTTGGTGGTGAAACCTGAGGGAGGTCAAATTGTACGAACTAAAATCTACGATGATAAAGGAAACACGCAAGTAGGGAAAGGGGTTTATACAATTGATCCAACTGGGAATTTTTCTGGAACTTTAAAAATAGCATCTCAAGGAAGTGTGTATGCTTTTAAATCTCGAGTAGAAACCATGCAGCCGAATGAAAAAGAGGAACATTACAAAGAGTATTGGGATAATATCAACAACTTGAAACTAGGTAAAATTACTTTTACGAATGATAAAGAAAATATTCGTTTTACCGAAGATGTTCAGCTAAGCGCTGTAAATTATGGAACTCTTTCGGGTAACAAAATGATTTTTGTAGTTGATGCTTTCAATCAATATACAGGAAATGTAAAACGAATTAGAAACCGAAAAAATCCTTTTCAAATTCAACGTGGTTTTTTAGATACCGATGAAATTGAAATCAATCTTCCTGAAGGTTTCAGTATCGAATTTCTTCCTTCAAATTATGAGCTAAAAGGCAAATTTGGTGAATACAAAACCGAAATCATTAAAAAAGACAATAATAAACTGACTTATAAAAGATCGATGTTTTTAAATAAAGGAAAATACTCCAACAAAGAATATGATGAGTATCGCCTATTTATGGAACAAGTCTCTCGAAACGATAACGCCAAAATAATATTAACCAAGAACTAACAAGTGTAACCAAAGTAAACCAAAAATTACCAATGAAAATTATTAAATTATTTAGTCTCACTGTGATTTTATTGATCGCTTCAAAAGCGATGTCGCAGGAATTTAAATTAGGAAAAGTCTCCATCGCAGAATTAGAACAAAAGGTACATCCGAAAGATTCGGCAGCTGCAGCCGCGATTTTGTATAAAAAAGGAACAGCAAGAATTGAATATGATGTTAATGATGGTTTTGTTACAGTCACAGATGTAGAAACTAGAATTAAAATTTACAAAAAAGAAGGCTTGGATTGGGCAAATCAGGATGTTTGGTATTATAATTATTCTGGTCTAAGAGAGAAAGTGTCTTTTTCAGATGCTGTAACTTATAACATAGTTGGCGGTAAAATTGAAAAAACGAAGCTTAAAAGTGATGGCGTTTTTGAAGAAGTATTAAATAAATATAAAAGCTTAAAAAAAATAACAATGCCTAATGTGAAAGAAGGCTCTGTTATTGAATTTAAATATAGTATTAAATGTCCACAAGAAATGATAAGAGATTGGGATTTTCAAACGAGTATCCCAGTCAACTATTCTGAGTTTTCAACATTCATTCCAGAATATTACACCTTCAGTCCAAGACAAAAAGGTTATTTTTTTCCAAAGGCAACAACAGCAAGGGTTGCCAAAAGCATCACTTTTAATAACAAGGAAAGATCTGGAGGACGTGTGACATCAACTAATTTTTCTACTGATTATTTAAGTTATATGGAAGATCAAGTTACGTACAAAGCTGTAGATTTTCCTGCAATGAAAGATGAGGCCTATGTTAACAATATTGATAATTACACATCGTCTGTTGCTCACGAATTATCAATGACTAAATTTCCAAATCAGGTGCTTAAAGAATATTCTGCAGATTGGGCTTCGGTTGTGAGAACCATTTATGATTATGATGATTTTGGTCCTGAACTTAATAAAACAGGTTATTTTGAGGATGATTTGAAAAAAATACTTTCAGGAATTAATACGCCTGAAGAGAAAATCTTAGTTATTTTAAATCATGTAAAATCAAACGTAAAGTGGAATAAATATTACGGTTATGGCTGTGATAATGGAGTTAAAAAAGCGTACAAGGAAAAAACGGGAAATATTGCCGATATTAATTTAATGCTTACTGCCATGTTGCGTTATTCTGGCCTTACAGCAAATCCAGTTTTGGTAAGTACACGTGCAAACGGAATAGCATTGTTTCCTAACAGAACGGCATTCAATTATGTGATTGCTGCGGTAGAAACTCCAAATGGATATGTTTTATTAGATGCGTCAGAAAAATTTTCGGTTCCGAATGTTCTGCCATTAAGAGTTTTAAATTGGTCAGGAAGATTGATTAGAAAAGATGGTTCGTCAGAAGAAATTAATTTAATGCCAGAAAAAACTTCTGTTGATAATGTTTTCCTTAATTACAGTATCGATAGCGCTGGAAAAGTCACAGGAAAAACAAGAAGACAATACATGGATTATAATGCAATGATTACGCGTGGCAATATTGAAGGATTAAAAGAAGAAGAATATTTAGAAAAGTTAGAAAACAAGAATAAAAAAATAGAAATTAGCGATTATTCAAAAACAAACGAAAAGGATATCCTTCTTCCAATTATAGAAAGCTATTCATTTACTGGAAATGATTTGTGCGAAGTTATTGGAGGTAAAATTTACTTGAATCCAATGTTGTTTTTTGCGACAAATAACAATCCTTTTAAGCAGGAAAGTAGAGAATATCCAGTAGATTTTAGTTTCCCATTCACAGACAAGTTTAGTATTAATATTGAAATACCAGAAGGCTTTGTGGTTGAAACATTGCCAGCCCCAGCTGCTGTAACAATGGAAGATAATTTGGGCGTTTTTAAATTTAATATTGCTGCAAATGATAATAAACTTCAGTTGTCTATTTTGCATCAAATAAATGAGGCTATTGTTTCTGCTGAAAAATATGAGATGCTAAAAGAATATTATAAAACAATGGTAGAAAAAGAAACGGAAAAAATCGTTTTGAAACGTATTTAATTATGCTGAGATTCCTCCTAATTTGTATTGTCTTTTTGGGAAGTACAATAACTATTCAAGCTCAAAATTATGACTTGGGAAAAGTAACTATTGCGGAGTTAAATGAAAAAGTTCATCCTAAAGATAACAGCGCACCCGCTGCTATCTTGTTTAAAAAAGGAAGAACTTATTTTGGCTATAATAAAGATGTTGGATTTTATGCCAACCATGTCTGCGAAGTGAAAATCAAAATTTATAAAAAAGAAGGTTTAAGCTGGGCCAACCAGAAAGTGCGTTTTTATATCGGTTATGATAAGTTAAACGAGGACCGTTTGGAGTTTTCAGATGCAGTGACCTATAATTTAGAAAATGGCAACATCGTAAAAACTAAATTAAATAATCAGGGCGAGTTTAAAAACAAAATCAATCAATATTGGAAAGAAAAGACGATTACTTTGCCAAATGTAAAAGTAGGTTCTATTATTGAATACAAATATGTTTTAAGATCTGAAAATCTGGTGAAGTTTCCCGATTTTGATGTTCAGTTCAGTATTCCTGTTGACTATTTTTATTACAAAACACAGATTCCAGAGTTTTATATTTATAAACCCATTTTAATTGGAGGAATTCCATTAGAAACAGAATCTAAATTTACAGGCGCTAGTCAGAGTTTTGACAATGCTTACAGTCAGACAAGCTCATTTAGTTATAAACAGATTGAAACCTTTTATAAAGGAAAAGATGTTCCAGCATTAAAAGAGGAACCTTACATTAATAATCTTGAAAATTATCGTGGAAGTATTCAGCAAGAATTAGAGAGAGTGCGTCTTCCTGATCAGCCTGTAAAAGATTACAGTTTAACTTGGGAAGGTGTTGCTACAACTATTTTTAAAGAGGATAGCTTTGGGAAACAATTAAATCAAGGTAGTTTGTTTACAGATGATCTGAATAAATTATTACTTAATGTAGAAGACAAAAAGGAAAAATTAGATCTGATTTTTACTTATGTCAAAAATCGAATGAATTGGAATGAGATTAATAGCTGTTATACAGAAAAAGGAGTCGAAAAAGCCTATAAAGATCAAACAGGGAATGTTGCAGAAATCAATTTTATTTTGATAAATATGCTTCGCGCCGCTGGTATAGAAGCCAATCCTGTTTTGGTAAGTACAATACAAAACGGAATTCCAATTTATCCAACAAGAACAGGATTCAATTATGTCATAGTTGCAGCTGAAATTGATGGCAAAAAAAGTCTTTTGGATGCAAGTCATAAACTTACAGCACCAAATATTTTACCCTTAAATGTTTTAAATTGGAATGGAAGATTAATCAAAAAAGATGGCAGTTCTGAAGAAATTCAATTAGATCCAGCGCAGCAGTCTAGAGAAATTTGCAGTCTTATAGTCAAAATAAATCCTGACGGAAAAATGAATGGTCAGGCTCGAGTTCAACGAACAGATTATGATGCATACAGTTTTAGAGAAGAAAACAATACAAAAACGGAAGATGCTTATCTTGAAAAATTAGAGAATAGATTGGGTGGTTTACAGATTTCAAATTATGCAATCGAAAATCAGAAATCTAACTTAGATCAGTCGGTGATCGAAACTTTTTCTTTTGCTTCAGGCAACCGTTCGGATATTATTGATGGGAAGATTTTTGTAAATCCTCTATTGTTTTTCACCCAAAGTAAAAATCCGTTTAATCAGGAAAAAAGGCAAATGCCTGTTTATTTTGGATATAAAAACATAGAAAAGTTTAATTTGAATATTGAAATTCCGGAGGGATACACCGTAGAATCACTTCCTAAACCATTCAGAATATCTTCAGAGGATAAGCTAATGTCTTTTATTTTAAATTTTTCGGTTTCTGAAAACAAAATTCAAATTGTGAGCCAAAAAGAAATCAACAGTAGTATTTTTGCAGCGGAGGATTACGGAATGATAAAAGAGTTTTTTCAGAAGATGGTCGTAAGCCAAAACGAAAAAATAATTCTTAAAAAGATATAAAAAGATGGATTTAAAAAATGCACAATTAGTTGTTGATACTTGGATAAAAGAACATGGTGTTCGCTACTTTAACGAATTGACCAATATGGCACAGCTGACAGAAGAAGTTGGCGAGGTTGCTAGAATCATTGCGCGCCGTTATGGAGAACAATCTGAAAAAGAAAGCGATAAGAACAAAGATTTAGGAGAAGAATTGGCAGATGTTGTTTTTGTTGTGCTGTGCTTAGCCAACCAAACAGGAATTGATTTACAAGCCTCTTTTGATAAAAAAATGGATCTAAAATCGGTTAGAGATAAAGATCGTCACAAAAACAATGATAAATTGAAATAATTGTGAAATATCAATGGTGAATTTTGATTTACGGGCAAGGAGTGGTAAATTGCGCAATCGAATTTAGACACTCGTAATTCGCTAATCATAATTACTATCATGAATTTAAAATTAAGCACGAATTCACAATTCACCATTGATGATTCGCAACTAAATATCACCGGTTCTAAAAGTGAAACGAACCGCTTATTATTACTAAAAGCATTATTTCCAAATATTACTTTAGCTAATACTTCCAACTCAGACGACAGCGAAGTAATGCAGAAAGCATTAGCGGGAAATGATGAAATTGTAGATATTCATCATGCAGGAACAGCAATGCGTTTTCTTACTGCTTACTTTTCGGTTAACGAAGGCAGAGAAGTGGTTTTGACTGGTTCTAGCAGAATGCAGGAACGTCCGATTAAAATTTTAGTGGAAGCTTTGGCACAATTGGGTGTTGAGATTTCATATGAGAAAGAAGTAGGATATCCGCCAATTCGAATTAAAGGGAAAAAAGTTACAGATTCAAAAGTAACTTTGGCAGCAAATGTAAGCAGCCAATATATTTCGGCACTTTTATTAGTAGCTTCAAAATTAGATAATGGTTTAGAACTTACTTTAGAAGGAGAAATCACTTCGATTCCGTATATCAAAATGACTTTGGCTTTGTTAGCTGATTTAGATATTAAAACTAGTTTTGAAGGAAATGTGATTAAGGTATTCCCTAAAGAATCAGTTGAAACTAAAGAAATGGTGGTAGAATCAGACTGGAGTTCAGCTTCTTATTTCTTCAGCCTTGTAGCTTTGTCTGATGCAGCTAAAATTACTTTAAGCAGTTATAAAGAAAACAGTCTTCAAGGAGATTCTGAATTGGTTTCTCTTTATGAGAAAATGGGGGTCAAAACAACTTTCCAAAACAATAAAATGACTTTGGAAAAAGTTTCTGGATTCAATTACGAAGATGTAAATTTTGAATTGAATAATACACCAGATATTGCACAGACAATTGTAGTAACCTGTTTAGGTTTAGGAATTGGATGCCATTTAACAGGTCTTCACACTTTAAAAATCAAAGAAACGGACAGGCTAGAAGCTTTAAGAATCGAGCTTACAAAATTAGGAGCCAATATTTCGGTAACTAATGACAGTTTGACTTTAGAACGTTCTGGAGATATTAATCACGATGTTCATATTGCAACATACAACGATCACCGTATGGCAATGGCATTTGCGCCATTGGCAATAAAAGTTCCGATTATTATTGACGATGCCGAAGTAGTTTCTAAATCGTACCCAGATTTCTGGAACGATTTGAAAGCTTTGAATTTTCAGATTTCAGAATTGTAAGATTAAAGCCTATAAGAAATATAAGTTCATTTAATAAAATGTGCATAATTTGAAAAACCTTCAGTTTTTAACTGGAGGTTTTTTTAATTTTTGTCATTTCGACTGAAGGGAGAAATCGCACACATAACTCTACAAAGATTGGCGATTTAAACTGGGGAGTGTCTATTGTGGTTTATTAATTTGGTCGAAATGAAAACTTTCAGAAATTATAAAGATTCAGATTTAAATGAACTTATATTTCTTATTATGGTTTAAATGTTAAAATTAATTTAAATAATGTGTTTTTATCACACCGTGAAACCTCACAAAATCAAGGACTTTTGAAAATAAACGTCAAAACACTTGACAACGCCTATCTCACAATCGTATATTTGCAGGCGATTTAAAATTTTAGATAAAAAAGTCTAAGATTGATATTTTAAAATCTAACTTCAAATATGAAATTATC
Source organism: Flavobacterium humidisoli (assembly GCF_023272795.1). Classification (NCBI taxonomy): domain Bacteria; kingdom Pseudomonadati; phylum Bacteroidota; class Flavobacteriia; order Flavobacteriales; family Flavobacteriaceae; genus Flavobacterium; species Flavobacterium humidisoli. The sequence continues at coordinate 598,597 of NZ_CP096829.1, read as the reverse complement.
ACACTTCAATTTCAATTTACCGAAAGAACTTTTGGCTGAATTTCCAGCAGAAAACAGAGATGAATCTCGTTTAATGGTAATTGACCGTAAAAAAAACACTATCGAACATAAAATGTTTAAAGACGTGATCAACTATTTTGATGACGGAGACGTTTTAATTCTTAATAATACAAAAGTTTTCCCTGCTCGTTTGTACGGAAACAAAGAAAAAACTGGAGCTAGAATTGAAGTTTTCTTACTAAGAGAATTAAATTCAGAGCAACGCCTTTGGGATGTTTTGGTTGATCCAGCTAGAAAAATCCGTATCGGAAATAAACTTTATTTTGGTGATGACGATTCGTTAGTTGCTGAAGTAATCGATAATACAACTTCTCGTGGTAGAACATTACGTTTCTTATACGATGGATCTTACGAAGAATTCAGAAATAAATTGACAGAACTTGGAGAAACTCCAATTCCTAAATACATCAACAGAGAAGTTACTGCTGAAGATGCTGAAAGATATCAAACAATCTATGCAAAAGAAGAAGGAGCGGTAGCGGCACCAACTGCTGGTTTACACTTCTCAAAACACCTTTTGAAAAAATTAGAAATCAAAGGAGTTAATTTTGCTGAGGTAACTTTACACGTTGGTTTAGGAACTTTTAACCCAGTTGAGGTAGAAGATTTATCTAAACACAAAATGGATTCTGAGGAATTGATCATCACTCAAAAAGCGTGTGATATTGTAAACGAAGGAAAAGCAAAGAAAAAACGCATTTGTGCAGTTGGAACAACTTCTATGCGTGCAATTGAAAGTTCTGTGTCTTCTGCTAACACTTTAAATCCTTACGAAGGATGGACAAATAAATTTATTTTCCCTCCTCACGATTTCAGTATTGCAAACTGCATGATTACAAACTTCCACACACCAAAATCGACATTATTAATGATGATTTCTGCTTTCTGTGGACACGATTTAATGAAAAAAGCATACGATGAAGCGATCAAAGAAGGGTACAAATTCTATTCTTACGGAGACGCGATGTTAATTCTATAATTAGAGTTTATCTTATAAAAAAAACCCGACAGTATTTTTAGAATCTGTCGGGTTTTCTGTTTTTATAGTTTTGGTTCAAGTTTCAGGTTTCAAGTTCGTTCTGCAGTTAAACACATAAAGCATATCAACTTGAAACCTGAAACTTGAAACAAAACAAACAAATTTTGTTATTTTAGCAATCAAAATAAAAACACAATGACTTTTCAAAATACACGCGAATTTGCACGAGAGCTAGATTCGAAAGATACACTAAACCACTATCAGGAACAATTCATTTTTCCAAAAGTAAACGACAAACGAGTAATTTATTTTACTGGAAATTCTTTAGGATTACAGCCAAAACGAACCAAAGCTTATGTTGATGAAATAATGGACGATTGGGCAAATTTGGCAGTTGAAGGTCATTTTTATGCTGAAAAACCTTGGTGGGATTATCAGGAAAGATTTGCTGATCCGTTAAGCAAGATTGTCGGAGCGCTTCCGTCTGAAGTTACGGTGATGAATACGTTGACTGTAAATCTTCATTTATTGATGGTTTCTTTTTATCAGCCAAAAGGCAAACGCTATAAAATTATCTGCGAAGAAAAAGCTTTTCCGTCAGATCAATATATGTTTCAAAGTCAAGTCAATTTTCACGGATACAAACCAGAAGATGCGATTGTAGAAATTAAACGTAGAGAAGGAGAACACAATATTCGGTTAGAAGATGTGTTAGCAAAAATTGAAGAAGTTGGCGATGAACTGGCTTTGGTTTTAATAGGAGGAGTAAATTATTATACCGGACAAGTTTTTGATATTAAAACCATCACTGCCGCTGGACAAAAAGCAGGAGCCAAAGTAGGATGGGATTTAGCGCACGCTGCAGGAAATATCAAATTAGAACTTCATGATTGGAATGTAGATTTTGCTGCTTGGTGTAGTTATAAATATATGAATTCAGGACCAGGAAACGCTTCTGGTTGTTTTGTTCACGAAAAGCATCATAATTCGGACTTACCGAGATTTGCAGGATGGTGGGGACATAATAAAGAGCGCCGTTTTAAAATGGAGCCCAACTTTGATCCAGTTCACGGAGCAGATGGATGGCAGATTAGTAATCTTCCAGTTTTGTCTTTAGCGCCGTATTTGGCTTCGGTAGAAATGTTTGCTGAGGTTGGAATGGATACTTTAATTGCAAAACGTGATCATATTACTTCTTATCTGGAATTTATTCTTCATGAAATTGATAAAGAAGTAAAAGGTAATTTCGAAATCATTACACCTTCAAATCCTGAAGAAAGAGCTTCGCAACTATCTGTTTTTCTTCACGGAGAAGGAAGAGCATTGTTTGATTATTTAATGAAAAATGGTGTCATTACAGATTGGCGCGAACCAAACGTTATTCGTCTAGCGCCAGTTCCTTTATATTGCTCTTATGAAGATATGTATGATTTCGGGCAGATTTTGAAAAAAGGAATTTTGGGAAAGTAAAAAAATAGTCAGGCACAGTCGCAAACTTTTTTATTTAAAATATATAATCGCACTAGTTATTCCGCAAAGTATATCGTCAATCTTTGTAGAGTTTCTAGTGCGATTTACTTTGTCTGTTCGCTATCGCTCGAGTCTCGTTTCTTGAAATGAAAAAATGAGAATAAAACTTTACGCCTTCACGACTTTGCGTGATTAATTTCATTCAGCGCGGAACAAACAGCAATCTTCAAATCTTATAAACTTTATAAAAAATTCTGTAATAATTATTTATATCAGATATTAAGTACTTTGTAATGTATAATTTTTTAAAAATTACAATCATGAAAGGCTTATATATTTTATTGACCGTGATATTATTAACTTCTTGCCAAAATCAAAGCAAAGGAGATATAAATAAAGCCAAACAAGCCAGCATTGATTCAATGAAAGTTGAGATTAACAAACAGCGTGTTATCGATTCGATGAAGACGGAAATGGCGAAACTAAACGAAGAGAAGATCGAAGCTCAGAAAGAGAAAGTTGTTGTAGTGCATCAGCAAGCTGCCGCAACAACAGCCGAACCAGCCAAAAAGAAAGGTTGGAGTGCAACCGCTAAAGGTGCTGTAATTGGTGCTGGAGTAGGAGCAGCAACTGGAGCTATTGTCAGTAAGAAAAAAGGCGAAGGTGCTGTTATTGGTGGATTAGCTGGAGCCGCACTTGGAACTGGAACAGGAGCTGTTATTGACAGTAAAAACAAAAAGAAAGAATAGTTATTCTATAAATAAAAACAAACCCCAAATTATCATCTAATTTGGGGTTTTCAATTTTAAACCAACTCTGAAACGGGAATTTTAATATCAACTAATTCTGATTTACAAGAATCGAGTTGATCAAGATGACCCTTAAAGACTGACGTCGATTCAAATAAATTTTTATAATACTCAATTCCATCTAACAGATTAGATTTAAAAGAATTCCATTTTTTAAGGTGAGCTGCTGTAAGTTCTCCAGAAATAGATTGAATTTCATTTCTAAAATAAGTAATATACATTTTAAGCTCTTTTATAAACAAGTTTGGACGCTCAGTTCTAATAATCGATTTTCCTTGATAAATATGCTGAATCATCTCTTTTAAGGAAACTTCCTGATCAAAATAAGCTAAGTTTGGTCCAGGGCAAATTACTACGCCTTGTGCCTGACCTTTTATTTTAATGTCATTTTCTAGATAAGAAGCATTGGCGAGACCAACACAAAGACATGATTTTTCGGTGATTTTGATTTTGTTTTTCTCAAATTCATCTGTAGAAAGCGAATCCTTTTTTGCTTCTAATTCTTCCAGTTTAATATCCTGATATTTTTTTGAAGCCGTGCAAATTCCGTGTGGGTCGTATTCTTTGCTTAAAGCTAAAAATTTCTTCGGACAAGAACTTCCGGCTTTGTTTTCATGAATTCGCTTTTGTTTTAAAAATTCATTTGTAGTTCCTTTCAAAGTATTAAAAGGAACTCCCAAAGGCGAAATATTACTTAAGTAAAAATCATCTTCTTTGGCACTCATTAATAAATTACGAGTTTCTTTATCGACAGATGTCGCTTCGGGAACTAATAAAAATGGCGACCCCCAACCTACAGAATCAACGTTATATTCGTCTAATAAAAACTCATGTTCAGCCGCAGTTCCAACACCACCTTGAACTGTAATTTTTAATTCTAAAGGATTTTCAGGAATAGGCAGTTTTTTTGCCTGTAAAGCCTTAATCATTAAATCGTGGGCCGATTGCACCAATTGTTCTTTTTTCTGCTTGAATTCCTCTAAAATCGTACCCAATAAGAGTCCCTCAGTTGCAAAGGCATGTCCGCCGCAGTTTAATCCCGATTCGATTCGATATTCTGAAACCCAAAGACCTTTTTTTGCTAAAAAGTTCCCTTGAATCATAGCCGACCTAAAATCACTTACTTTTAAGATAATTTTCTTTTTCAGTTCGTTATTTTCATTTGGAAAAAAATCTTTGAAGTTTTCGAAGTAACCAAACAATCTCGGATTCATTCCGGCAGAAAGAACCACAGAAGATTCCAAGTTGCTTTTTGCAAAACCTCTTAAAGCAGCATGTGCGTCGTTAAATTCAATTGGAAGCTGTTCATTTTTGACAAAATTATCTTTGTCCAATTTGGTCATAATGTTAACATCGATTTCTCCTGGAAAAAGATTGGTTTCGATATAATGTTGAATGTTCTCTTTAAAAGCAATTCCGTCATCCAATAAATTCTGAAATCCTTTTTTAATATCAGAAGTATTCGGCAGCATCGACATAAAGTTTTCCAAAGCTGTTTTGCTTTCTGCCAATTCTATTTTGAAATTTTCGAATTTCTCTTTTACAATTTTATCGACTAAATTTAAATAAGAGGCAATTCTTTCAGCGCGATAATCATGAAATTTCTGAGTAATTTCTTCGTACGGGACATTGAATTTTGTGCTGTAAAAATTACGCATCTTTTCAATCAGATCATCGTCTGCTAAAGCAATAACAGATGAAATTCCGTACTGCGCAACTCGAATAGGACTGTCTATGGTATATGCAAGTCCCATTACTGGAATATGAAAAGTATGCAGGTTATTTTTTGTCATTTGTATTCGAATTAAAATAGGGACAAATGAAGAAAAATAAATTTTTATAAAACCTGACAAATATCAGGTTTGCAGATGGATTGCCACGAATTACGCGAATTAACACAAATTAAATTTTAAGATCCGCCAAATAAAAATTCGTGAAAATTGGTTTAATTCGTGGCAGAAAAAAGTAGCAGAAAAAAACTAAATCAAAATCTTCTTCAAAGATTCTGCAATGCTTCTCCACAAAAGATTGTAGAACGATCTATCTTGAAGACGTTCTACCTCGACTTCAGCGGTTTTAGCTTTTTCTTTCGAATCGTTTTTAACTAATAAATTAACAACTGCTGTTTTGAGTTTGGCTTCTTTTTCAGGGTTTTTCTTTTGGTATAATTTTACTTTCAGATCTTCATAATCCAAGGAAGCATTTCCTTTCGATCCGTTGTCGTTTCCATAGAAATTAAAACGGTATTTATTGAAAGTTCCGGTAAAAGTACTGTTGATATAGGGTTTAGTAAACCTTGTCATAGCTCCAACATCAAAATTTGAAATCACGCCTTGAATATGAAATCCATCACTTTTGTCTAAAACATTAAAACGCCAATCGACATCAAGCGGAGAATTTTTCATAAAAATACATTTGACTTTAATTTTTACATCATCCGTTTTTTTCAGACCAAAACCACTTCGCAGATTGGTTGCTTGTAAATTGAATTTGTCAAAAGTTAGCATTCCTGGCCCTTTCGCAAAATCAAGTTCTTCTTCGTAAACCAATTTTGATTTTAAAACCTGCAGTGTATCAATTTGAAGGGGAAATTTCAGATTTCGCAATAAATGATTGTAAAGATATTTTTTGCTTGGATCGTCTTTTACCATTTTTCCACGGTAAATATTAGCATCAAAATGATGAATCACCAGCGAATTGGCTTTGAAATAAAAACGATCGTTTTTAAAACCCCAATCCATTTTTTCAACCTGTGCCGAGTCAAATTTTAAATTGTAAATATCCTTTTCTTTTTCAAGACGTTTTGTGAATTCTCTTCGGCTAAGCTGAGGAAGATTAGAAAAATTATTAATTTTTAAAAAATTCTTTTCAGTACTTATTTTTCCAATGTTGATGTGATAGAAACCGTTTGGTCTGTAAAACAAACTGTCACAAACCAAGGCATAGCTTTTATATTGAAGCGGAATTTTTTCTTTTAATGTAGCATCAGTAATTAATATGCCTTCCAGTTTTAAAAGGATTTTTTTAATACTGAAGATCGGCTTTTCTGTATCCAGAGAAACTACATCAACAGCTCCATCGTTCAGATAAATATTGGAAACGGCTATAATTTTGCGGAATGGATCTACAATTTCAGTTTTAATACTTTTGCTGTTGTTGATCAGCTTCTCGCCTTTTTTGTATAAAATAACGCGAGGTTTATTGATAATGATACTTTCGGCTTGAATAATATCGCGAAATGCCAAATCCCAGATATTAAAATGCTGGATGGTAACTGATTCAATTTTTGAGAAAAGCCCATTTTTACTGTCTTTAGGCTCATTTTTCGGACTTACCAATAAAGTCTGTGCATAAATATTTCTGGAAAAAAGAGAGACTTCAATTTTTTCATAATTAATATTATATGCGGTTTTATTTTTTTCGTGAATAATGATTGGAAGCTGTTTTTTGATCCAGTAATTCAGCCCGATGTTGGCAAGAATTACAAGTACAAGAAGAGAAATTACAACAATCGCTATTTTTTTATATACAGACATTTATAGGATTAATTTTAAATACATAAATTTAGACTTTTAAAGACTGTTGTCTCTTATAAGATTTTGAAGAAAAGTTACATTATTACGAATTTCATCCTTTTTTAAAATATGAGAATAATTAAAAAAATCCTGCTGATAGTTTTGGTTCTTATTGCAGTTCTTGCGATTGGTTTGTGCGCTTATATTTTTCATCTAAAACCTAAATATGAAGGTTCTTTGCAATTGAATAATCTGGAAAAAGAAACCACAGTCTATTTTGACGATTTTGGAGTGCCTCATATTTATGCTGATTCTGAAAAAGATGCTATGACGGCGCTTGGATATGTGCATGCGCAGGAAAGATTATGGCAAATGGAATTATTGCGCCGAATTGCGCCAGGTCGTTTGTCTGAAATTTTTGGAGGAGTTGCGCTTAAAAATGATAAATTTTTTGCTGGAATCGGAATTGAAGAAGCTTCGGCGAAAGCCATTGCAAAATTGGATAAAAACAGCGAAAGTTATAAACTGACTCAAGCGTATCTCGATGGAATTAACCAATATTTGGAAGAAGGAGTTACGCCATTAGAATTTACTTTGGTTAGTGTGAAAAAGCAAAAGTTTACAATAAAAGACGTTTATAATATTTTTGGATACATGTCTTTCAGTTTTGCTATGGCGCAGAAAACAGATCCTTTATTAACTGATATTAAAAATAAATATGGTACTGCGTATTTGAAAGATTTAGGTATTGAGGGAGAATTTAACAATACAAAAATTAAAATCTCAAAAGGGAAAAGTGAGGAATATACCGAGATTTCAAAATCTATAACTGAAATGCTGGATCAATCTCCGATTCCTCCATTTGTTGGAAGTAACAGTTGGGTTGTTGGGCCGAATAAATCGAAAACAGGAAAAGTTATTTTTGCTAATGATCCGCATATTGGATTTTCTCAACCTGCAACTTGGTACGAAGCGCATATTGTAACACCAAAACAGGAATTATATGGATGTTATTTGGCTGGAACTCCATTTCCACTTTTGGCGCATAACAGAGATTATGCTTACGGTTTAACGATGTTTGAAAATGATGACATCGATTTTTATCAAGAAAAAAACAAAGCAGATGATGCTTCTGAGTATCAGACACCAACAGGTTTCAGCAAATATGAAATCAGAAAAAAAACGATTAAAGTAAAAGATTCTTCAGATGTAGTTTTGACAGTTAAGATTACTCGTCATGGTCCAGTTATGAATGATTTTATAGATCGTTTAGAAAAGAAAAATCCAATTGCAATGTCATGGACGTATACAAGGGAGCCAATCCAGATTTTAGACGCGGCTTATGGACTTTCGCATGCCAAAAATACTACCGATTTTAAAAAGGCAGTGAGTCTAATTGCGGCACCTGGATTAAACGTAATGTATGGCGATGCAAAAGGAAATGTGGCTTGGTGGGCGAGCGGGAAATTGTACAGACATAATGAAGGCGTTAATACGCATTTGATTTTAGATGGCGCAAGCGGTAAAGATGATATCACCAAATTTCTAGATTTTGATCAAAATCCGTCTGCAGAAAATCCAGAATGGGGATATGTTTATTCTGCCAATAATCAGCCAGAAGCTATAGATAATGGTTATTTATATCCTGGGTATTATTTGCCAGAAGATCGCGCCAAAAGAATTTCTGGGATTTTAGATGCAAAATCAGATTGGGATAAAGAAGCTATCAGTAAAATGATTTATGATAATACTTCGGATGTTGCAGTTGAGGTTTCGAAAAACTTAATAGCAAGTTTAGATAATAAGTCACTTTCTAATAATGAGAAAGAAGTTATAAAAGTTTTAAAATCTTGGAAAGGAACAACAAATGTTGAAGATGTTGCGCCAACGATTTACAACAAATGGATTTATTTGTATCTGAAAAATACGTTTGAAGACGAAATGGGTAAAGACAACTTCAATTTATTTTTGGGAATTTCTTTAGGAAAACAAGTTATTGCTAATCAGATAAAAAATGAAAATTCGGTTTGGTGGGATAATATCAAAACAAAAAATGTAAAAGAAACCAGAACAGACGTTGTGTCAAAATCATTTCACGATGCTGTTGTGGGTTTGCAGAATCAGCTGGGAGAAAATATCTCAGAATGGAATTGGGGAAAAGTGCATACAGTAGAACACGAGCATCCATTAGGAAAAGTCAAAGCACTTCGCGGATTATTTAATGTGGGACCTTTTAATTCTCCAGGTTCAAATGAAGTCATCAATAATTTATTCTTCGGATTTAATGATGAAGGAAAGTATTATACTAAAGGCGGACCTTCGACAAGAAGAATTGTCGATTTTGCCGATATAGAAAACAGCTGGAGTATTTTGCCAACTGGACAATCTGGAAATCCTTTCAGCAAGCATTATAGCGATCAAGCTGAAATGTACAACGCAGGTAAATTCAGAAAAATGAAATTGAACAAAGACGAAATCATAAAAACATCTACAAAGTTGATTTTGAAACCGAAGAAGTAAGGTTTTGTTTTTTTGGTTTCAAGTTTCAAGTTATTGCTAGTGTAATCTTTGTCAAAGTTTCAAACTTTGACAAAGATAAGTTCAAAGAAAAAACTTTGTGCCTTTGTTACTTTGTCTCTTTGAACCTTACTTAAAAAGATATTTGCCTTTCACAATATCATTAGCAAAAATGTTCAGATTATTAATTAAAACCTTATTGTTGGTCATAACATTTTGTGTTTGATAAGCTGGGTCTTTTTCATAGGCTTTTAATAAAGTTTCCAGTTCAACTTCGTCAAATACAACAAAACTGTTGTAAATCGCATCTCTAAAATTTTTGTAATTAATGCTTTGGGTAATTTCCATTGCTTTTTGGTCATTCCAACCTTCTTTTGCTGTAGCTTCATTTATTTTTGAAAGGCAAAAATCAATAACATAATTTTTATACCGAGTTGCTTCAACAATTTTATCGATTATAATTTTGTTCTGTTGACTAGGCATCAATGGCTGATTGCTTTGAGATAAAGATTTAGAAGAAATAAAAAGACACAGGAACGCAACCAGAAAATGGTGTTGGTTTAGATTTTTCATAGGTTATTCAATTATTTTGGGTGAAGCTAAAATACTATTTTTAAAAAATAATTTCCCAATTTTGAATGTCCCAAGTTGTAACAAAAAACTCCGATAAAACAACTGCTAGAGCTATTTTATCGGAGCCATTTTTAAAAATTTAATCTAGAATACGCTCTCTTTATTTTTTAGAAAGCTCTTCTAAAACTTTCTTTCCGTTTTCATTTGTAGGATCCAGTTCAACAGACTTCTTGTAGTTGACAATTGCTAATTTTTTATCTCCATCTGCCAAATATGCCTCGGCTAAACTATCATATACATTTCCTGATTTAGGGAAAGCATCAACATTGATTTTAAAAACTTCAATCGCTTCTTTCTTTTTTCCGGTTTGAAGCAATTGATATCCAACTCTGTTCATGTCTCCTTCTTTAATTCCGTAGGTTGGATCGTTTTTTAGCTTTTTGTAAGTTTCTGTTCCTGCAACTGCACCTTTTTCGTTATAAACATCTAACAGATCAAGAGCAAGTGATTTCTTTGGCTGGTTAAAAGGCTGATTGTATAAAATTGAACGTATTGCGGTGTTCATTTCTCCCAAAACTGTTCCACCAGTATTATTAAATAAAACCACAAGATTTTTATCTTTAGGAATGCGAGAAATAACGGTGTTAAATCCGTTGATACCGCCACCGTGTTCAATAACAGTTACTTTGTCATTTCCGTTTGGCACTTCGTAAGTAGACCATCCGTATCCGTAGAAGCCATTCCATGCTTTAATGTAAGGTTTGAATAAAGATTCCATTGATTTTTCAGAAAGCAATTTATTGGTATAAAGCGCCTGATCCCATAAATACAGATCTTCTACAGTAGAATATAAAGATCCGGCTGCGTACGGAATACTCATGTCAATATAAGCGGCGTTTACAATTTTCTTTCCTTCTTTTTCATATCCAGCAGCTCTGTTTTTTATAATTAATTCGCTGTGATCGTAACCAGAATTAACCATTTTTAAAGGTGTGAAAATAGTTTCTTGTAAATTCTGCTCGTACGTTTTGCCTGTAATTTTTTCGATAATGTAACCCAATAAAAAATAACCCGAATTGCTGTAAGTGAATTTTTCGCCTGGAGTAAATTCAAGTGGAAGACTAGAAAATGTCTTTACAAAAGCTTCTGGAGCATATGGATTTCTTGCTTTATCTTTAAAAAAGTTAGGTGCATTGGTGTAATTTGGAATTCCAGAAGTGTGTGTCAATAAGTGATGAATTGTAATTTTATCACCGTTTTCTTTTGGATAATCAGGAAGATAAGTGGTAATAGGCACATCTAGTTTTATTTTTCCGTCTTCTGCCAGCTTTACAATCAAAAGAGCAGTAAACTGTTTGCTGATAGAACCCAATCTGAATTTGGTGTCTGGCTGATTTGGAATATTCCATTCCATGTTGGCAGAACCAAAACCTTTTTTGAAAATTATTTTTCCGTTTTCCGCCACCAAAGCCGAACCGTTAAATTGTCCGTATTCGTTATATTTATTTAAAAGTTGCTCGATTTGCTGCGCTTTGTCTTGAGCAAAAAGGCTAAATGAGAAAAGCTGAAAAGCGACAAAAAGCGCAATAAGTTTGATTGATTTTTTCATAGTGGATTGATTATGGTTTAAGATTAATGAAATTTGTTTTTGATTGATGATTGAAACTTCTTGAATGAAATAAACAGATGTTCTAAAATGTTAGACGATTGATTTGTGATTTGGTTTCAAGATTAATCTAAAATTTTTATTTTTTTTTGGAGTATAAAAAAGTAGAGCACAGACCAGTTACTTAAAAAGTAGGCCTATGCTCATAACTAACAAATATTTTTAGTGCTATTAAGCAGTTAAAATTTTACTTATGTATAATATTAAAAGGATAAATAATTTTAGCATATTACTCAGATTAAGGTTAATATCTGATGTTGATAGCAATTATTGGGTTTCGATATCGACTATTTTTCTGCCGTTTTCCCCTAGATAATGAACGACTATATTTTCATAAACTTTGTAGCCATCATCAACATTGGTAAAAATGATTACACCTTGTTTGGTCTTTGGAAGCAGAATAAAAATAGTCTGGACACCTTTATCAGCTCCGCTGTGAGAAAGCGCATAATTTTCGTTTCCTAAATCATAGATTTCAAAACCCAAACCAAAATATTTGTTTTTTTTCGTCTGGACTTGATGCGAAATCATGTCGTCGAAAACCTTTTTGCTTAAGCCTTCGCTGTTCATTACACTAGATAAAAATCTGCCGTAATCTTCAACTGTAGTCAAAAGATCGTCTGCAGCGCTTGCTGTTTTATTTTTAGTCGGGTCGTAAGCATTTCCGTCTTTGTCATAATTAATGGCATATCTCGAAAGATCAATTTTATCATTCCATATTAATTGGGAATCGTTCATCTTTAAAGGCTCAAAAACTAATTCTGAAGCCAATTGATCTAATGTTTTATGAAATTTTTTCTCTAATGCTTTTCGTAAATATTCAAAACCTTCTCCAGAATATTGGTATTGAGTTCCGGGTTTAAATTTGAAGTCTAATTTTTTAGATTCATTAAAATCTCTCCAATTCGGAAAACCAGTTTGATGGCTTAAAATAATTCTTGTCGTCAATAATTTATGATTCGAATCTTTAGCAATATCTGGATCAATCCAATATTTATCAAGCGGTTCGTCCAAATCCCATTTTCCTTGCGAAACCAATTTCAAAGCAACAATTGCAGTTACTGGTTTTGTTAGCGAAGCAACATTCCAAATCGTGTTATAAGGTGCGGGTACATCGCGTTTCAGATTGCCAAACGTTTTTATTTGCTTCAGTTTTCCATCCGAAATAATTCCTATTCCTAAAGCAGGAACATTATTTTCTTTAAGCCATTTTTCCGTTTCCTGATCATTGTCAAAAAGACCAGATAAGCCTGCCGTAGAACTAGTCATTTGATGGTTGTAGCTTAGCGATCTTGCCAATTTCCATTCTTTATTTTTTAAGAGCCAAAGATGCGTGAATTTGGCGAAGCTCCCCGCTTGCTCAGGATTATCAGCAGAAGTTTCATAAAAGCGATGCGTTCCCATTTGAATCGCGCCGTATAAAATGCCATTTTTAAATAATGGATAAATTTCGGTACTACCAGAAATTAGTTCTCTGCGGTAATTGTATTTTCTAGTTGGAGAACAAATGCCACTTTTGAAAGTCTTTAGAAATCTCGCTTTATCCGAAACACTGTCTTTATCATGATAAAACTCAAAATCTTCAGTATATAAATTTTCAAATTGTTTTACATCGCAAGTATTAAAACCAATATCAAATAAGAGACTGTCTTTGGACATAATGGTTTTATACAAAGCAGAGTTTTTTTCTTCTTGAGAAAGACCAATTTGTATTTGAAAGAATAAAATTCCAACTAAAATAGTTTTTAATTGAAAAAAAATAGGATTGATGATTTTCATTTTGATGATTGATTGATGATTATTGATTTTGCAAGAATACTTCAATCAAAAGTACCAAAATTGTATAAAAGCGAAATTTTATCTTTTTTGCGAAAGAAAATACAAATCAGGATTGAACATTTTTGGAGTTGTTTTTGTCACATCTTTAAACTTTCTGATAAAATGCGACTGATCAAAGTATTTGTTGTAAAGTGCAATTTCGGTTAAACTCATTTTCTCTAAATCGGCGTTCAGCATTTGATCGACCGATTTTCTGAATTTTAAAATCTGAATGTATTTTTTAATCGTAAGCCCAGTCGCCGTTTTAAATTTTATTTGAAGTAATCGCTGCGAAGAATTCAACAATTTTCCTATTTCTGAAACCGAAATTTCATCTTCGCGAAGTCGTATAATCTCACAGATTTTTTCAATTATATTTTGATTTGAATCTGATAATGCTTCAAAATAAGTATTAATAGTTTTTAATAGTATTTCAATATCAGATTGAATCTCCACTTTAAAAGGCAATTCTGCTGCATTAATTTTAATAATCGAATCTGTAAAATTGTTCAAATCGTATCTAGGAAACAAAGAAAGCGTCCAAGTATGAAGCTGGATTATGGTAACTTTTGTTTTGGGCTGCATATTAACGAGCACTTTATTAGTCATTTGAGAGCAGAAATAAATGCCTTCGTTCATTTCGTATTTGTTTTTACTCGTATGAACTTCAATCGAATTGCCCTTAACAATAGCAAGATTAAAACAGCCGTTTGGCAAAACCAATTTATTTTCGATTAGGCTTTCGCCGATGCTATTATCTAGACGCCAGATTTTATTGACAAACCGTTCTGCTTTAGGACTGACGTAATGTTCTGAATATAATTGCATTTTGTATGAGACTTTTTAATATTGATTTGAAAATAGACTTCAAATTTAGGTTAAAAAAAGTGACGTGGTAAGAATGAGATCCAAAACATGATTTTGAAAAATGGCCAGAATTTATGGTTTTATATTAACTTTTAGTGCCAGACTTGGAAATGGATTAGCTCCATATAAAAACCCAACTGTAAAGCTGGGTTTTTAGTTTCATATTTATTTTTTTCCTGTAAATATATCGACAGTTGACGTTTTGTTAAAAGGATCATTAAAGAAACTTGTCACAATTGTATTGAGTAATTCTGGTTTTTCATAAGCTCCGAAATGTGTTGCGCCGGGCATTACAAAAAAGTTCGAATTCGGAATATTATCAAATATTTCTATAGAATGTTCTAGTCTAATAGCATCTCGATCTCCTGACATTATCAAAACAGGACATTTTATTTTCTGTAGATCCTTCTTAGAAATATTAGGCTGTTTTGCCAATAAAGTATATAAGTTTTTTGTGTGAGGATCTTTCGTGGCTTTTAAGGTGTCTAAAACCAATTGATCAATTTCGCTATAAACTGCTTTTTTTCCTGGATATAAATTAGCTCCAAAAACAGCAACTTTTTCGGTTTTGTCAGGATGATGAATAGCAAGCAGTAAACCTAAAATTCCACCATCACTTTGTCCCCAGATGTAAGCATTTTTTATTTTTAACGAATCAAGTAAAGCGCTCACATCATCTGCCATTTCGTTATAATTCAATTGCTTGTTAGAAGGATCAATAGATTTTCCATGCCCTCTGCTGTCAATTGCAATAACCTGAAATTGCTTTTTAAAATACTCAATTCTTTTGCTGTGGCCTTTAATAGAACCGCCATTTCCATGAAGTAAAACTAAAGGTTTTCCGGTTCCATAAGTTTCGTAGTACATTTTAAAGCCGTTAATTTCTTTATAATTTCCAGCTTCCTTGTTGTTGCCATATTTTATTGGTTCAGTTTGGGCATAAATAGCTGCCGCAGATAAAAAGACCATTAATAGTAAAAGAATTGATTTTTTCATGATTTTGATTGATTACTGTGAAATGTATTAAAAAGTAAGACGCGCAATTGTTCAATTTGTTTCATTTAATACTATCAAATTGGAAAGAGAATAATTATTAGAAAAGTTAAATTCAATTAAAAACCCCAGTTTTATGGCTGGGGTTTGTTTTTTATTCCTGAAAAATCGTGTGCTACTTTAACAATGTAATGGCATAATGGTCCTTATTGTATTTATCACTAACACTTAACTTTGTGTCTAACTCAGAAATCGTTATTTGTAAACTATTTATAGTTACGTTTACTTCGTTTAAAGTTTTATTAGTGTTGACTGATTATATTCTCTAAAATAATCCCGTTTAGTATTTTTCCATTCTTCAGAAATAATACTAAAATAAACGTCAGTTTTACTTTTTCCTTCAGAATCAACATAATTGTTTCTAAAAATGCCTTCTTTTACAGCGCCCAGTTTTTCAATAGCTTTTTGCGATCTTATATTTTCAAGATCTGCACTAAATTGTATTCTTCTAAATTGAATTTGTTCGAAACCAAAATTCAACAATTCAAATTTGCATGCCTGATTTAATCCCGTTCCCTGAAAAGCTCTTCCGTACCAAGTCCATCCAATTTCGCATTTTTGGCTTGCGTGATTTAAATAACCGTAGCGTGTACTGCCGGCAACTTTGTTAGTCGCTTTGTCAATTATTAAGAAAGGATAGCAAATTCCGTCTGCTTTTTGTTGTAATGTACTTGTAATATAGTTTTCAAAGTCTTCATCACTTCGAACATACATTCCCATATATTTCCAAATTTTATCATCAAAAATGATTTCTTTAAGTTCTGCGTTTCTTTTGCTTTCAAATGGAAGAAGAAGCACATTTTCGTTTTCTAAAATAATCTCTGATTGTAAAATTTCGCTGTTCATGAATTTTGTTTTTATAGAATGAATTAAATCTAAAGCAAAATTAGTTGTTTAATTTCTGCGAATAAATCAAATAAAATAACAATTTGTTATATTTTTAAGACAGCAAAAAACGGGGAGATCTTTGTGAATCACTATTTACAAACAATTTGTTCATTTATTTTAAGGCTCATGTACAATTATTAGTTATTTTTACGACCCAATATTAGATTTTCCTCGATGCAAACATCTTTAAAAATTGCTGTTGTTGGTTCTGGACTTGTAGGATCGTTACTGGCAATTTATCTTAAAAAAGCTGGTCACTCTGTTCATGTCTATGATCGTAGTCCAGATATCCGAAAAATAAATTTTTCTGGCCGTTCTATTAATTTAGCAATGTCCAACCGAGGCTGGAAAGCTTTGGATGCGGTTGGTGTTGGCGATTCGGTTCGAGAAATTGCAATTCCGATGGATAAACGTGCCATTCACTTGGTAGATAAATTAAATTTTCAGAATTACGGTCAAGAAGGAGAATCAATATATTCTATTTCAAGAGGAAAATTAAACAGAAAAATGATCGATCTCGCTGAAGAAGCTGGAGCCGAATTTCATTTTGAACAAAAAGTTTGGGACGTTACTTTGAATGATGCAACACTTCATATCGGCGAAAGCGAAAGAGGCGAGTGGGAAGAAAGAAAGTTCGATATGGTTTTTGGTGCCGATGGCGCTTTCTCTAGAATTCGCCACAGAATGCAGCGCCAAAGCATGTTCAATTATTCTCAGGAATTTTTGAATATGGGATATAAAGAATTAAATATTCCAGCAAATCCTGACGGAACTCATAAATTGGATAAAAACTCATTTCATATTTGGCCGAGAGGCGAGTACATGCTAATTGCACTTCCAAATCTTGATGGAAGTTTTACCTGTACTTTGTTTATGCCTTTTGAAGGAGAAAACTCATTTGAATCATTGACAGACCGTAAAATGGTTGAAGATTTCTTCGAGAAAAATTTCCCAGATTCGATTGAAGTAATTCCAGAATTGGCAAATGATTTCTTTAAAAATCCAACCAGTACTTTGGTTACCATGAAATGTTTTCCTTGGACTTACGAAAATAAAATCGCCTTAATTGGTGATGCTTGTCATGCCATAGTCCCATTCTACGGACAAGGAATGAATGCGGGTTTTGAAGATATAACCGTTTTGAGCGAAATGATTGAAAAGTACCAAGACGATTGGAGAAAAATATTTTCAGAATATCAGATCTCAAGAAAACCAAATGCAGATGCCATTGCAGAACTTTCATATCGAAATTTCTTAGAAATGAGCACCAAAACAGCAGACGAAAAATTCTTACTGCAAAAGAAAATAGAAAAGATCTTTTCAGACAAACATCCAGACAAATGGATTCCGCTTTATAGCCGTGTTACTTTTAGCGATCGTCCATATGCTGAAGCTCTGGCAATCGGAGATTATCAAAACGGAATTATGGAGGAGGTTCTTAGAATGGAAAATATAGAAAACATCTGGAATAGCCCAGAAGTTGAAAACAAAATTCTAGCATTATTAGAGAAGGCTTAAGTTTTTATACCTATAAACTATATAAGTAAATATAATCTTTATACATAATAATAAACCCGACAGATTTTCAATTTGTCGGGTTTTATATTTTAGGTTGGTTCAGTTCTTTTATTTTTTAAAGATTTTAGTTAAGACACCAAAAACACCTCTTATAAAAGTAGCGCTTGTTACCACTTTCAGAACAGATTTAGTCACCACTTCTGTAGTACTTGGCCCTGCTTTTGAAGGTTTTGTTGGAGCTTGTTCTTCTTGCTGTGCTGCAGCTTCTGCGGCTTGACTTAATTTTTTGTTTAAGATTTCAAAAGCACTTTCGCGGTCAATTTCTTCAGCATATTTTTTAACTAATTTCGATTTGCCGTTTATTTCATCAATTTCAGATGGAGATAAAACATCCATTCGGCTCATGGGAGCACGCATCATGGTAGCAACTAGAGGGGTTGGGATACCTTTTTCGTTAAGCGCCGTAACCAAAGCCTCTCCAATTCCTAAACTCGTTAACAATTCATCAGTCTTATAATAAGGAGAAGTAGGATAGTTGTCGGCTGTCTTTTTAATTGCCTGACGGTCATTTGCCGTAAAAGCTCTTAGCGCATGCTGAATCTTTAGTCCTAACTGAGCTAAAACACCGCTCGGAACATCCATTGGGTTTTGGGTAACAAAATAAATTCCAACACCTTTAGAACGAATTAGCTTTACAATAGTTTCGATTTGCTCTAGAAGTGCTTTACTAGCTTCATTAAAAATTAAATGAGCTTCGTCAATAAAGATGACTAATTCTGGTTGCTCTGCGTCTCCTTTTTCAGGCATTTTCTGATAAATTTCAGCCAAAAGACTTAACATGAAAGTCGAGAATAATTTAGGTTTATCTTGGATATCCGTCAAGCGGATGATATTAACGTAACCTTTTCCGTTTTCATCAATTCGCATTAAATCATCGGTTTCAAAAGATAATTCGCCAAAAAACAAATCACCACCTTGTTGTTCCAGTTCTATAATTTTTCTAAGAATGGTTCCTGTTGTGGCAGTTGAGATTTTGCCATAACTAGTGGCAATTTCATCTTTGCCTTCCTCAGTAATATAATTAATTACTTTTTTGATGTCCTTTAAATCCAATAAAGGCATTTGATTATCATCGCAGTATTTAAAGATAACCGCTACAACTCCGGCCTGCGTATCATTTAAGTCTAAAATTCGAGAAAACAATACAGGGCCAAATTCAGAAACTGTAGCACGAAGACGAACTCCATTCTGTTTAGACAGCGACATTAACTCAACAGGAAATGAAGCTACATTATAAGGTACATTTATTTTAGCATGACGTTCTGTAATAAAACCTTCCTCTTTACCTTCTTTGGCAATACCGCTAAAATCTCCTTTAATATCCATCATTAATACAGGAATTCCCGCATTCGAAAGTTGCTCCGAAAAAACCTGGATTGTTTTAGTTTTTCCTGTTCCAGTTGCACCAGCAATTAATCCGTGGCGATTTAAAGTTTTCAGCGGAATTTTGACGTGCGCTTCCGCAATTGGTTCACCGTCAAGCATTGCGCCTCCAAGTATGATGCTGTCTCCCTTTGAAGAATACCCTGTATTTATATCAGCAATAAAATTCTCTTTTTTATTCATGTTTTTATTTGTAATTTAGATTGTTATATGAGTATTGCTTTGTTTTTGGACACTTTTTATGTGGTTTTTTTTAGTAAGAAAAAGCTTTTTTTGATTGAAAAATTAATAAAAAAAAAATTCGCAGCTTTTTAAGAAGATATCAAAGGAATCTTTGAATATTTACTAAAACGTTGTAATTTTTCTAATTATCGTCCTTTTTTTTGTTTTATCTAAAAAATGACGCCGCCAATTTAATGAGATATTTTTTAAATCGAAGTTAAATTTCGGTCAATTAAATTAAAAAAAGTTTTTTTATTTAAACTAAACGTATAAATTTGCTCCTCTACAAGTTAAATATAACTAAAAAATAAAAATTATTTAAAACTATTAAAATTAAAAAAAATGGCAAACGTTAAAGTTAAAAAAGAAAGCACTTCAAATGGCGGAGGAATGATCACAGGAATCATTATTGTAGCGTGTATCTTAGTAGGGGTGTTTATTTGGAAAGTAATCATGGGGGATTCTGCTAACTTCGAAGGAGGTAATCCAGAAACAGGACATCCAATCAATACATTAGGACAAGTATATAAAGGAGGTTTCATCGTACCAGTATTATTAGGTATGTTTTTAATGGTTGTTGTTTTTTCTATCGAAAGATTTATTGTTATTGGTAAAGCTGCTGGAAAAACTAACCTTGACAAATTCATGAAAAGTGTTCAAGGAAGTATTAAAGAAGGAAACATCGAAGCTGCTATCGCTTCTTGCGATAAACAACAAGGTTCAGTTGCAAACGCAATTAAATCTGCTTTGGTAAAATACCAAGATGTTAAAAAAGAAGGATTCAACAGTGAAGAAGCTTCTGAAGTAATCCACAAAGAAATTGAAGAGGCAACTTCATTAGAAATGCCAATGTTAGAGAAAAACATGACTATCATCTCTACTTTAGTATCTTTAGGTACATTAGGAGGATTATTAGGAACTGTATCTGGTATGATTAAAGCGTTTGGTGCGTTAGCTTCTGCTGGTACTCCTGACCAAGCTGCTCTTGCAACAGGTATCTCTGAGGCACTTATCAACACTGCTACAGGTATCTCTACTTCTATCTTAGCAATTGTTTCTTACAACTTCTTTACTGCTAAAATTGACGATTTAACTTACTCTATCGATGAGGCTGGTACTACAATCGTGAATACTTACAGAAAATTCAGAGGAAGTTTAAGACAATAATTAATTTTTGATTTTACATCAAAAAAATAAAATAAAAGATAATGGCTAAAATAAAAATGAAAAAAAAGTCTACATCGACAGATATGACTGCGATGTGTGATGTAGCGTTCCTTTTGCTAACGTTCTTTATTTTGACCGCTACTGCTAAAGTGCCTGAGGCATTGCCTGTAGATATGCCTGCTTCTGTTGCGATAAGCAAATTGCCAGATACTGATTTGGCGATCATTACAATAGGAAAAGGGAAAGTATTTTTTGACATCAAAGGAAGAGAAGTTCGTAAAAGAACTCTTGAAGGAATGGGTGCAAAATATGGTATTGAATTTTCAGAAGAAGATAAAACCAAATTTGCTCTTATGGATGATTTTGGTGTGCCAATTACAGGTTTGAAGCAAATCATTGATATGAAAGCGGCGGACAGAACCAAAGCAAACCAGCCTGGAATTCCTTTGGACTCATTAGATAATCAATTAAAAGAATGGCTTCTAATTTCTAGAAGAGCTACAATTGATTTGGATGACAAAGAATTGCAGATTGCGATTAAAGGAGATGCTAAAGAAGAATATCCAAGAATTAGAAAAATTATGGATATTTTGCAAGATCAGAAAATCAATTCCTTTAACTTAGTTACAGGTAAGAGAGGAAGAGACTTTTAATTAAAAAATATACACTAAGATGGCTGAATTAAATACCGGCGACGGCGGTGGTGGTAAAGGTGGTAAAGTAAGAAGTAAAAAGCAGAATTCGAAAGTCGATTTAACAGCGATGGTGGATTTGGCATTCTTATTGATTACATTCTTTATGTTAACTACTTCGTTGTCAAAACCTCAATCGATGGATTTGTCATTGCCTAATAAAGAGCCAGATGATAAACCAACAGATAAAACTAAGGTAGATGAAAATCGAACTATGACAGTAATGTTAGGTGGCGATAATAAAATGGTTTACTATATGGGGTTATTGGCATCACCAAAAGTGGGCCCAAAAGATATTGCATATGGTAAAGATGGTATCCGTAGAGAATTGTTAAAACAAAAGAAAAATGTTTTAGCATATTCTGCAGCTTTAGGGAAACCTAAAAACGGAATCATTGTGATCATTAAACCAACAAAAAAATCAAATTACCGTAATTTGGTTGATATCTTGGACGAAATGGCTATCACTGGAGTTGAGACATATGCAATTGTTCCTGAGTTTACACCAGAAGAAGCAAAAGTGATAGATAAAAAATAAGAGCAATCTTAGTTTTATCGACTTAAAAATCAAGAAGTATGAAATTAGATATTATAAAAAATCAGTGGCTTGATATCGTATTCGAAGGACGTAATAAGATATATGGAGCATACGAGCTGAGAAAATCAAACGGAAAAACAACTGTGAAAGCACTTGTTATTGGTTCTCTTATCTTTAGTGCTGCTATTGCTGCTCCTCTTATCGCGAGTTTGTTGCCAGACTCAACAGAAGAAGAAGAGGTAAAAGAGGTTAAGATGGCTGCGGTAAAATTACCTCCGAAAAAAGAGGAAATTAAGCCTAACACGCCACCGCCACCGCCACCGCCACCAAAAGTGGATCAGGTTAAATTCGTTAAACCTGTGGTTGCAAAAGCGGAAGAAGTAACTGAAGACCCACCAAAAATTGTTGAGTTAAAAGACAAAAAAGTTGGTGCTGAGACTATCAAAGGAGATCCAGATGCAGTTTTAACTGTTGATGAGCCAGTTGGAAAAGGACCAGTAGCAGAGGTGGTACAAGAAGATAACACTGTATATAATACAGCTGGTATCGAAGTAAAACCAGACTTCCCAGGAGGTATTGAGAAATTCTACAAATTCGTAGGAAACAACTACAAAACTCCAGAAGAAGAAGGTTTAAAAGGTAAAGTTTACGTTACGTTTGTAGTTGAAAAAGACGGGTCATTAACAGATATTAAAGTTTTAAGAGATATCGGTTATGGTACAGGAGCAGAAGCAATTCGTGTTCTTAAAAAATGTCCAAAATGGACTCCCGGCGAGCAAAATGGTAAAAAAGTTAGGGTATTATACTCTCTTCCTATTACTATTCAATCTGCAGAATAATGTTAAAAGATATGCTTAATAATATTCAGAAGAAATCGCTCAAAGAGCGATTTCTTCTTGTTTTAGGAATACTGTTTTTTTTAATTTATCTTGTGCTCGGTTTAATGATTATGTTTTGGGAAAAACTACCGCTTAACATGGAACCAAAATACAGATATGCTTTTGGTGGATTACTAATTGTGTATTCTGCAATAAGATTTTTAAGATTAATTAATTCAAAAGAATAATAATTATGTTGAAATATAGTAAGCCTTTAGGTTTAGTTGTTTTTGTCTTTTTGTTTGCCATGTGCAACCAAAAAAGCAAAAACGAAACTGAAAAAGAGACCATTTTGAAAGGATCACTTGATCTTGCGGTTGACGAAACGGTAAAACAAATCGTAGACGATCAGGTTGCTGTTTTTGAAGGTACTTACTATGATGCAAAAATTAAAGTAAAGCCAAAATCAGAAGCTGAAGTAATTAATGATTTATTAAATCAAAAGGCTAAGGTTGCAATTACAACTCGTGATCTAACTGTAGAAGAAAAAGCTCGTTTTGACAAAAGTAAAATTAATCCAAGAGTAACTCCTTTTGCTCATGACGCTATTGCTTTTATTTCAAATAAAAGCAATAATGATACATTAATTGCGTTGAAAACTGTGATTGATTTCATGCAGGGTAAAACAGATGGTAAAATTAAAGGCCTTGTTTTCGATAATCCTAATTCGAGCACTGTTCGTTACATGAAAGAATTAGCGAAAGTGAATGAAATACCTAAATCTGGAGTTTTCTCATTTAAAACAAATAATGAAGTAATCAAATTTGTTTCCGAAAATGAAGGAATGATTGGTGTTATTGGTATTAATTGGTTTTATCAGCCAACTCCTGATATGACAGAGACTATTAATAAAATTAATGTTCTTTATGTTAAAGGTTTGGATAGTAATGAATATTATAGTCCAACTCAAAATGACTTGGAAATTGGAAAATATCCTTTGGCACGTGATTTGTTTATTATTAATTGTCAAGGCTATTCTGGATTAGGAATGGGCTTTGCTTCATTCATAGCGGGAGACATCGGCCAGAGAATAGTTTTAAAATCAGGTCTGTTGCCATACAAAACTCCAGGACGAAAGCTAAAAATTAGAAATGAAATTATAAAAGATAAAGAATAAATTAATTACAATAAAGATGAATAAATTTAAAATTTTAAGTCTTGCATTAGTTGCCTCGGCTACCGTAGCAAAAGCGCAAGATATCAACCAAGCAAAGAAGGCAATTGATGCTGAACAATTTGATAAAGCAAAAACAATCCTTAAATCAATTATCAAAGCTAAACCTTCAGATGGGGAAGCAAATTTTGTTTTAGGAAATGTTTATTTAAATCAATCAGTTGTCGATTCTGCAAAAATCTATTACAATAATGGATTACAAGCTTCAGATAAGAAAAATTTAAGCTACATTGGTTTAGGGCAATTAGATCTTGATGCAAAGAATACTGCTGCTGCTCAAGCTAATTTTGCTTTGGCAACTAAAGACATGAAGAAAAAAGATGTAAATGAATTTGTTTACATCGCTAGAGCTTACATGAATTCTGAGAATCCAGATTATAAAAATGCTACTGACATTTTGAAAAGAGCTTTATTAGTAGATCCTCAAAATGCACAGGCACTTTTGGCAATTGGAGATGCTTACTATGGAGCAAACAACCAAAACGATGCTTACAAAGCATATCGTGATGCTTTTACAGCTGATAACACTTTGTTGAGAGCAAAAATGCAATTAGGAGTTTTATTAAAAGGTGCTAAATCTTACGATGAAGCAATTAAATCTTTTAATGAAGTTATTGCGTTAGATGCTAATTACGGACCAGTTTACAGAGAACTTGCTGAAACATATTACAAATGGGCAAGAAACAAACCTTCTACAGCTAAAGTTAACTTGCAAAATGCAATTACAAACTATGAGAAGTACTTAAGTTTGACAGATTACTCTCTTGATTCTAAAATGCGTCATGCAGATTTCTTAATCTTAGTTAAAGATTACAAACAATTAGAGACTGTTGCAAACAAAATGATTGCTCAGGATAAAGTAAATCCTAGAATTTACAGATATTTAGGATATGCTGCTTACGAAAATGGAAATGTAGATGTAGCTATTAAATCTATTGAAGATTATATCAAAGCTCCAGGAAACAAAGTTATCGGTAGAGATTACTACTATTTAGGTCTAGCTAAAATCAAAAAAGGAACTGCAGCTGATGGTACAGTAGATCAAGCAGCTTTTGATGCAGGTTTAGCTGATATCAAAAAAGCGGTTGAATTAGAGCCTTTAGTAGTTGAAGAATTCGCTGACTTTGGAAAAGAGTTATTTGGTAAAAAACAATATGCACAAGCTGCTGCTATTTTTGAACTTGGAGCAGGTAATTCTGAGTCTAAAAATTACTTAGATGATAGCGTTTATTATGGAATTTCTTTATACTATGGTAATGCTAGTAAACCAAAAGAAAGCCGTGATGCTGTTGCTTTAGGGAAAGCTGATGCAGCTTTTGATAAAGTTTTAGCAACTGCTCCTAGTTATGATGAAGCATACTTGTACAAAGCAAGAATTAATTCGTTATTAGATAAAGATGATTTGATCATTAAAAACTACGAAGAATACGTTACTAAAATTTCAGCAAAAGGTGCAGAAGAAGTGGCTAAGCCAGCTGTAGCTAAGAAATTTATTGAAGCTTACAATGGTATTGGTGCAGCTTATGCTAATACAGATAAAGCTAAAGCTATTGAATATTTTAATAAAACTTTAGTTTTAGATCCTGCAAATTCATACGCTACACAATCTATAAAAGCTTTAAAATAATTAGAAAGTTTAAAAAGAATATAAAAACCGATAGTTCAAAAAACTATCGGTTTTTTTGTTCCGTATATTATTGACTATCTTTGCACTCTTAAAATATTAAAATGTTACCAAAAGAAATACAATTAGAAGTAAATAAAGGAGCAATGCTTCCTTTGATGGAAGAATTTTATACCATCCAAGGAGAAGGTTCACATACAGGACGAGCTGCTTATTTTATTAGAATTGGTGGATGCGATGTAGGATGTCATTGGTGTGACGTGAAAGAAAGCTGGAACGCCGAGCTTCATCCGCCAACAAGTGTGGATTTAATTGTTGAAAATGCTGCAAAATATGCTGATACAGTTGTAGTGACTGGTGGAGAGCCTTTATCTTGGGATATGACATTTTTAACAAAACGATTAAAAGAAAAAAATCTAAAAGTTCATATCGAAACTTCTGGAGCTTTTCCATTATCAGGAACTTGGGATTGGATTTGTCTTTCGCCCAAAAAGAACAAACTGCCAACACAAACCGTGTATGATAATGCTCATGAGTTAAAAGTGATTATTTATAATAAACACGATTTTATTTTTGCAGAAGAGCAAGCAGAATTAGTAAACGATAATGCAATTTTATTCCTTCAGCCAGAATGGAGTAAAAAAGAAGAAATGACTCCACTTATTGTTGATTATGTCATGAACAATCCAAAATGGAGAGTTTCACTACAGACACATAAGTACCTTAATATTCCATAAAACAAAAAATCTCTTCGATAGAAGAGATTTTTTGTTTTATACAAGTATACAGTTTGTGTAAAAAGTAAACACTCTATTATTTCCAGTTTTTATGATTTTTCAAGGCGGTAATATGTGCCAGATGGTGGTTACCATGCCAGGCATACATTCCGATAATTTTTTTGAGTTTGTTTTCCGAATTATCTGAAGGATGTATAAAAGTTTTTTCTAAATCAGATTCAGATAATTTTCTCATAAGATAGCCTAGTCTGAAATGAAGTCCTTTCAATAATTCCAAAGTTGGCTGAATAGGCATTGTTAAATTATCATTTAATTCAGACCAAAGAACTTCGTCGTAAGCTTTGATAACGGGATTGTTCTCTGTTAATGTCAATTTAATTCTGATAAAACAGTGCATATGGCTTTCGGCGCAATGATGAATGACTTGTCTCACGGTCCATCCATCAGGGCGATAAGGCGTATCTAATTGTTCATCTGTTAAATGAATCGTTTCTTTTGCTAATCTTTCTGGAAGAGTTTCAATTTCTTTAATTTTCTCAGAAAGATATTCTGCTGAAAAATTTTCTGGAGCAATAAATTTTCCGATAGGATATTTTAATTTCTCTAAATCTAGTTCTTTCATGGGTTTTTTATGGTTTGTTTTAAATGGTAAGCCTAGCCAAATAATCATAATGCTCGCCCTCTAGAACAAGTTCACAATTTAAATCATTGGCAATTGCTGCATTTTGAAGCGTATTATAATCCAAATACAACCAATCAAAAGGTTCCTCTTTTTCTCCTTTATAGGTAATATTAAAAACGAGCTCTCCATAATAATCATTTTCAGACGGAATCCATTTTCCGCCATCTTCATCTTCATCAAACATATAAATGATATCCGAACTGTCAATTAAAATTTGCCCGCCAGGATTTAAAAGAGATTTAAGTTTAGTTAAATAGGAATTGCAGTTTTTTAACTGGCCAAAAATTCCTGTTCCATTCATGAGAAGTAAAATTGTGTCGAATTTTTCTCCATCAAAATCGAGAATATTTTCAACTTTAGCGTTTTTTATTCCTCGAAGACGGCAAGTCTCAATTGCTTTTTCCGAAATATCAATAGCGGTTACGTCTAAACTGCGTTCATTTTGTAGGGATAAAGCATGACTTCCGGCTCCGCATCCTACATCCAATATTTTTCCTTTTGCCAATTGCAAAGCCTTTTGTTCAATTTTCGGCATTTTATTATATGAGCGGAAAAGATATTCGACACTCATTTCGTCTTCTTCAGATATAGAAGTTTCAGTAATAATGTCTTCAGGTGAATTTTTGGTGTAAAAATCAAATATTGCTTTCCCAAAAAGATCTTTCATTGTTTTAGTTCAAAGTTTAAGGTTTCAAGTTCAAAGTTGTTTAATTTTGCAAATCAACTTTAAATACTAAACTTGAAACAGATTTTAAATAATTTAAGTAAGTTAGCCAAAGATAAGCATAACGAGAATAAAAAGTATTTCGATAAGCTTAAAAAGAAACCGCCAAAGAATTTAGATTACATTATGCAGGATTTGCATGATGCTGAATTTAAAAAGACGGATTGCTTGAAGTGTGCTAATTGCTGTAAAACGACAGGGCCATTGTTTACTTTGGCAGATATAGAACGAATTTCTAAACACTTTAGACAAAAGCCTCAGCAATTTATTGATCAGTATTTGAGAATTGATGAAGACAAAGATTTTGTTTTGAAGAGCGTTCCATGTACGTTTTTGGATAATGAAAATTATTGTATGATTTATGATGTTCGTCCCAAAGCTTGTAGAGAGTTTCCTCATACAGATCGAAATAAATTTTATCAGATTTCTAATTTAACTTTGAAAAACGTCGAAATTTGTCCGGCGGCATTCAATATCGTCGAGGAAATGAAAAAGAAGCTGCCGTTATAATTGAATAAACAGGCAATTGTTTTTAAGAATATCTTGATTTCCTTTTTTAAGATGTATTTTTGAGAAAGGAAATAATTAAACAACATAAAGAAAACTCATAATTTGAATTTAGAATATTTCATAGCCAAAAGACTTATTACTGCAAAAGATTACAAAAGCAGTATTTCGGCGCCGATTATAAAAATTGCAATTTCTGCAATTGCAATCGGAATAATCATGATGATGGTTTCTGTTGCGACAGGAATGGGCTTGCAAAAAAAAATACGCGATAAAGTTTCTGCTTTTAATGGCCAAATTATAATTTCTAATTATGACAATAACAATTCAGAAGTTACAACAGTTCCAATTTCAAAAGAACAAGATTTTTATCCTAATTTTAAATCGGTTCCAGAAGTAAGCCATATCCAAGCAGTGGCCAGTAAAGCCGGAATTATTAGAACAGAAAATGCTTTTGAAGGAATTGTTTTTAAAGGAGTAGGAGCAGATTACGATTGGAATAATATTAAAGAATATATTGTCGAGGGAAGACTTCCAGATTTTGCGAAAGCATTGAATGAAGATGTTATTATTTCAAGATTTCTTGCAGATCGTTTAAATTTAAAAATTGGTGACCAGTTCAATACTTTTTTTATAAAGGAAGAGCAAGGTAAACTTCCAAATAGTCGTAGATTTAAGATTGTCGGAATATTTAATTCCGGATTCCAAGATTTTGATGCAACATATATTATTGGAGATATCCGTCATATTCAAAGAATCAATAAGTGGAGTGAGAACCAAGTTGGAGCATTTGAGATTTTTGTAAAGGATTTTAATGAAATTAAATCCACGGGAAATAAAATTTACGAAATAACCTCGTCTAATCTAGATACAGAAACCATTGTTGAAAAATACAGTTATATTTTTGACTGGCTTAAACTCTTTGATTTTAATATTGTAATCATTTTAGGGGTTATGATTCTCGTGGCAACAATTAATATGGTTGTGGCATTGCTGGTTCTCATTTTAGAAAGAACTCAAATGATTGGAATTTTAAAATCTATGGGCGCAAATAACTGGTCAGTACGTAAAATATTTTTATATAATGCGTTTTATCTAATTCTACGTGGACTATTCTGGGGAAATTTGATCGGAATTTCAATTCTGTTAATACAGCAGCAATTCGGCATAATTAAGCTCAATCCTGAAAACTATTATGTAAATCAAGCGCCAGTTTATCTAAATTGGATTTATATACTATTGTTAAACCTGCTTACGGTTGGTGTTTGTTTCTTGGTGTTATTAATACCGTCTTATATAATAACAAAAATATCGCCTGTAAAAGCAATCCGTTTCGACTAAGTAAAAAACGAAGTATAATATTCAACCCGACAGTTTTTGAAAACCTGTCGGGTTTGGTTTTTATACATATATATGTATATATAAAAAAACTCTTTCAGTCTGAGCGAAGCCGAAGCCCTTTTTGGCGCGGCTTTTGGAATTTGGAGCCTAAAATTGAAATATGGAATTTATTAGGAGCTTAATCCCGCTATCCGTTCCAATCTTTTGCTTTTTAAAGAAAAAAGCAAAAGGATTTCCGCTCCTATCGGGGCTATGGCATCTGCTTTCAAAAGAACAATTGAATGGAAAGCGGCAGAAAAGGGCGCTGAAAACTAAAAACTCTGCAAAAACGGAATGGTAAAGCGGGCTTAAACTGAGGAAACAACAGATGAAAGAAGAAAAAGCCTACAATGGCGTAAAAAAGTTTGGGGCGCAAATGCTCTGTTATCAGAAAGTTAAGAAATAAACGGAAAAAACATGGAAAAAATATAAAAAAAAGTCTTGCAAATGTAAATAAAGGTTCTACTTTTGCACCCGCAACAGCGAAAGGCGTTCATCGAAATACTGGCAGGAATTGGGGATCTGAAGAAAAGAAATTTTCAAAAAAAAAGATTCTGAAAAGCTTGCGAGATTGAGAAATGCTTTTTACATTTGCACCCCGCAAAACACGGAAAAGTTCATTGAGATGCTGAGAGGGAAATAGAGAAAAAGAGGCGAAAAAAAAGCTTCAAAATTTTTTCAATTTTTTCTTGCAGGAAACAAAAAGAAGTTTTAGTTTTGTACCCGCTTTGAGATACAGGCGAAACAAAAAGAAACACACGTTCGTAGACATATTGAATTGACAGCCGTTCTGAAAGAGATTTCAGAACAAAAAGAATAAGAGCAGTAGAGTCGGAAGATTCGAAAGAACCGATAGGAAGAGCATCGCAATATAATATTAAAATATACGATGAAGAGTTTGATCCTGGCTCAGGATGAACGCTAGCGGCAGGCTTAACACATGCAAGTCGAGGGGTAGAAGTCTTCGGGCTTTGAGACCGGCGCACGGGTGCGTAACGCGTATGCAATCTGCCTTTCACAGAGGGATAGCCCAGAGAAATTTGGATTAATACCTCATAGCATAATCGGACCGCATGGTTTGGTTATTAAAGTCACAACGGTGAAAGATGAGCATGCGTCCCATTAGCTAGTTGGTAAGGTAACGGCTTACCAAGGCAACGATGGGTAGGGGTCCTGAGAGGGAGATCCCCCACACTGGTACTGAGACACGGACCAGACTCCTACGGGAGGCAGCAGTGAGGAATATTGGTCAATGGGCGCAAGCCTGAACCAGCCATGCCGCGTGCAGGATGACGGTCCTATGGATTGTAAACTGCTTTTGTACGGGAAGAAACACTGATTCGTGAATCAGCTTGACGGTACCGTAAGAATAAGGATCGGCTAACTCCGTGCCAGCAGCCGCGGTAATACGGAGGATCCAAGCGTTATCCGGAATCATTGGGTTTAAAGGGTCCGTAGGCGGTCTTGTAAGTCAGTGGTGAAAGCCCATCGCTCAACGGTGGAACGGCCATTGATACTGCAGGACTTGAATTATTGGGAAGTAACTAGAATATGTAGTGTAGCGGTGAAATGCTTAGAGATTACATGGAATACCAATTGCGAAGGCAGGTTACTACCAATTTATTGACGCTGATGGACGAAAGCGTGGGTAGCGAACAGGATTAGATACCCTGGTAGTCCACGCCGTAAACGATGGATACTAGCTGTTGGGCGCAAGTTCAGTGGCTAAGCGAAAGTGATAAGTATCCCACCTGGGGAGTACGAACGCAAGTTTGAAACTCAAAGGAATTGACGGGGGCCCGCACAAGCGGTGGAGCATGTGGTTTAATTCGATGATACGCGAGGAACCTTACCAAGGCTTAAATGCAGACTGACCGATTTGGAAACAGATCTTTCGCAAGACAGTTTACAAGGTGCTGCATGGTTGTCGTCAGCTCGTGCCGTGAGGTGTCAGGTTAAGTCCTATAACGAGCGCAACCCCTGTTGTTAGTTGCCAGCGAGTCATGTCGGGAACTCTAACAAGACTGCCAGTGCAAACTGTGAGGAAGGTGGGGATGACGTCAAATCATCACGGCCCTTACGCCTTGGGCTACACACGTGCTACAATGGCCGGTACAGAGAGCAGCCACTGGGCGACCAGGAGCGAATCTATAAAGCCGGTCACAGTTCGGATCGGAGTCTGCAACTCGACTCCGTGAAGCTGGAATCGCTAGTAATCGGATATCAGCCATGATCCGGTGAATACGTTCCCGGGCCTTGTACACACCGCCCGTCAAGCCATGGAAGCTGGGGGTGCCTGAAGTCGGTGACCGCAAGGAGCTGCCTAGGGTAAAACTGGTAACTAGGGCTAAGTCGTAACAAGGTAGCCGTACCGGAAGGTGCGGCTGGAACACCTCCTTTCTAGAGCCTTAGCGTTAGCGACAACGCACGCTGGGGAAATAAGATGCCGGACTGTGGGTTTGGAATCTGAGATTGTATTGCTCTTGCTGTTAATTTAAAAAAATGATAAAACTTAAGTAAAACAGAGTCTCGTAGCTCAGCTGGTTAGAGTACTACACTGATAATGTAGGGGTCGGCAGTTCGAGTCTGCCCGGGACTACTATTTGACTTAAAGAAGGAAATTCTGGAAGCTGGGATTCGCCAAAGGAGATTAGAGAAGAAAAGGAAATCTAAAATCTGAATTCTAAAATCTGAGATTTAAAAATTGGGGGATTAGCTCAGCTGGCTAGAGCGCCTGCCTTGCACGCAGGAGGTCAACGGTTCGACTCCGTTATTCTCCACGATTTTAGTGAGAAAGCCTAAAGTCATAAAGCCTAAAGTGATTCACTTTACGACTTTCGACTTTTGACATTCGACTAAATAAAGTTCATTGACATATTGAGATAAGAAAATAATAAGAAAGTAGAAAGCGTTTTTTATTGAGCATCCGTGCAAAATATAAAAAACAAACAAAAACGGTCCTGTTTTAATAATCAGGATTGGTGCAATAAGCAAAATAAGGGCGCATGGGGAATGCCTAGGCTCTCAGAGGCGATGAAGGGCGTGATAAGCTGCGAAAAGCTGCGGGGACAAGCACACATTGATTGATCCGCAGATACCCGAATGGGGCAACCCGCTATATTGAAGATATAGCACACCGATAGGTGGGCAAACCCGCTGAACTGAAACATCTAAGTAGGCGGAGGAGAAGAAAACAAAAGTGATTCCGTAAGTAGTGGCGAGCGAACGCGGATTAGCCCAAACCAGCTATGTTACGGCATAGCTGGGGTTGTAGGACCGCGACATTTCATGTGCAAGGAACCGGAAGCTTCTGGAAAGGAGCGCCATAGAGGGTGACAGCCCCGTATGGGCAACGAGCATAATGGATAGCGGTATCCTGAGTAGGGCGGGGCACGTGAAACCCTGTCTGAATTTGGCGGGACCATCCGCTAAGGCTAAATACTCCTGAGAGACCGATAGTGAACCAGTACCGTGAGGGAAAGGTGAAAAGAACCGTGAATAACGGAGTGAAATAGATCCTGAAACCATGCGCTTACAAGCGGTCGGAGCCCTTTCGTGGGGTGACGGCGTGCCTTTTGCATAATGAGCCTACGAGTTAACGCTGCTGGCAAGGATAAGTGGTTAAGCCATGGATCCGCAGCGAAAGCGAGTCTGAATAGGGCGCTTTAGTCAGTAGTGTTAGACGCGAAACCGTGTGATCTACCCATGGGCAGGTTGAAGCTGTGGTAACACACAGTGGAGGACCGAACCGGTTGACGTTGAAAAGTCTTCGGATGACCTGTGGGTAGGGGTGAAAGGCCAATCAAACTCGGAAATAGCTCGTACTCCCCGAAATGCATTTAGGTGCAGCGTTATTTTAGTTATATAGAGGTAGAGCTACTGATTGGATGCGGGGGCTTCACCGCCTACCAATTCCTGACAAACTCCGAATGCTATATAATGATTGATAACAGTGAGGGCTTGGGTGCTAAGGTCCAAGTCCGAGAGGGAAAGAACCCAGACCATCAGCTAAGGTCCCCAAATATATGCTAAGTTGAAAGAACGAGGTTTGTCTGCCCAGACAGCTAGGATGTTGGCTTGGAAGCAGCCATTCATTTAAAGAGTGCGTAACAGCTCACTAGTCGAGCGGACGAGCATGGATAATAATCGGGCATAAGCATATTACCGAAGCTATGGATTTTGCAGCAATGCAAAGTGGTAGGGGAGCATTCTGACAGGGCTGAAGGTGTATCGTAAGGTATGCTGGACCGGTCAGAAAAGAAAATGTAGGCATAAGTAACGATAATGCGGGCGAGAAACCCGCACACCGAAAAACTAAGGTTTCCACAGCTATGCTAATCAGCTGTGGGTTAGTCTGGACCTAAGGCGAACCCGAAAGGGACAGTCGATGGCCAACGGGTTAATATTCCCGTACTTCTTATTGCTGTGATGGGGTGACGGAGTGATGAAAGCGCCGCGAACTGACGGAATAGTTCGTTAAAGCACCTAGCTATAGGGTCTCTAGGCAAATCCGGAGATCTTGGTGAAATGCGATAGTACTCGGAGTCTTCGGACAAAGAGATAGTGCGCCTAAGGGCTTCCAAGAAAAACCTCTAAACTTCAGGCAGTAAGAACCAGTACCGTAAACCGACACAGGTAGTTGAGGAGAGAATCCTAAGGTGCTCGAGAGATTCATGGCTAAGGAATTAGGCAAAATAGACCTGTAACTTCGGGAGAAAGGTCGCCCCGAGCAATCGGGGCCGCAGTGAAGAGGTCCAGGCGACTGTTTATCAAAAACACAGGGCTCTGCAAAATCGTAAGATGAAGTATAGGGCCTGACACCTGCCCGGTGCTGGAAGGTTAAGAGGAGATGTTATCTTCGGAGAAGCATTGAATTGAAGCCCCAGTAAACGGCGGCCGTAACTATAACGGTCCTAAGGTAGCGAAATTCCTTGTCGGGTAAGTTCCGACCTGCACGAATGGTGTAACGATCTGGACACTGTCTCAGCCATGAGCTCGGTGAAATTGTAGTAACGGTGAAGATGCCGTTTACCCGCAGTGGGACGAAAAGACCCTGTGCACCTTTACTATAGCTTAGTATTGACCTTGGATAAATGATGTGTAGGATAGGTTGGAGACTATGAAGCGGCGTCGCCAGGCGTTGTGGAGTCATTGTTGAAATACAACCCTTTGTTTATCTGAGGCCTAACTCTTCAAAGAAGAGGACAGTGCTTGGTGGGTAGTTTGACTGGGGTGGTCGCCTCCAAAAGAGTAACGGAGGCTTCTAAAGGTTCCCTCAGTACGCTTGGTAACCGTGCGTAGAGTGCAATGGCATAAGGGAGCTTGACTGAGAGACATACAGGTCGATCAGGTACGAAAGTAGAGCATAGTGATCCGGTGGTTCCGCATGGAAGGGCCATCGCTCAAAGGATAAAAGGTACGCCGGGGATAACAGGCTGATCTCCCCCAAGAGCTCATATCGACGGGGGGGTTTGGCACCTCGATGTCGGCTCGTCACATCCTGGGGCTGGAGAAGGTCCCAAGGGTTGGGCTGTTCGCCCATTAAAGTGGCACGCGAGCTGGGTTCAGAACGTCGTGAGACAGTTCGGTCTCTATCTACTGCGGGCGTTAGAAATTTGAGTGGATCTGATTCTAGTACGAGAGGACCGAATTGGACAAACCTCTAGTGTATCTGTTGTCCCGCCAGGGGCACCGCAGAGTAGCTACGTTTGGAAGGGATAAGCGCTGAAAGCATATAAGCGCGAAACCCACCACAAGATGAGATTTCTTTTAAGGATCGTGGAAGATGACCACGTTGATAGGCTACAGATGTAAAGGCAGTAATGTCATAGTCGAGTAGTACTAATAATCCGTAAGCTTATGCACACCCTTTTCCCGGGCCGCAAGGCTCGGGAGGAAACTTTCTAAAATATATTTGCTTTTCTTTATCTCAGTATGTTAAAATATTTGCCCGTCGCGGGCAGTCTTAAAGACGAAAGTTGAAAGCCTCAAGTGAAAACTTTAGACTTTACGAGCTTAGGCTTTAGACTAAAAACCTTAAGGTGGTTATTGCGGCGGGGCTCACCTCTTCCCATCCCGAACAGAGAAGTTAAGCCCGCCTGCGCAGATGGTACTGCAGTTATGTGGGAGAGTATGTCGTCGCCTTTCTTTTGAAAACCCCATCCAAATCGGATGGGGTTTTCTGCTTTTGTAAAATATTGGAGCTGCGCTAGAGCCCAGCCTTTCCTCCAGAAATCCCTCCCGACCCGTCGGAAGGGATTTTCTGGTTTTTGGAGGGGGTGGCTTTGTGGGTTTAACTGCAAAAATGCAAGGCTGTGTGGGATCAACTTTGAGATTTAATTCCAAAGAGTGCAATAAATTTTATTTTGTAGTCCTTGTGAAGTAATAAAGTTTGCAAAGTTTATTGAGATGTAATTGAAGCTGAAAATTTTTAATCGTTAGTTTGAGATTTTATTCCTAAGTTTTAGAATTAGAATTTCTTTTCAAAAATAGATGTATTCTTTACGTGGGATCGCGTTAGAGATAGAAGAGGTATTATTTTGCGAAATCCTAAACTTTTGGTGAAGCCTTTCTATAAAGCTTCTTTGGCTAAAGATATGGTGGACAAGCCCGACCCGAAGGGAAACCCTCAAATTATTATGCTTAAAACATTTGCTATTTGTTGTTTTTTAATATAATGTGTATGGTAATTTTTTTAATTGTTAGGATTTCATTTCGATGCTTCTAAGTTAAAATTCTTTTGATTTAACAATCTTTTGTTTACGCGAAATTCTTCTGAATGGGGATGTTCTTTTTCGATGCTTAACTACTTATGGTGGTCTGGTAAAAAAAATAAAAGATGAAGCAATTTCTTTGTAAGTAGATATTGTTTTAAATTTTTGGATAGAAATGTGTTCTAGTTTGGTTGTGTTTTAATATTCAAAATAGACAAGTGCTTTTTTTTTTATAGATTGAGTATTAATACTGCGAAGTGTGGTGATTGTATTTTGTTAAGAGGGGTTATGAAATTTTAAAGATTGAGGAGGTTGTTATGGTTGAGATGAAAGGTTGTATGGTAAATTTTTTATTGCGATAAATTTTATGAAGGATTTTTTTAAATTTATAATTTTTTGCTGAATTTTAATTATAGCTTTTGTGTTGGGAATTTTATCGTTGGATATTTTTTATTCCTACTCATAAGTCTTTGTGTCTAGTTCTGGTTAAGAGATTTTTTCTTTTAGGGGAGCTTGTTAAATTGCTTTTTATACGATTTTACTTTTTGAACACTGTATAAAAATGAAAATTACTTTTCTTTATTAAGAATCCAAATCCCGCTATCCGTTCCAATCTTTTGCTTTTTAAAGGAAAAAGCAAAATGATTTCCGCTTCTATCGGGGCTAGGGCACCAGTTTCCACAAGAGAGAATAGGGAAAACTTAGCGCTTTGGTGTCTTTGCGAGATTAAAAACGGCAGAAAAGAATGCTTTGCGTCTTAGTGCCTTTGCGGCAAAACGTACCAAATAGGAGTTAAAAGAAGAAAAACCGCACAAGCAATAAAAAAAAGCTGAAATGTAAATTGCCCGTTATTAGAAAGTTAAGGAATAAACCGGAAAAAGATTGAAAAAACTCTTTGAAAAAGCTTGCGGAAGCGGAAAAAGGTTCTACTTTTGCACCCGCAACAGCGAAGGCGTTCATCGAAATACTGGCAGGAATTGGGGATCTGAAGAAAAGAAATTTTCAAAAAAAAAGATTCTGAAAAGCTTGCGAGATTGAGAAATGCTTTTTACATTTGCACCCCGCAAAACACGGAAAAGTTCATTGAGATGCTGAGAGGGAAATAGAGAAAAAGAGGCGAAAAAAAAGCTTCAAAATTTTTTCAATTTTTTCTTGCAGGAAACAAAAAGAAGTTTTAGTTTTGCACCCGCTTTGAGATACAGGCGAAACAAAAAGAAACACACGTTCGTAGACATATTGAATTGACAGCCGTTCTGAAAGAGATTTCAGAACAAAAAGAATAAGAGCAGTAGAGTCGGAAGATTCGAAAGAACCGATAGGAAGAGCATCGCAATATAATATTAAAATATACGATGAAGAGTTTGATCCTGGCTCAGGATGAACGCTAGCGGCAGGCTTAACACATGCAAGTCGAGGGGTAGAAGTCTTCGGGCTTTGAGACCGGCGCACGGGTGCGTAACGCGTATGCAATCTGCCTTTCACAGAGGGATAGCCCAGAGAAATTTGGATTAATACCTCATAGCATAATCGGACCGCATGGTTTGGTTATTAAAGTCACAACGGTGAAAGATGAGCATGCGTCCCATTAGCTAGTTGGTAAGGTAACGGCTTACCAAGGCAACGATGGGTAGGGGTCCTGAGAGGGAGATCCCCCACACTGGTACTGAGACACGGACCAGACTCCTACGGGAGGCAGCAGTGAGGAATATTGGTCAATGGGCGCAAGCCTGAACCAGCCATGCCGCGTGCAGGATGACGGTCCTATGGATTGTAAACTGCTTTTGTACGGGAAGAAACACTGATTCGTGAATCAGCTTGACGGTACCGTAAGAATAAGGATCGGCTAACTCCGTGCCAGCAGCCGCGGTAATACGGAGGATCCAAGCGTTATCCGGAATCATTGGGTTTAAAGGGTCCGTAGGCGGTCTTGTAAGTCAGTGGTGAAAGCCCATCGCTCAACGGTGGAACGGCCATTGATACTGCAGGACTTGAATTATTGGGAAGTAACTAGAATATGTAGTGTAGCGGTGAAATGCTTAGAGATTACATGGAATACCAATTGCGAAGGCAGGTTACTACCAATTTATTGACGCTGATGGACGAAAGCGTGGGTAGCGAACAGGATTAGATACCCTGGTAGTCCACGCCGTAAACGATGGATACTAGCTGTTGGGCGCAAGTTCAGTGGCTAAGCGAAAGTGATAAGTATCCCACCTGGGGAGTACGAACGCAAGTTTGAAACTCAAAGGAATTGACGGGGGCCCGCACAAGCGGTGGAGCATGTGGTTTAATTCGATGATACGCGAGGAACCTTACCAAGGCTTAAATGCAGACTGACCGATTTGGAAACAGATCTTTCGCAAGACAGTTTACAAGGTGCTGCATGGTTGTCGTCAGCTCGTGCCGTGAGGTGTCAGGTTAAGTCCTATAACGAGCGCAACCCCTGTTGTTAGTTGCCAGCGAGTCATGTCGGGAACTCTAACAAGACTGCCAGTGCAAACTGTGAGGAAGGTGGGGATGACGTCAAATCATCACGGCCCTTACGCCTTGGGCTACACACGTGCTACAATGGCCGGTACAGAGAGCAGCCACTGGGCGACCAGGAGCGAATCTATAAAGCCGGTCACAGTTCGGATCGGAGTCTGCAACTCGACTCCGTGAAGCTGGAATCGCTAGTAATCGGATATCAGCCATGATCCGGTGAATACGTTCCCGGGCCTTGTACACACCGCCCGTCAAGCCATGGAAGCTGGGGGTGCCTGAAGTCGGTGACCGCAAGGAGCTGCCTAGGGTAAAACTGGTAACTAGGGCTAAGTCGTAACAAGGTAGCCGTACCGGAAGGTGCGGCTGGAACACCTCCTTTCTAGAGCCTTAGCGTTAGCGGCAACGCACGCTGGGGAAATAAGATGCCGGACTGTGGGTTTGGAATCTGAGATTGTATTGCTCTTGCTGTTAATTTAAAAAAATGATAAAACTTAAGTAAAACAGAGTCTCGTAGCTCAGCTGGTTAGAGTACTACACTGATAATGTAGGGGTCGGCAGTTCGAGTCTGCCCGGGACTACTATTTGACTTAAAGAAGGAAATTCTGGAAGCTGGGATTCGCCAAAGGAGATTAGAGAAGAAAAGGAAATCTAAAATCTGAATTCTAAAATCTGAGATTTAAAAATTGGGGGATTAGCTCAGCTGGCTAGAGCGCCTGCCTTGCACGCAGGAGGTCAACGGTTCGACTCCGTTATTCTCCACGATTTTAGTGAGAAAGCCTAAAGTCATAAAGCCTAAAGTGATTCACTTTACGACTTTCGACTTTTGACATTCGACTAAATAAAGTTCATTGACATATTGAGATAAGAAAATAATAAGAAAGTAGAAAGCGTTTTTTATTGAGCATCCGTGCAAAATATAAAAAACAAACAAAAACGGTCCTGTTTTAATAATCAGGATTGGTGCAATAAGCAAAATAAGGGCGCATGGGGAATGCCTAGGCTCTCAGAGGCGATGAAGGGCGTGATAAGCTGCGAAAAGCTGCGGGGACAAGCACACATTGATTGATCCGCAGATACCCGAATGGGGCAACCCGCTATATTGAAGATATAGCACACCGATAGGTGGGCAAACCCGCTGAACTGAAACATCTAAGTAGGCGGAGGAGAAGAAAACAAAAGTGATTCCGTAAGTAGTGGCGAGCGAACGCGGATTAGCCCAAACCAGCTATGTTACGGCATAGCTGGGGTTGTAGGACCGCGACATTTCATGTGCAAGGAACCGGAAGCTTCTGGAAAGGAGCGCCATAGAGGGTGACAGCCCCGTATGGGCAACGAGCATAATGGATAGCGGTATCCTGAGTAGGGCGGGGCACGTGAAACCCTGTCTGAATTTGGCGGGACCATCCGCTAAGGCTAAATACTCCTGAGAGACCGATAGTGAACCAGTACCGTGAGGGAAAGGTGAAAAGAACCGTGAATAACGGAGTGAAATAGATCCTGAAACCATGCGCTTACAAGCGGTCGGAGCCCTTTCGTGGGGTGACGGCGTGCCTTTTGCATAATGAGCCTACGAGTTAACGCTGCTGGCAAGGATAAGTGGTTAAGCCATGGATCCGCAGCGAAAGCGAGTCTGAATAGGGCGCTTTAGTCAGTAGTGTTAGACGCGAAACCGTGTGATCTACCCATGGGCAGGTTGAAGCTGTGGTAACACACAGTGGAGGACCGAACCGGTTGACGTTGAAAAGTCTTCGGATGACCTGTGGGTAGGGGTGAAAGGCCAATCAAACTCGGAAATAGCTCGTACTCCCCGAAATGCATTTAGGTGCAGCGTTATTTTAGTTATATAGAGGTAGAGCTACTGATTGGATGCGGGGGCTTCACCGCCTACCAATTCCTGACAAACTCCGAATGCTATATAATGATTGATAACAGTGAGGGCTTGGGTGCTAAGGTCCAAGTCCGAGAGGGAAAGAACCCAGACCATCAGCTAAGGTCCCCAAATATATGCTAAGTTGAAAGAACGAGGTTTGTCTGCCCAGACAGCTAGGATGTTGGCTTGGAAGCAGCCATTCATTTAAAGAGTGCGTAACAGCTCACTAGTCGAGCGGACGAGCATGGATAATAATCGGGCATAAGCATATTACCGAAGCTATGGATTTTGCAGCAATGCAAAGTGGTAGGGGAGCATTCTGACAGGGCTGAAGGTGTATCGTAAGGTATGCTGGACCGGTCAGAAAAGAAAATGTAGGCATAAGTAACGATAATGCGGGCGAGAAACCCGCACACCGAAAAACTAAGGTTTCCACAGCTATGCTAATCAGCTGTGGGTTAGTCTGGACCTAAGGCGAACCCGAAAGGGACAGTCGATGGCCAACGGGTTAATATTCCCGTACTTCTTATTGCTGTGATGGGGTGACGGAGTGATGAAAGCGCCGCGAACTGACGGAATAGTTCGTTAAAGCACCTAGCTATAGGGTCTCTAGGCAAATCCGGAGATCTTGGTGAAATGCGATAGTACTCGGAGTCTTCGGACAAAGAGATAGTGCGCCTAAGGGCTTCCAAGAAAAACCTCTAAACTTCAGGCAGTAAGAACCAGTACCGTAAACCGACACAGGTAGTTGAGGAGAGAATCCTAAGGTGCTCGAGAGATTCATGGCTAAGGAATTAGGCAAAATAGACCTGTAACTTCGGGAGAAAGGTCGCCCCGAGCAATCGGGGCCGCAGTGAAGAGGTCCAGGCGACTGTTTATCAAAAACACAGGGCTCTGCAAAATCGTAAGATGAAGTATAGGGCCTGACACCTGCCCGGTGCTGGAAGGTTAAGAGGAGATGTTATCTTCGGAGAAGCATTGAATTGAAGCCCCAGTAAACGGCGGCCGTAACTATAACGGTCCTAAGGTAGCGAAATTCCTTGTCGGGTAAGTTCCGACCTGCACGAATGGTGTAACGATCTGGACACTGTCTCAGCCATGAGCTCGGTGAAATTGTAGTAACGGTGAAGATGCCGTTTACCCGCAGTGGGACGAAAAGACCCTGTGCACCTTTACTATAGCTTAGTATTGACCTTGGATAAATGATGTGTAGGATAGGTTGGAGACTATGAAGCGGCGTCGCCAGGCGTTGTGGAGTCATTGTTGAAATACAACCCTTTGTTTATCTGAGGCCTAACTCTTCAAAGAAGAGGACAGTGCTTGGTGGGTAGTTTGACTGGGGTGGTCGCCTCCAAAAGAGTAACGGAGGCTTCTAAAGGTTCCCTCAGTACGCTTGGTAACCGTGCGTAGAGTGCAATGGCATAAGGGAGCTTGACTGAGAGACATACAGGTCGATCAGGTACGAAAGTAGAGCATAGTGATCCGGTGGTTCCGCATGGAAGGGCCATCGCTCAAAGGATAAAAGGTACGCCGGGGATAACAGGCTGATCTCCCCCAAGAGCTCATATCGACGGGGGGGTTTGGCACCTCGATGTCGGCTCGTCACATCCTGGGGCTGGAGAAGGTCCCAAGGGTTGGGCTGTTCGCCCATTAAAGTGGCACGCGAGCTGGGTTCAGAACGTCGTGAGACAGTTCGGTCTCTATCTACTGCGGGCGTTAGAAATTTGAGTGGATCTGATTCTAGTACGAGAGGACCGAATTGGACAAACCTCTAGTGTATCTGTTGTCCCGCCAGGGGCACCGCAGAGTAGCTACGTTTGGAAGGGATAAGCGCTGAAAGCATATAAGCGCGAAACCCACCACAAGATGAGATTTCTTTTAAGGATCGTGGAAGATGACCACGTTGATAGGCTACAGATGTAAAGGCAGTAATGTCATAGTCGAGTAGTACTAATAATCCGTAAGCTTATGCACACCCTTTTCCCGGGCCGCAAGGCTCGGGAGGAAACTTTCTAAAATATATTTGCTTTTCTTTATCTCAGTATGTTAAAATATTTGCCCGTCGCGGGCAGTCTTAAAGACGAAAGTTGAAAGCCTCAAGTGAAAACTTTAGACTTTACGACCTTAGGCTTTAGACTAAAAACCTTAAGGTGGTTATTGCGGCGGGGCTCACCTCTTCCCATCCCGAACAGAGAAGTTAAGCCCGCCTGCGCAGATGGTACTGCAGTTATGTGGGAGAGTATGTCGTCGCCTTTCTTTTGAAAACCCCATCCAAATCGGATGGGGTTTTCTGCTTTTGTAAAATATTGGAGCTGCGCTAGAGCCCAGCCTTTCCTCCAGAAATCCCTCCCGACCCGTCGGAAGGGATTTTCTGGTTTTTGGAGGGGGTGGCAAAGCCGCACCATGATCGGACGGCGGCTTCTGACTGAGTGGCGCGCGCGTTAGTGATGGAAGCGGCATCCTTTTGCGGGGCGCTGAGGGCCTCTTTTCCCCATAGACGCCAATCCGCAAAAGATACAGCGGACAGCACGGCCCGGAGGGAAACGCCATAAAAATATCATTGTTTGCTGTTGAAGTTATTCTTTGTGTTTTAATTCGCGTAATATTTATTTGCAAGGGGATTTACGTCAAATTATTATTGTTCGTCCTTTAAAGCTCTTAAAAGCTGTTAAAAATAACGATTTGTTATTAGGTTTAGCTTTTCTCTTAAATTCGCTTTAAATTTGGTTATTATGAAATAAAAATGGATGGAAAAGCTAATTGAGATTATAAATAGTTTTGAAAAATTAGATTCGGAGACGGAGCTTGCTATTAAAGAAAGTTTTGTGGAAGAAACTTTTAAAAAAGGCGAGTTTATTGTTGAAGAGGGTAAAGTTTGCAATAAAATCTATTTTATTAAATCTGGTGCGATTAGAAGATTTTGTATTGAAGACGGGATAGAAGTTACGAAGTGGATTTATACTGATAATCAATTTGTAACTTCAATGAGTAGTTTTTTTGAACAGAAACCTTCATATGAAAATTTTCAAACTTGTGAAGAAACATTAGTATATTCATTATCGTATTTGGATGAACAGATTTTATTAGAGTATCCCATATTTATAAAATTTCATATTAAGCAACTTCGATACTACCTTTCAAATATAAATGAGTTTAATCATTTATTTCGTTTAATGACTGCCGAGAAAAAATATTTATTTCTTTTAGAGTCATTTCCGCTAATTATTAAAAAAGCCAAATTGAAGCACATTGCGTCGTTGATTGGCGTAAGTCAGGAAACTTTGAGCAGGATTCGTGCATCAATTATTTGATATTACATCAATGGAAATTATTTAAGGTTTTTCAACTTTTGTAGCTAACTAAAGATGCAAAAATTGAAAGAAGCTTTTATTGATAAAAATGCGATTCTAGGTAATAA
This sequence comes from Flavobacterium humidisoli, assembly GCF_023272795.1. NCBI lineage: Bacteria > Pseudomonadati > Bacteroidota > Flavobacteriia > Flavobacteriales > Flavobacteriaceae > Flavobacterium > Flavobacterium humidisoli. The sequence continues at coordinate 554,611 of NZ_CP096829.1, read as the reverse complement.
CATTTTTATAGGAAATGGTGTGACTATTGAGAAAGATGTCGTAATTGGTGATGACACGCAAATAGGTAATAATGTAACGATTTTAAACGGATCAAGAATAGGAGAAAATTGTCAAATCCATTCTAATGCTGTTTTGGGCGGTGTACCTCAAGATTTGAAATACAAAGGAGAGTACACTCTTTTGGAAATAGGCAATAACAATATAATCAGGGAGTTTGTAACTATTAACAGGGGGACTATCTCTAAAGGTAGGACGTGTATTGGTAATTCCAATCTGATTATGTCTAATGCGCATATTGGGCACGATTGTATAATAGGTAATAATTCTATTATTGGATTTAGTGTCGGAATGGCTGGTGAAGTAATTGTTCAGGATTGGGTAAATATAAGTGGATTAACTGCTATTCATCAATTTTCGGTTATTGGCGAACATGCTATGATTAGTGGTTTAAGTCGAGTAGTTAAAGATATTCCTCCTTATGTGATTGCTGCACATGAACCTTTAAGATTTGCAGGGTTAAATACCGTTGGTTTAAAAAGAAGAGGATTTAGTTCTCGAAAAATTGACGAGCTTCGATCAATTTATAGAATTATATTTCAAGAAAAGAGAAATACAAAATTTGCTCTGGAAATAATCAATGAAGAATTTGAGCAGACAGTTGAACGGGATAATATTCTAAATTTTATCCGCCAATCTAAAAGAGGAATTATTAAAGGTTTTGAAATTTAAATATATAAAAATGCTAAATTTATATTTATAAATTAACTCGTTATGACAAAACATAGTACAAACTCTAAAGTTGATTTTTATTTCGAAAAAGCTGAAAAATGGAAAGCCGAAATCGAACAAATGAGAGAAATTGTTTTAGACTGTCATTTGTCGGAAGAATTGAAATGGGGATCTCCTTGTTATACTTTTGAAAAAGCCAACATTGTATTAATTCATTATTTTAAAGAATATTGTGCTTTTTTGTTTTTCAAAGGTGCTTTAATGAAAGATCCTGATAATATCTTGATCCAACAATCGGATAATGTACAGGCGGCTCGTCAGGTTCGATTTACGAATGTTCAAGATATTTTGGCCAAAAAAGAAATTCTAAAGAAGTATATTTTTGAAGCGGCCGAAATTGAGAAATCGGGACAAAAAGTGGAACTGAAAAAAGTTTCTGATTTTGAAATTGCAGAAGAGCTTCAGCATAAATTTGATTCAGATGCTGATTTTAAAAAAGCTTTTTATGCTTTAACTCCTGGAAGGCAGCGCGCTTATTTAATTCATTTTTCTCAGCCTAAACAATCTAAAACTAGAGAAGCTAGAATAGAAAAACATATTCCGCGAATTCTAGACGGAAAAGGATTGAATGATTAAAAAAATAATAAATACAAAAACTCCTTTTATACAAAGGAGTTTTTTTTGTTTATTATTTTAAGAGATTTGCTCTTTGATGGTGTTTTTCTTTCGAATAGAAATTAAAGACTGGAAAAGAACGGAAATCATAACCAAACTTATTCCGATGTAAAAAGAAAAATTGACCGATTGTCCTTCATTAAAAAATAAAAAGGCTAATATTATCGAATAAATTGGTTCTAAGTTGAACGTCAGATTTATGGTAAACGCTGGGATTTTTTTAAGGGATTCTGCAAACATTACATAAAGCGCAACGGTACAGCATGAAGCTAAAATTAATAAATAAAAAATGTCTTTTAGGTTTGGAATAAAAACCTGTTCTGGAAAATTGTAAAAATAAAACGGAAGAGCAAGCCCTAAAACTAAAGTTCCTCCAAGCATCTGATAAAAATTAATGAGCTTGCTGTCGTAAAATTGTACAAGTCTTTCGTTGTAAATAGTGTACAAAGCAGCAAATGCGGAAGAAATTACCCCGAGTAAAATTCCAAGCTGGTAAGAAGAATCAAAATGAAAAATCAAGCTTATTCCTAATAAGGTCAACATGCTTAATAAAACCTGAGTTAAATTGAATCTTTTTTTATTGAGAATAGGTTCAAAAAAAGCTGTAAAAAAACTGGTAAGACAATAGCAAACAACACCAATTGATATGTTGGAATATTTAATGCTGGCATAAAAGAAAATCCAGTGAATGGTAATCAAGACTCCAGCTTTAGAAATTTTTACTGCTTCAGAAAATGACTTTAGCATTTTAAGATTGTAAATTTTTAAAATGAAAAAGAGAATAATAGAAGCAAATAATACTCTATACCAAACTAAAGTGATTTCGTTAAGAGAAATAAGTTTTCCGAAAACGCCAGTAAAACCAGCAAGTAAAACTGCAGAATGCAGTATCAAATAAGATTTTTTCATAAGAAGTTGTCTATCCTTTTTTGGAGGATATATTTTTAATATTAATAATGTGATTGAGGTAAAGACACAACAAATCGGACTGAAGCTTCAGTCAAGTGTCAATACTAAAGAAGCATTATTAATTTATTGGAGGAGGAAGACAACCTTTAAAACTCATGATAAAATTTGATTTTCGGTAAAATTAAGAAAAAAGCATTCCGTGGAAAAGTGTAAAAAGTTATTTAAATGTGAAACTTCAAACAATTTAACAACTGAATTAAATAAATCTGATTTTGATTTGAATATTTATTTGTAGAACTTGCAACGATAGCCAATTACCTAATCTATAAGTTTATTACAATCTAATGAGTACAAGCCAGTCAACTACAGTAGTTCTTGAAACTAAACAACATTTTGAAATTTTAGACGGATTAAGAGGTATTGCAGCTTTTGCGGTTGTAATATTTCATTTTATGGAATGGATTTTTACTGATCCAAGTCAGAATTTTATAGGGCACGGATTTTTGGCTGTTGATTTTTTCTTTTGCCTTTCGGGATTTGTAATAGGATATGCTTACGATGATCGTATCGCAAAAATGGGACTTCGTAACTTTTTTATCTCAAGAATAATAAGATTGCATCCTTTAGTTATAGCTGGATCATTATTAGGACTATTAGCATTTTTATTCGATCCGTTTGGAGGTCATTTGGAATTATATAGTACTGGAAAAATTATTTTGACATTTATCTGTTCAATATTTCTTATTCCGTTCCCTGTTATTGCTGATCGCGGATTTAATTTGTTCAGTTTTAATGCCCCTGCTTGGTCACTTTTTTGGGAATATATCGCTAATATCGCTTATGCATTTGTTCTTTGGAGAATTAGAAGAAGTGTTTTGCTTTTATTAACGATATTATCTGCAGCGGCTATTTGTTATGTTGGATATAATTCGGGTAATTTGTTAGGGGGCTGGAGCGGACCAACTTTTTGGGATGGATGTGCAAGAATTTCGTATTCTTTTTTAGCTGGATTACTTATTTACAGATCGAATTGGATTATAAAAAATAAACTTGGTTTTGGCGGATTAACCATATTATTGCTGTTAGCTTTCATTATGCCATTTTCAGAATATAATTGGATTTCTGAACCATTGGTTGTAATGCTTTATTTTCCGTTATTAATTTCTTTGGGAGCAGGGGCTGTATTAAAACCAAGATTAAAAAAAGCCTGCATCTTTTCTGGGAAAATATCTTATCCGTTATATATGACGCATTATGCAGTTTTATGGATGTTTGGGAATTATTTTACCAACTACAAGCCAGATACAACGCAACTGACTTTAATTGTAATAACTTCAGTGATTTTGTTGGTTGGGTTTGCTTATTTAGTAATGGTGATGTATGATATCCCAGTTAGGAATTATTTAAATAATAAAAGAAAGAAAAACATAGCTGCAAATTCTTAAATGAGAGCTTTCTTAATAAGCTCCTAGATATTTATTTTTTGTATTAAAATATTAAACTACTATGCTTTGGAAAAATATGGTATATTAGATTTATAATCCTACAAATGTTTTTAGTAACTTAAAATGAATAAATTTGAAAATTAATATTGTAATAAAATATCTGTTTTTCTTTTTAACCTTGCAGACATTTGGACAAAATGCCTCTTTTAAAATTAAATATTCGGAACAGCTGGCAGTTTTTGTTTTTTTAGAAAATCTATCTGAATATTATCCAGACAATGTTTTTAAAACAGAGTTTCAAAAATCAAAATACAATATTGAGAAGTATAAAAATATAATCTCAAAATTTGAGCAATTATCTATTTCTTATAGTTTCCGATTTGAAGATTTTCCGTACGGATCAAAGAAAACAATGCAGACGCAGGATATTTTGAAAAAGAATTTGATTGAAACCGATAATTTAAATGATTTCAAAATTCGTTCTGCAGGGATGATTCCCAATAAAACGCTGAGTGATTTAGGAGAATGTATTTCAGAATTTACTCCTATTTACAATGAATTGATCTATAATCCGAACAAAGAAAAGTTTGAAAAACAGTTAGATGAAATTCAAAAATATTCTAATGATCACAAGATTGAAGATTACTTTAAAACGGGATTAGTATTTTATAATTCTAGCTGGGATAGTTCGATTCCGTTTGAGGCTGCTTTTTATCCATTGCCTAATTCAAAAGGATTTACAGCTTCGGCTTTTTGCAATAATTTTGTAAGTGCTATTCAAACCGATTTAAAATCGCATAAAGATTTGTTTAGTGTAATGATGCATGAAACGTATCACATTATTTACGATGAGCAATCACTTGAAGTTAAAACCGAAATTGATACTTATTTTAAAGCGAATAAATCAAAATGCAGTAATTATGCCTATCAACTATTGAATGAAGTCTTGGCGACAGTATTAGGAAACGGTTATGTTTACGAAAAATTAGACGGTAAATTAGATGCAGGAGAATGGTATAATAATAAATATATCAATTTGATGGCAAAGAAGATTTATCCGCTAGCCAAAGAATACATCGATCAAAAGAGGCCAATTGATAAAAATTTTATAGATCAGTATATTCAGATTTACGAGACCAATTTTCCAGATTGGATTAACGAATTGGATAATATAATGACGTATCGTTATGTGATTACTGAAAACGAAAAAGATTTTAAAACTATAAATAAACTGTTTCGTTATCGTTCTAGAACGGAATATGAAGATCAAATTACGGAAAGCAGTATTGAAAAAATGAAGCAGATACCATTGACAAAAATGGTAATTATTTCAAAAGACAGCAAAGAAAAAATTAGACTCCTGAAAAACAAGTTTAAAGAATTGAAAAACTGGAAAGCAAATCCTGATAAAGAATTTGCAGATAAGATTCTTTTAGAAGACAAAAGCCAGTTGATAATTTTAAATCAGAAAAAATCTGACTTGGAAGCATTAATTAAGATGATAAAATAGGAATTAAATTAGGTTTTAATTCGTTTGTTAAATTCAAAAAGCTCCTAAATTAGGAGCTTTTTGAATTTGCTATAGTAATGGAATAACTCCATTTCGTTTATAGATTATCTTTAATGCGTTTAGTTATTTCCTCAATTGTGCCCATTCCATCAAAAGTCAAAACTTTAATTTTCGACTTCATATATTCGATTGCTGGTCTGGTTGAGTTTTCAAAAACTTCAATTCTTTTAAGGTGAATCTCGGTGTCTTTGTCGTCTTTTCGATTGGAAGTTTCAGCTCTTTTTTGTGCTCTTTTTAAAAGTTCTTCTTTTGGAACATCAATATTAATTACTTTTCCAATTTCCAGATTTTTAGATTTAACAAGTTCTAATAAGTCATTTACTTGTGGTTCGGTTCTCGGGTAACCGTCTAAGATAATTCCGTTTACATTTCTGTTTTCATCCAATATTTTACTGAAAAGATCTTTCATTATAGAATCGGGAACCAAATCTCCTTTTTCTTCATATTGAGACATTATTTTTCCAATTTCCGTTTCATTTTGTTTCTCCAAACGGCATCTGTCTCCAGTTGAAATATGTTCAAATTTAAGTTCGTCTTTTAAAATTTCGCATTGCGTACCTTTTCCAGAATAAGGAGGGCCAGTAATTATTAGTATTTCCATTTTAAGTTGTGAAGTTTTTTATTTTTTTTGATTCTTTAAAGGTACGAATGATTTATTCTAGCCTAACAAGGAATCTTTATTTATAAGAAAAAAACATCTTCTTTGTAAAATCAGCTAAAAATTTCACTAACAGAGATATTGATAAACAAATCGTAGAAGAATAGTACAATTCATCTTCTGGAAATGACAATTCGGTCAATAAAAATTGAATCTTGTGCCGAATAAAAATATTTTTACATCAAAATCAAAACAACCATAATCCATAATCATGAAGAAAATTTTAAAATTTATCAAAATCACGTTTATTACCCTTTTGAGTATTATTGTACTTTTTATTGCCTATTTGTATATCAGCAACAAATTATTTTTAGGATCGAAAGATGATGATAATATAAGTTATTTGTCAAAAAATAAAGTTCAGATAGGGGCTTCCATAGATGGGAAGTTATTTGATGATGAGTTTTATAAATCACAAGTTTTTTTATTAGGAGAAATTCATGGTTATGCTGACAATCAGAAGATAGATCAGGAAATGCTTTTTTTCTTGAATAAAAAAGTGGGAGTCAAATATTATATTGCTGAAATGGATAGTTTGACGGCTAAAAAATTAAATGTCTTTTTGTGCGAAAAGCAAAAGAATAAAGCGATTTTAAAAGAAGTTGTTGAATCTGTGAAGAAACGAATTCCACAACAAGCTAGCCAGGAATTATTTGATAAATGGAATGCTGTTTACGATTACAATAAAAATTTAGCAGATTCTCTAAAAATTACCGTGATCGGAATCGATAAAAATTTTGATGACGAATCGAAAGGTTCAAGAGACGACGCAATGGTGAGAAATTTTGAAAATTCAATTAAAAAAAGGCATCTTGAAAATGAAAAGTTTTACGGACTTTTTGGATATTTTCATACACTACAAAAGAAAACAGAATCGGGCAGAGCAACTTTTGCTGCAGGATTAAAAGACTCGGGAGTAAAAGTGACAAGCATGGTAAGTTATACAATTGACAGTGAAATGTATCTTCCTAAAATTCCTCAGTTTCCAACTCCTGAAAATGAAAAAGTAGATTGGATAAATGCTGACGGCCCATTAATGCTCGTGAAAGGAATTAATGATGTAAAAGAATTGAGCAAGCCAGAATCAATTACACTTTTTAAACTTAATGCGAAAAATTCACCTTACTTGAAGTCGCAGAATTTTATAACAGTTAAATCTAGAGCTTTTGGAGAGAATATTGTGCCTCTAAAAGATGCTTCTGCTACGGATTATTTTCAATATGTGTTTTTGCTGAGAAATTCTGCAGCGTTGACGAAATTGAAATAAGATTTCTTTCTCATTTTAAAAACTCCATTAGAAATAATGGAGTTTTTTTTATGCAAATATTTTAATTCTGTTGTGTTTTAAAAGTTTTAAAAGAAAAAAAACTATATTTGCAAGAGTAAAGTGTAGACTATGCTCTATGCTTTATTGTTTTCTTTTAAAAAATAAAACTATGCTTGTAAACGAATTATCAAAAAAAACCGGATTATCAATCCATACTATTAGATATTACGAAAATTTGGGAATGATAAAGGGATTAACTGACGCAAAGGTGACATCTAATAATTATAAGCATTATGATGCTAATACTATTGAGCGTTTGGAAATTATCATAGAAGCAAGAGAAGTCGGATTTACTCTAGCAGAAATAAAAAAAATATTGACCAGCTGGTTCGAAACGACTGATGCAAAACCCGAAACATTAGATCTTTTTCAAGCCAAAATAAAAGAGATTGATGATAAGATGAGATATTTTAAACAGACTAAGAATCTTCTTGAAAAAGTATGTGAGAAAATACAAAAGCAATAATGGCAGATTGTTAAAGTCTAAAAAGATTAGAAAAACTCCTTAATTTCTTAAGGAGTTTTTTGTGGTTTTATTTAACTATTTAAGAAAATTTTTGTGCGTAATTAAGAAATCAATATAAGATTTTATAAATAGTATTATATTCGCTTTTAAATAAAAGTGGGGTACTAAAGAGAAAAAATGATTGTATTTATTTAACGAAATTAGCGATTTGCGGTGATTAAATAGCAGCGAATGAGATAATTATTTTTTATGATAAAACACAGAGTAAAGTACTAAAGTAAACTACAAATAACAACCAAAGTTAAAATTACAAAACTAAATTATGCAAGAAGAAATAACCAAACATTCAAACAAAATTTACAAAGCTGTGAAAAAAACAGAACACACAGTAGGTGAGAAGGTAAAAGAGATTATTATAGAAATATTTATAATCGTTTTTGCTGTGACGCTTTCGATATGGCTACACGGTTGGAGCGAGCATAGACACCAACAAGAAGAAGTATCTGTGTTTCTTGCTAATTTAAAGAACGATTTAAAGAATGATATGGAAAGTATCGATAGAGAAATACACGCATACCAAAAGACAAACGCAGAATACGAAAAAATTTTGGCATTAACGACTTCTCAACTGGACAGTATTTATAGATCTAAAAGTAAAGTTAATTTCCCAATTCATTCACATGGGCAAACATTGACTATAGGTAATTATGAAGGTTTTAAATCAAGTGGTAAACTTGGCTACATTGAAGACGAAAAATTGAAACAGAAAATCTTAAACTATTACCAAATATTTGTTCCAGCCGCTAATGAGGTTGATAAAATGTATACGGAATTTTTGTTTAAGTGTTTTGATAAAGAAATAGAAAATGCCGATAAGCCAGAAAAAGAATTATATTCAGATCCAAAATATAAAAAGACACTCGGATATCTTGTTAAACTAGGTAAGAATAACATAAGGGTTTATGAAGAAAATACAAAACCGCTCGCAGTTGAACTTATTAAAGAAATTGACAAAGAGTTGGGCAAATAAAAAAAACTACTCCATTAGAAATAATGGAGTTTTTTTATGCTTTAAAAGGTTATTTCTTTTTGTTATTTTTTCAATTACGAGTTAAATCTAGATAAGATTGTGTTTAATTAGAAATCAACAATGAAAAGTATATTGAGAATATTACTTATTCGATTAAGTGCTTTTTCTTCAATTTCTCAAATGCAATTATGTCCGCTTGCAAAACAAAAGGATTTTCTTTAGAATCAATGTCTATCCATTCTAATTTTTCTAATCCTGGAATTTGAACTTTTAAATCTTCAAGATTGAGGATTTTGGCTGTATAATAAATGTTGAGAATCTGTTTGTTGTCTTTAATACGAGATTCAATAAAGTCTTCTTGTGTGTAAAGATGATCTAATATTTCAATCTTTAAGTTTAATTCTTCTTCAAATTCTCTATGAAGGCATTCAATTGTGCCTTCTCCAAATTCGAGCCCTCCTCCTGGTAATTTGCATATTTGTGTTCCTGCATATTTTTCATGCAGTGCCAAAATTTTATTATCATTTATACAAAAAGCATAAACTCTAATATTGAAGCCTATCAGTTCGCTCATAATTTTAAATTTTTGATGTCTCGAAAAACAACATTGAAAGGAGGGTAAAAAAAAACTCCTTAATTTCTTAAGGAGTTTTTTTGTGGGCGATGAGGGGTTCGAACCCCCGACCCCCTCGGTGTAAACGAGGTGCTCTGAACCAGCTGAGCTAATCGCCCTATTTTACTAGGTTGCTATCGTTTGTGATTGCGATTGCAAATATACGTTTGTTTTTGAGTTCTGCAAAGAATTTTTAACTTTTGTGAGTTTTTAAAATTCTGTTTAGTCTTCATATTTAAAACAAAACTCCTTAATTTCTTAAGGAGTTTTTTGTGGGCGATGAGGGGTTCGAACCTAACGAGCTAAACCCGCACCAATACCGTGTTTTTATTTTTAGAAAATAACTGTGCCATGAATCTGCCACAATTATCATTTCTTTTCAAAATCTTAAAAAAAGCTCCTGCATGAAACTTCTTGTGTTTTAAAGAACGTTATAATTCTTTTGTACTTGCAAAAATACAACTTATTTTTAGTTTTTAATAAAATGACTCAATTCTTTCTTGCCTCTAATCTATCTTTAAGACACATTTTAAAGCACTTTAGAAACTTATCGTGCATAATTTAGATTAGCATTTTTTCTTTATCCTATTTTTGAAGTACAAACTTTATAAATATTAAAAATGTCTAAGAAAAATCAAATTGCTTTCAGTAAAATGAGTGTGCAAAAAATTAAAATAAGCTCAACCAAACAAAAATCAATAGATAATAGATCAAATCAATTGAATCCGAATAATATTGAATATCAGAAAGTCCATGTAAACAAGAATACGAAAGTAAATTCTAAGAAAGAAGATAATTGTGACTGGGATGATGATAATTTTGGTGATGATTGGGAATTTAATCATGATTAACATGAAAATAAGTTGCTTAATGTTACTTAGAGTTTTATAATCAGACAGTGATATAATTTACTAGTTTTGATTCTGTTACTTTTTTTATTTATAAACAATTCTTTTTATGCTAAATAAACTTTTAGAAAATTATAAGAAACTGTCTTTTGAAAAAGAAGAGGAATTGATTAATGTTTTGTTCGTTATGTTTTATGGAGGTGAAAAACAATTGATATCAAGATTAAATGAATTAAAAGAAGAATCAAATACGGATGAAGAAATTTTTGAAATTTTGAAAATTGAAACTAATTTTAATTTTTGGCTGAAAGTATCAGAAATATTGCAGTTTAATAATATATCAGATTTAATTGAGTCTACAAATAAACTACAATTTAACAGCGAATTAGCTAGCTTGATTACTGACCATGAGGGCTTGACAAAAATGTTTGCAATTCAGAAATCTTTTGCAGAATATGTTTTTGCAACTTCATTTGATATTAATTTAGAAGGCAAAACCAGGGAAGAAAGCAAAATACTTTTAAAAAGAATAGCTTATGTAACTAAGGAGACTATTGCTGCAGAATTTAAATGTAATAAGAGAACCTTAAAAAAATGGCTTAAAATTTATTTTGGAGATAGATTTGTTAGAAAAGATAGAAAGATTACTATGGAGGAATACATAGAAATTTTTGAAGCGTTCTTTTTAAGTGATGATGAAAAACTAAACTTGAATAATGATCTAAGTAAATATTTAAAAAGATTGCAAGAAGGTATCAATTTTAATAAAAGTGATTTGGCTCTTTTATGTGATTCTGATTTGAAAACTCAAAGAGAAAACCTAAAAAAAATAGCTTATTTCTCATATTTAGATAAATTTCCATATTCCATTTGTAAAAATTTAGCAAGTCAAATGGGACATGAATTGGAGTTTTAGTTTTAGTAGAATTTATTTGCAAAATAGAACCTGATATATGCTCTAAAGTTAGAATAATTCTTGTGTAATTAGTTTATTAGATGTCTTGTATGTAAGTAGATAACAACCTTGAAAAATAACAAATAAATAATGAAACTAAATAAATATTGGTTTAATTTCAAAAGAAAATAGCAGTTGTTTTTTCTTTAAGGTTGTTATGAACTATATTTCTAAAATTTACCTTTCATATTTAAATGAGCCAGCTAAAGGACTATTCAAATAACCTGATCAATTCTTTATCAACATTAGTTTCTAATTTATTTTTATAATTATTCATGAAAATTGTCAGTTCATCAATCGCACTGATTTTGGTATAGTTTTCAGAAATTATTTCTATCCAATCTTCATTAATTTTTTCTTTAATTGTAAAATATCCAGTTGCTCCAAAAATTATTACAAATAGACGATCACCAATATGTTTTGTGAATTTTATATTTTCTTCTTTGAAAAACATACTATTACCGCATTGTTTACCCTCAGAGTTTAATTTAAATTCTACCAAAGCAAGAGTTATTAATTCATTTCTAAAACAATCTATCATTACTTTATCGTACCAAGCACCTGGCCGTATTATATAAATATATTCTTGAAGCAATTTTACTTTATTTGCACCAGTTGTTTGCATCCATGAGCAAAAACCTGTATCAAAGTAAAGATTTGTATGTGCTTTTCTTACTTTGATAACAGAATCAGTATTCCATCCAGTAGCTGAAGATTCAATTAATAAAGCCGCTGTAATATGTTCTTTTATTTTATCAATTGAGTCTAAAGAACAAATTTCTTTAATGAATTGTTTGTTTTTATAAGCAGTATCACGACGTAAAATTAATCGCCAATTATTTTCAGAATCACTATAGATAAAATTTTGAATTTGATTCCAATTCGAAAATTTACTTATCAAGTATCTAAACAAATCGTGTTTTGAACTAAAACTTTTGTTTGACCCAGAATTGTCAAATAACAGAAATGCGTTTTCAATTCTTTTTTTAAATAAATCTATTTCGGGATTATCATTAATTAAAAAACCAATGTTTCCAAGGAATAAGGGATGCGATTCAGCTTTAAGAATATATTCTTCCCAGTTTGGGTCTATTATTAATGAAGCTTTAATCTTTTCTTCTTCAAGTTGCGTTTTGAAAAAATCTTTTCTATTATTTATAATATCTTGAAATTCTTGAGTAGCAAAATAGGTGTAAATATTTTCACTTCCGATTGACAACTCTTTAATTAATTTCATTGTATTGATCATAGGTCCAATACTTCTGATATCAGGATCAATTGCTAAATTCCAAACAACCCTTATCCAATTGGCAAAGTAGGTTGGTTCAAAGGTTTTTTTTTCAAGGTACAAACATATTCCGCAAAACAATATTCTTTGTTGTTGATTAATTCTTTCGTCTGTAAGTGACCAATTTGTTCCTTTATTCCAAATAGGTTTAATGATTTCCGCTATTTCTTGATAATTCTGAGCTAATGTATCTAATGTTTTTTCTAAATTTTGAATAACATTGTCTTGCTTAAAAACCTCCTCATACATATCAAATGAATTGTATTTTTGATTATATGCCTCATTATAAAAGAATCTAAATATTATTGAAATTTCAATTTCTAAATTTGTTTTCGTGCTTTCTAAAATGTATGTATTAACAATATAACGAGATATAAAATTCATAAAGAAAGGATCAACAACCATCTTCATCTTTTCCTTTTCCTCCTCATTCTTAAGTGAATCTTTTAGCTTTAAAAGGTGATTCCAGAATATATTTGTCCATTCGTTGTCAATTTTAGAAAGTAAAACAAGGTAATAAGGAATTGAAAGACTATTGTAATTAATTTCTTTCTGAAAGTTCTCTTTCATTTTATTTGAATCACTAATCAGCCAATTATTTAAATCTGCTTTGAGATTCTCAAAATCGGTTAATTGCTTTCCACGAGCATTCATTTTTATATATAACTCATCTGTTAATTCAAAACCATCAAGAGGAAGTATATAAAAGCAAAGTTTATTTAGATTGCTGAAAATTGGCTTATTAATTTCATCATACTTTATTTTAATAGCATCCAACATGTTAAGCATTGCAATAACGGTTGGGTCTTTTTCAAATCTTTTATGGAACCAATAAGATTTTCTTATTTCTTTTGATGGATCTTCTTTAAAATTAATTTCTGCTAGCTTTTCACAAAAAGCAGTTGCAGTTGTTCTTGTCGCATAAGTAAATCCTAATAGTTTTTTTCTCAGATCAGTTAATTCTTGATCTTTCAATTCCTTATTGCCAACAAACCAATATAAAAGGTAAAGTGTTGTTAATCTTTGTTGACCATCTAAAGGAAGAAAAACCTTTTCGTCATTATTATTTATTTTTATAGAACCGTAAACGAAATCTAATTCAAGTTCTCTGTTATTGTCTAATGCTTCAAATATGGCTGATAAAAAACGATCTCTTATGATCTTTTCATTCTTTCGTCCTTGTGCATAATCACGCTGAATAATAGGAACTTTTATTCCGTCAAGTTTTACTCTTTTTAAAGTTTCTCCCTCACTAATCTCAATTGTATCTGAAAGTAAGTTTATTAAATTATACTTGTTCATTTTGTTAATTTTTTTGTTGGAAGAAATTTTTGCAAAGTATTTTCTATTTCTATTTTATAAGCTATAATATCTTCTGCGGTCCATCTACCTTTAGTATTTCCGTCAAAATATTTTAGAAAAACATTTTTGGTACAGATTGGTATAAATACACCTCCTTTATCTTTTTCTATAATTATCCTTCTTTTTGTAACAAATAAAGCATTACCATAGCCTCTATTTGTTCCAGCATCTAAAAGAGTTAGATTTCCTAAACTGTTTTTAAGGTCATCAGTCAATTGTTCCTCATTAGAAAGTGCTTGTACTTTTTTAAACAGTTGATCAAAATCTCCTACTTGACTAGTAATGAAACTATTTATCTCGCCTAATAAAACTTTATCTTTGCTAATCTCCGGAAACATCTATTAATGCATTGCCGAGCCAGATATTTTGATCTTCATTTTTTGTTAAACTATTTTCTGTTGCAGAATCTATATGTTCAATGTCCCAAGCAATGTTTTCATCTTTAATATTTTTATTTGCTTTAAATGTCTTGAAAGGGAATTTATAAATTAAATTTTGCTGGTTAGCTTTTTTAACAATATACTCTAAATTAAAAAGTAAAAAAGTTTTGCGCAGCAAATGCTTATCACTATTGTAGCCTAGATTTAGTTCAAATACTTTTTCATTATTATCATCTGTTTTTTCTTTCCAGCTAATTCCTTTGAGATGTTTATTTTTTATTTGCTTAACTAAAGCAATAGTTACATCTTCTTTATTTTCAATCTCAGAAGCTGTAAGAAGATTAAATATGTCTAAAACACTTTCTCCACAGTAAACTAAAAAACCAATGTAATGGTACCATATTGGATTTTCATACCATTCAACAAAAGTTTCAAAATATTTTTTTATCGTATCCCAATTGCGCTTTATAGCTAGATAATCTATATCGTCACCAAAAAGTAAATTGAAATATCTAAAAGTAACAAACTTATCATTACCTAAAAGTTTTGCAATTTCAGCATTATTTTTTACCGCAATTTCACACATCATATCAAAGATGAATTCAATATGAGAAGAGGCTTCATTCTTAGATTTATTTAGAAACCACCAAAAATTTTCATCTTGTAGAAAATTCTCAATTTGATCCCATTCATGTGCTATTTCTAATTGTTTTAATTTTGCAGCATCACCAATTCCAAAATTTCTTTCTTGCAGAAATAATGCCTTTATAAGTTCTGAGTTAGTTAATGATATTTTTCCTAAATTAATTCTGATAAAAGTTTCTATTTGATTTACTTTTTCATCTGCCAATTGATACCAAATTACTTGAACCACACCTTCTTCTTTCTGGTTAGTTTTGTTGTAAACCAATAATTTTGTGATTGAATCACATAAATCATCAAACATCAAACCATCACTTTTAACTTTTTGATTAAACCATTTTGCTATAAATTTGTATGCTTCACTAATGTGATAAAAATCTATATTGGAATGATCCTCCTTTTCAGGATTATCTAGAAATTCATAGGAATGAGGTCTAGTTTGATATTCTATTGTAAATAAGTCTTTGTTATAACGTTGCTTCAAACTACGACCAGTTAAAAACTCATTTAATAGATATTTAAAAAGTATTCTAATTGTTGTTAGTCTTTGTTGGCCATCTACAACATCCCATCCAACTATTGTTTCATCCTTATCATTGCTGGCTCTATTCCAGAAATGCTTCTTTACTATAATAGGCTGCAGGCAATAAAACTCTTTTTCAGATTTGTTTTTCTTTTTAGCAAATGAATAAATATCATTTAATAAATCAAAAATTTGCTGCTCAGTCCATCTATATCCTCTTTGATAAGATGATATATAAAAGCTTTCCTCTAACAATTCGCTTATTGATTTTAAGCATATTTCATTGTTCATTTTGATTTTTTTTACTTTTTATATTTTTAATGTCTTAATTTTCAGGCATGTAATAGTTCTCCATTATCATCAGTTTTCATTATTTGATTATACTCGATTATGGTTACCTGTTCTTCAAATTCTTTATAAATTTCACAAACTGTAACTAAATGTTCTTTTTTATTCTCAATTAAAAATTTTTCCAGTTTTTTAAAACTAGATAGATTTTTACTCAATACATTTCTCCAAGTTGCTTTACCATTCATAAATTTCACAAATGAATTTTTATCTTCAACTACAAAATATTTACTGCGATGATCATTTGCAGTAAGAAGACTAATATAGTTACTGAAATAACCTCGTCGTCTTATACCATTTGCACTATTTTCATTCCATTTGCCAAATTTGAATTCAGCAATACGTAAATTGGTTTCCATGTCAAAATGTTCTTTATGATTTCCTGCACCTAGGGATAAATACTGCATTTTTTCATCTTCATGAAGCCATACTTCTTTTGCTATCATGATGCCAGATGCATGGACAATTTCATCAATTTGCGATGACGCTTCTTTTATTATTTTAGCAGCCGTGAAAATACTCTCGAAATTAGGAAATGAAATTGTCTTCTCTAATCTCTGTAAATCTTTCAGGGTTTCACTGATATTTTCGTTTTTAAAAATTTTAACGATATTTATCGCTTCATTTAGATTCATATTCGCAACCATTTTTACTTATCTTAATTTTGTGTTTTTTTTTAAAACATTCTTTTTACTCTTATTCCTTATCCATTAAATTCCTGTTCTTTCATTTTTGAAATCACTTGCTTTAGATTGATTTCTCTATCTATTCTAATACGCTCCTTTTCTAGTACCATAGTTTCCTTGTAATTATTGATAAGGAAAACTATCAATAATATAAAACAGATTAGAATAAAAATGTAAATTATATGTTCACAATTGAGTATTTTAATTTTTTTCATTCTGAAGTTATTAAAGTAGTTTCTTTCATCTTCCGCACTATATTTTCTATTAAGTTGATAATGCGAATGTTACGAACTACAAAGCATTTCAAAATACTAAAAATTTGAATAGTAAAAAACATGATAAAACCATAAAATATAATTTAATGAAATTTGAAGAATTTTATGAATACTAATTTTGGCACTTAATTAGTTATGAAACGTTAATTGAGAATTTCAATAAAAGGCGCTTATATTATTTATCTATTAAAACTGTTCGTTTACTTTTTTGCAATCTTGAATTTGTTTTTCAGAATGCACCTTTAGTCATGTAATCAGGTAGATATGAATATAGTAAAAGGCAAGCATTGACTAAATGATAGAAAATAGCTGTAAATAATAATTTTAAATTATTATCATATAATTCCTTATATCCTAAATGTTGATCAAAAATTCCCGTAACAGAGTAACAAACAGTTGCTACACAAAACCAAAGAAAAGCAATACCCAAAAGCTTAATTAATGCATTGTCCCTTTTCTTACCTATAGTTAAAGCAATAGCTAACCCTTCTATTGAAAATCCTATTCTTTGCAATAATAATTCTGGACTATCATAATTTAAATTCTCATAAATAAATAGCAGGCAAAAAACAAAAAATACAGGACCACATATTATTAATGTTAGATGTTCTGTAAATTTAAAATTTACTCTTTTCTTTTTATTAAAGAAATAACCAATTGTAACTATAATCGTAACTATAAATAATGTGGAAATAAGTACTAACAAAAAATTTGAACTAAGCTCCTGATTTGTGCCATCTAACATAAATGCTTCTAAATAAATATAAGATAAGTAAATACTATTCAGGACAGATAGCGATGCAAAAATTACATAAATTATTTTTCTTACTAACATTCTAATACTTTGTTTTGAAAAAATAAACTTTAGTAAAAAGTATTAAAAACATTGCAATTACAGCTATTATAAAAAAAATAATAGCAGCATTGCACCCTACAAGCTTTTTATCTTCTGAATTTTTATTTGGCAAATTAGATTCTTTTTTCATTACCAAACTTTTAATTCATTAGTATAATGTAGCATATAAATAATTGTATATATAATGCGATCGCCAACCATTTCAATTTCAAACTCTAAAGTTAATATTTTCTCCATATCTTATTTATTCCAATAAATTATATCCTATTGCAGAAAATACTATTGCAAGTAGTACCTATTTTTTTGAAATATTTATTTACATAATTTTAGTATTAATGTGACCTCATTCCTTTTGCAAATTCGTATATCCACAATGTTAATGAAAGTACCTTAGATCTACCAGCTTTTTCCATACAATTATTTTCAGAATTATGGCGATATTTATTGTAAAATGTTATGGCGATAAACTTTAGTAAAAAGCATCATAAACATTGCTATAACTGCGAATATAAAAAACCAAATAACTAAATTACATCCTGTAGGCTTTTTTTCTTCTAGTTTATTTTCTAATAAATCAGAATCTTTTTTCATTACCAAACTTTTAATTCATTACTCCCTTTTGGCATATAAAGAATTGTACATCTGATAGAACCGTCGATACCCATTTCTGTTTCAAACTCTAAGTTAATTATCTCTTCCTTATCTTTCTTTCTTCTTAAGATCACCAATCTATTATTTGCACTAAAAGTCATTTCATAATTTTCAATTGGATATACTTTTCTATTTTTAACATCTTTTCTAACTCTTTTTATATCAAGATTTTCTTCTTTGTTTTGATCTAACATTTCTTTTTTCGTAAAATACAAGTAAGAAATTGTTCTTAAATCACTACGCTCAATTTCTTTAAGAAAAGATAAACCATCTCCATTTACCAATAATTCTCGCAGTTGATTATATTTGGCAACAACTTTTTCTTCTATATTAGGAATTTTTGATAAGTCTTGAGCTAACTCTAAATCCTTACTAAAATCAAACGGAACAATTGCTTCAAATGGTATTTTGAGTTCAAAATAGGGTACTTTCATACTGCCAATATTTTCGGGTAATTCTACATGAGCTAAATTTGTATAAGTATCCACTCCATCATCTTTATGTTTTGCATAATGCAATTTGACATCTAAATCTGCATTATCAGCGATAAACTCCTGTCCTTCTTTAGGATATATTTGTATGGTTATGAGCTGTTTTCCTGACTTTGTTATATAATCGTTTAAAAAGAGAGGTGTACTTGCACCACTATTATTAAAAAAAGTAATCCAATGCGGTATGTCATTACAGGAAACCAATACCCTACAATTATTTTTATTTACTTGTAATACATAAAGTGGTTTTTTATCAAATGTTTCTATTTTATCGTACATTTTATCCTGATACGCTATAATCTCTTCTTCCATTTTAATTTCTTCTTTTAAATTATTCTTTTTATCATTTTTTGAATTCTGTGCACAGCTATTCATAAAAAATAGGCTTGTAATGCAAATAATAGTTTTTTTAAAGTACATAATATTTCTCTGTTTTACATATATCCTTATGATAATCTACTAAGTCAAATTTACCATTAACACCAAAATTATCTGGTGTTTTATCACGCCTGCTAATCGTTAATTTTCCTACAACCTTTAATGTAATTCCTGTAAAATCGGCGCTTAATTGTAGATACATTCCTTTTTCATCCCTTCCTCCGGTGGCTATGCCAACAAAACCACATTCCGCTTCTGCGGATAATTGCCCATCTACACCTGTACTCGTTTCACTTATTTTCTCTTCTCCTGCTTTTTCTGATTTTGTATAAATTACTTTAGAAATCGTTGCTTTAATTTTAAACCCTAACTCAATGCCTATTAAGAGCGAAATCTTAGCATCTGTTTTATCATTACTAGCGTTCATAAAATCAATAGTTTGTCTTAGGTCAATTTTTCCCTTTACATATAAATTAAAATATAATTCACTATCAATGTTCACTGGAATATTGCTACGATCAGTTAACCATTTTGCACCAACTTTAACATATCTTAAAGCTGCTAATACAGGTTTTACAGGTGGTATGTAATCTGCAGCAGCCACTAAATCTATTCCTCCTTTACCCTGTATTAAAGGTTCTAATCCAAATTGTAGGTTTCCTATACATTTGACTTTTCCATCTTTTTTATCTACATCCCAATACCATCCTCCTCCTAAACGTACTGTAGGAAAGCTAAATTCTATAAAAACGGGAAATTTAGAGCCTACTATGTTTTTGTCTTTCGCCATTTGCATTGCTCCTTGTGCATTACCCTTAGCCGCTTCATCTCTGTGTGATATTGTATCTAAAACCTCTTTTACACTACTAAGAGTTGATAATACTGTTTTTATTTTGTCTTCAATAAAAGCACCATAATCAGATGTATTAGCTCCATTATTCGTACTGGCTTTGATATGTACCTCTCCTGTGAAGTCTCTTGTCATTTTTTTTGCAGAAACACCAGTTTCTCTTGCCTTTTTTTGGTGTATTTGAAAAATATTTTTTCGTGTAGGTTTACCTTTTTCATCTGTAACAATTGGATCTCCAAAAGAATCTTTATCACTAGGCATTAAAGTATGGGCAAAACTTTCAGAAGTTTTAGACGTAATCAAAATGTAAGCTTCCCATTTAATATCAGGAACAATTTTTATATTTATGTTATGATTATGTCTACATGTATTTGATTTTATTGATAATACTGGTAATTCTTTAAGTTTTGATTCTGTAAGAAAAAAATATTCAAAAAGGTTAATTTCGTCGTAATTAAAAAAAGATTCAAAATCAATTCTAGAAGGTTTCTGACTAAGTATCGTTATATTTTTTGGTAAATTATCAACGACAGCAGTAAGTTGATTTACATGTTTACTTTTTCCAGACAAAATGCATTCGTCGATATTACTGTTCTGATCTACCTGAATTATAGTTTTCTTTTTATCAATACCTGACATTAATCCTACTTCTATGGTCGATAACCCTATTTTTTCATTGTCTTCTTTGTATAAATCTGTAATCTCGCCTTTAGCATTTACCATTTCTATACCTGTATATTGGCAGGGTGTAAAACTTGCTATATTCGTTTTTACTTTACCAACAACTACAGGATTGTTGGTTTGTTCTATTACTGTCTGGTGTTTTTCTCCGTCAACCGAAACTTCTAAAAAACAATCTTTAGGGACTTTTAATGATTTTCTGGTTTCAAGTGATTTTACAGTAGGATAAATTTTAAGGTTTTTTCCAGCAGAAAACATCCATTTATGATCTATAAGAACAGGAATTCGTACTTTTTGAACGTGTGTTTCAGATTTACCATTTATTTTTATTCCGCCAGAAATCCCAGTTTTATTTATTTCATTTGCAAGTAATTTATAGATTAAAACTTCACATGTAAAATTAGCCATATTAGAAATGGATAATAAATCATCTCGATCGACTACGTCTCTATCCCACAATTCAACCTCTAAATTATTTCCATACATATGAGTTGTATAAATATTTAAAAGTACAGTGGATCCAAAACTTACTTTTCCTGTAATTGGTTTGCAATCAAGATCTGTCCAGGCTATCCGAACAATTTGGGGAGTACCTTTTGCAGTAACAAATAAGCCGTTTGGAGTATCGCCTAAAGCAGGATCATTTTTAGTAAAAACTTCCAGCCAGGCAAAACCACCCCCTACAAGAATTTCCGGAAAGCTGATGCGCTTTTCATGTTCTTTAGGCATTCCGATAGTAAAGTCAGAGTTATGTTCTAAAACTCTACCATCCATAGTATTACCTATCACTTCCCAACACCAACTTAACGTAGAAAGTTCCTCACTTATTTTTTTATTAAAAGCATCTTTATCTTTTTCATATTCTTCTTCTTGTTTTTCTCTTCTTTTGTGATCGGCAACATACATGTGTCTATCACCAATATCCGGCATTTTCCAAACCTCTTCCTGAGTTAGTTTTTTAAAAGGAGGAAGTTTTTTCGGAGCTCCATTATGGAGTGCAGCTGTAGGAACAATTTCAACTGTGAAAATTTCTGCTTTTGATAATGTTAAGCATCCCATTGCCTTATCAAATTTTTGATCTTTGGTAAGTTTGGGAACAAGATGTAAATTTTTGCTCATGTTTTTCTTGTTTAATTTTTGTTTTCAATCATTAAAATAGCATTTCCGAGATCTCCAAAATTCACACCGGGAAAGATTTCATTCAACACTTCAGGCTTACTTTTCTCCGTGTTTTTTTTAGTAACTTCCGAAGTTTGACCATGATCTTTTATAGTAATACAATCGGGACCTCCAATTGGGCAAGTTCCCTTACTGTCTTCCAACAGTATTTTACCTTGATTTGATAAAGTTGTTTTTTCATAAAAATCACTCCATTTTGTAATTGTGGCTTGACAAGGCAAGTAATCACCACTTCCATTAGGTTGCATTTTACATTTACCAAAAGTGTTTTTCTCCAAAGTTTGCCCAATTTCTTTATCAGTAGCAATAAGTTTTTCTTCTCCATCTTTATCATTAGCATAATGTTTAGATTGGGTTTTAACTTTTAACTTATCTTTTTTTGGCTCAACACTAAATTTACATTGGCACGTTGCCCCTTGAATTACAAAATGTTTCTCAGACATAATAAATAGGTGTTAGTTTTCTTTAATTTTTGTTTTATACTAAAATAATTTGCCCCAAAAGCCTGTTTTCTTTTTTACCGGCTCATTTTCTTCTTCTACAAAAAAAGAAATATTCCTCTGTTTCGGTTTTGATTGAGGTCTAAAAGAACTATTTTCAGGTAAATGATAAATCTCTATTTGGGTTGTTCTATTTATTTTTTCTGTGACCGTAGTTTTGTAAGTTCCTATTATTGAAAAAATACTTCGGTCTTCACCATACAATTTATATTTAACCTCCATTTCTGATTTTAAAGGTGTAACGTCGATTCCAGACATTTCTGATTTTGGATAAGTGTATTGATTCAACACTTCATTTATTGATCTTTTGTCTATTGAATTACCTTTAACGTTGATGAAAATTTTATCTGTTGCAGAATAATATTCTTCTATTGACTGTTTAACATCATAAGAGATAATTTGATTCCCAAAAACAGGTGATTTCCAAATAAAGTTTAGTGATTCATCTTTGGTGTAGTTGTTAAAGATTGGTTTGAAATAGAGATGAAAAAACCAAGTTTTACAAATTGATTCTTTTAATAAAATTTCATTATTTAAAGTTGATTCGATTTTTTGCAGTATTTCAGAGACGATATTTCCAACATAGTATTTAGATAGTGTTTTTTTTATTGGAAGCCATCTATTTTTAATGTCATTATGATTTGTTATTTCAATGATGTTTCCCTCTTCGCTTACTTTTATGTTAAGTGGATAAATTGCTTTTGAACTGCTGTCAGCTATTTGTTCTATCTTTAAATCAGGTTCAAGATTGTCAACATACACTTGTTTTCTATTTATTTCAAAAGATAAATTATTATTACTATAACTTTGGATGCATACTACATCTACTTCGAAATGTATGCTGTTAATTATCTGGTCGTTTTCAAAATTTTGGCAAATAAAGCCATAGGTTCTAGTTTGACTAAAAGGTGTAAATTCTAATGCAACAGTATCTTTATCTAAAAATACTCTTTTTAAATCTGACATATTAAATAATTATTGGCTATATATGATTTTATCTTATCAATTAAAAAACTTACAACATATTACATATATGTAATTGATTATTAGTTATTTATTTTATTCAATTATTAAAAAAACAATTAACTAAACCTTTAAAATGTAAGATTAATTACGGTTTTAAAGGTACATGTTTTTCTTACAATGTAAAATAAAACACATATAAATAACTAAGTATCATCTGAAATATATTTAATTATTTTCTTGTTAAATGTAATATGTTAGTTTACAGCTATTTAGTTTGTGATATTTTTTACAAGAAAATAGTATAATTTAACTTTATATTAAAATGTATAATTCAAGAAATGCTATTTTTAAATGAATTAATCAAAATTAACCCCTCTGTTTTCATCTAAATCAGTTATTTCTTCTTTTTTAATTTCCTGAATGAAAAAGGAAACTGGCATTCCTGCTCGTGCAAAGAAAGCATGAGAGAACTTTTGTGTAGTACTGAATCCAACTTCCTCAGCCAAAGCTTTATTGCTATACTTTCTAACCGCTTTATCATTTTGCAATAGAGAAATTAAATAATCTACTTTGAGGTCATTAATGTAATCGACGAACTTTTTTCCTCTATAATGGTAAATTATTTTTGATAGATACTTTACATTTGTCCCAAAGGCTACAGATAATTTGCTAGAAGTCAAATCTTTTTCAAGGAATTTATCATCCTTTTCAAATTTCTCCAGTTGCTTCAAAAGTGATTTTACTTTATCCTGATTTATATCAGCAATTATGCTGGTTATTTGTCTCTCTTCAACTTTGGCGGATTTACCTTTGGTCATTAGTTCTTCGTATTTTTGTCGATAAATACGCTTATTGTTAATATTCCTGTATAACAAAAAGACTAGTAAAAAAAATAAGAAAGCAATAACCAAACCCAGAATCGAATCATTGTATTTTCTTTTAGTAAAAAGATCTTCTATACTTTTTTTATCTGCTAATAGTTTTTTGGTGTCATACTCTTTATGAATCTTGTTGGATAGATATCGATACCTGCTGTCTAAGATCTTGTCTACATTTAGTAACTTTTGTATGTAATAAAGCTGATTGTTTAAATCGTCTTTAGACTTATAATAACGTATCATCAACTCATAATTCTCGCGAAGATCTGGCCGAATATAATTTTTAGCTTCAATAATCTGAACGACTTTTTTAAAGTAAGGCAACGCTGTTTCATGTTCATTTAACTGCCAATAACTTTTACCAATATAAAAATAACCAACAGCTTGGTTTGCAAAGTCCTTCTTTTCTTTTATAACAGCTAAAGAATAGTTGATGTGCTTGATAGCATCCCTATAATTCTTCAGAGAAAATTGATTAATTCCTTCCGAATGAATAAAATAAGATTCCATATCTGTATTGTTCAGTCTTATGCCTTCGGTCAAACCTTTTTTATTTATTTCTGAACATAAACCATAATTGCCAACTCTGTTATAGCATAATCCAAGTGAGTGAAGCGAGTTTAGATAGCCTCTGGGATTTTCTTTTTTAAAGTAAACAACACATTCCCGAAATAACGATATGGCTTCATCATAAAAACCTAAATAATATTTTATATGGCCTATCGTATACTTTACTTTATAAATTAAATAGTTGTCTGTAGTTTTTGAAATAAAATCATTCGCAATGAGGTAATTGTCTAAGGCCTGATCATGTTGTTTCAAGCCGTAGTAAACGATTCCTTTTGATAAATAAGCCGAACCGATCAGATTGTTCTTTTTAGACTGCTTAGCACTGAATATCATGCTGTCAGCGTAAACAAGCTTTAACTTATCAGGTGAATGATGAAGGTAATTTTTGTATCCATTGACGATTTCCTCGAAATTTTTTTCAGATTTCGACTTTAATAAAAACGATTTTAAATACAAGGACTGATTGATAGTATCACCTTGTAACTGCTCAATCCTGTCATAAAGATAGTCATAATCTCTACGTAGAAGTGAGTCTGGATTTTTAAAGGCATTTTCTTGTGCTTTAATTTGATTTCCCAAGCACAAGCATAGGAAAAAAACGAGTAGATATTTTTTAATCATAGGTTAAGATAAAAGTGCATACTATTTATTTATAGGATAAAACTTAAATAAACGGGTTTTGTCTTCCAAAAATGTTCTTGAGCAATTTTTTAAAAAAAAGGAGCATCAAATATAATATAAACAATTGATAATGAGGTTTATATTTTTAAAAAATAGGATGTTGATTTTCGGAAAATCAATATGCTATTTTCGGAAAATCAACAATACATGTTTTGTGAGATTGAAATCCAGCGTCTAGCTTTGTCCCGAATTCAAAAGCAAAAATGTTTGGCATCGTGCTAAATAAAAGTTCTGCTTCCCGGGGAAATGAACTGGCGAAAAAAAAAGTAGCCAGTCACATTTAACACACTTAATCATGAAAAATTTATCATTATGGGTACTTATCATTACAATTCTGTCGATTTCCTGTACAAATGATTTTACAGCTGACAGCGAATTAAAAGAAATTAATTCCTTTGAGGGCTCAAATTCTAAGCTGAGTAAATCCAATGTATCCAGTTTCGCTAAAAATTCACTTAATCTGGAAATCGATCAACTGCTATCGCAATTTTATGATCAAAGTAATTTCGATGCTGAATCTATTATTTTTATTAATCAGGCGATCCATCCCAATGGAAATACAACAGTAACATTGGTTACAAGTAATTTAAACCTAACCAATTCCTCTATAGATGAAATCAGAAATGCAGTAGGCCAATCGCAGGGCCTATTTGAATTAAACGTCGAGAATCCATCTATGACATTAGCAGGGAAAGCCAGTCTGTCGGACTTTATTGAAAGCACAATGCAATTCAATAATGTTGATTACGAAAGTATGCTGGACTCAATAGCACTTTATCAATCTAATATTAGCACGGATAATTCCTATAGCTCAGAGGATAAGTGTGTCATACTCGCTATATCTTCGATTGCAGCTTCTTCCATTTTTTATGAAAAAAAGCGAGAAGATAAAGATTGGGAAACAGCAGTTGGTAACAAGGTTGATCAAGTTACTTTTAAAACGGTGAGAATGGCTTTGCTGTCCGGAATTATTCAAAATAATTTATAAAAAAAAAATCATGTATATATCACCAAAAAATGAAAAAAGGATCGTAACTATTTTTTGTGTGTTTCTAATCATTTTTAATCTTATCGAGCTTTATTTCATTTATGAGATGTCGAAGTTTGATGAAATGATCGGTTACCCATCCATAAATGAGATTAAAACCCGCAATATACGACCACTGGCTTTTCTGTTTTTTACAGATAATCTTGCCAATTTATTATTTGTGTCCGTTTCCTTGATGTGGATATTAATGTCCGATAGTTCCGTCAAGACTCATGATACAAAATGATTCAAAATTTTCTTCAGGGTTTATCATAGCAAATGTTTAAAATTAATGTTTTGATAAAAAAAAGTTTATTATACCGGAATTCAGACTTAAAGGTCTTTACGTTTGAAAGGTTTTCCTCGAAAGCTGCACTGGAACAATATTTTAATAGCAGTTACTTCATTATAATTTTGATAAATTCAGGATGTGTAACCTTGCAGGCAAACCATGTGGAGTATTGTTTGTGTCCAAGTGAGCTGCTTGTAATACCGGTTAGAACTTCTTGCGAGATTGTATTGATGAGTGAAACAATGGAGATTTCTCTACTTTCTTTTACACCAGGCTTTATCTTTAAGAATACAATACGAAAACCAAACATAGGTTTCTTTGAATTTTTTATTTCAAAATGTCCATCGAAAATAAATCTTAAGGATGAGGATTCTCTTTTACTAAATGATTTGTTCGCTTTGACAGGAAACAAAAGATACAAAACAAGTGAATATCCATTTTATAACGAAGTACTGTCCCTTAGTTTCAATCTTTTGTTGTATGTGCTTGCTTCAATATACAGCAAAGATTCCTGTAATGTAAAAGAAAAACATACCAGAAAGGAAAAACTGGTATTCCAATTTTTACAACTGGTAGAGCTTCATTGTGCAAAAGAGCATAGTGTGAAGTTTTATGCTGATGCATTATTAATAACAAAAGGACACCTTAGTAAAACCGTACAGCAGGTCACCAATAAGACCGTTAAGCAGTTTATCGAAGAAGCACTTATTTTGGAAGCTAAAATTTTGCTTCAAAATGATGACTTGACCATTTTGCAGATTATTGAGGAATTACATTTTTGTAATTCCTCATCTTTTAGCAATTTTTTTAGAAAATCAACTTTCATGTCCCCCTCGGAGTACCGTTTAAGGCTGGGATCTGAATGAACCTGAAAGATGGAATTATTGTTTGCATAATACTATTAATATGATACAATCCGCTTACAAAGATGTCCTTTACAGTATCGTGAAAAAAGAACAGGAAATCAGTTTGGAATCCGTGCATGTAATAGACGAATCCTATCGTATGATTATTTTCCTGCAGGATTTATTGTCAGGAATGAAAAAGCAAGTTTTGGAGCATCATTTTACAGAGGCAAATGAAGAAATCGAATTCTTCAGAATTATTAAGCCTCAAATACTTGGAAAGTTGATTTACTATAATAAAGTTTACAGGATAGAAACATCCTGTCCGGTAAATGGAGGAAAAATGTATTATAAATATTTTTCCGGTGAATTGCAGCATTTGAAAAATGAATACAAAGAGCATATTTGCAATTCTGATTTTTACCGGTATTATCGGTCAGGACGTACGGACAGAGACCATGACTTTTTTAAATTAGGAAGAATAAATCTAAACACTGGCCTAAACAGTTTTATTTTTGAAGTTGATACTCAATTTTCCACATACTATGATTACAAAGTTTCCCGTATCATAGCTGATGAACTGCTCTATAATTACTTGATTATCAAGATTAATCCTGTAGATAAGCCGGATGTGGTTTTGCAGAATGCTGAATCTACAAAAGATATTTTCTGGACAGAATCGAAAAATGCACTGATAGAATTGATTTATGCACTTTATACATCCGGGGCAATTTCTAACGGCAAAACTGGAATCCGCAAAATTAGCTTAATCTTTCAAATGGTGTTTCGTATCCAACTAGGTGATATTCACCATGCTTTTCACCGTATGAAAGAACGTGCGGATAATCGCACCTTATTTTTAGACCAGCTCAAATCTTCTTTAGATCAGTATATGGATAAAGATTTATAATAGTCATATTTTTTTCCCAACTAAGGCAGTGTTACAAAAAAAAACACTGCTTTTTTTATTGTACTTACCCATGTCTACCCTTTGGCATAATATTTCTCTGGTCTCAGAATCCTAGCTGTAAAATCAAAAAAGTATTGATAAACAGGCAAATTATTTATTTTTTGAAAACCCTCAAAAACATACTTTTCAATTGGCAAGACTTGGCAGGTAATGTCGTGGATGCTCTCCAATTTTGCATAGATCATTAAGCGAAAATTAGTAATTGAAAAAACAAATCTATTATGAATATCGACAGAATGGAATTTATGGCATGGATGGAGCGAATAATGGACCGCTTCGATATACTGGGTGAACACTTTGAAAACGCTCAGAAACAAAAGAGCGCTATTGATGGAGAAGAATTGCTGGACAGTCAGGAC
The DNA here is from genome assembly GCF_023272795.1 of Flavobacterium humidisoli. NCBI lineage: Bacteria > Pseudomonadati > Bacteroidota > Flavobacteriia > Flavobacteriales > Flavobacteriaceae > Flavobacterium > Flavobacterium humidisoli. Next base: position 525,707 of record NZ_CP096829.1, on the reverse strand, counting down.
TTGTTTATGATGCTCAAGGTCAGTTCTCGTTCTTTACAACGTTACCGATCCTCCGGTAAGCTTCCTTATTACACTATTAGCGGCAAATTGTATTATAAATTATCTGATGTAAACCAATTCGTCCGCGATAGCTTTTCTGCTCCATTGAGAAAAAAAATCAAGACAATACCGGACAAATAAAGCCTGTCGAAGAACTGATGCGCCAAACTGTTCAGTCTTAGTGTAATTTCGACTGTACTTTAACAATACTAAAAAATATATTATGAGTGAACAAGAGAAACCCGAACAAGAAGTTCCAGAACAACTGACCGATATTCTTTTAGTACTGGATCAGGAAAAAATGAAAATTGTAGCTGTAAAAGGAATTGATAAAAATGGAGAATTGGAAACGGTTCCCGCTGATAAAAAAAATCAAAATCAATTTATGCGGGTTGATAAGCAAGGAGATCTCTTCTCCAACTTCTTTTCCAATTTCTTCAGCCAGCTAAAAAATCCGACCCGTTTCAATTTTTTCAAAGTCCCACAACTTCTGTCTGTTGATATTGCGGCAGAAATGCAAAAACAGATTGATAATCCAAAGCCGGAAGGCGAAATACTAATGAAAAAACATGAAGTTAAAATGGAATTGCAAAAAGATAACAAAGTAGAAAATCATAAAAACATGGACACAACACAAACAACATCAGAAACAAACGAGTATCGTTTCAAACCAGAACAAATCGATTGGGATACCATGAACAATCTGGGACTCAGTAAAGAAAAACTTGAAAAAATGAATCTGCTTGAACCGTTACTCAAGGGGTACAAGTCGAATGAGCTGGTACCCATCAGCCTTAATTTAGGAACTGCTATAACACGCATGGATGCGAGACTTTCATTGCAGTCAAATGAAGAAGGACAGGTTGTGGTTGCCATTCACGGTATAAGGAAAGAACCAACATTAAATTTTCCATTTTTCGGGCATGAATTCAATAAAGAAGATAAGGAGAACCTGCTAAAAACCGGAAATATGGGACGTGTTGTAGATCTTACCAATCTCAAAACCGGAGAACCGGTTCCCTCAATCATCAGTGTAGACAGGCTAACCAATGAACTGGTCGCTCTTCATGTTGATAAGATAAAAATTCCCGATGAAATTAAAGGAATCAAACTTAAAGAAGAACAAAAACAAACCTTACTGGAAGGGAAACCGATTTACATCGAGGGTATGATCTCTAAAAAAGGAGAGCCATTTAATGCTACTATCCAGTTTAACGCCGATAAACGATATGTCGAATTCCAATTTGACAGAACCCAAAGTACTAGTCAAACCCAAAACAATCATCAGCAACAAAACCAGGAAGTTCCAAAAACCATACGAGGGAAAGAACTCAGCGAACAACAGTACGAACAATTTGCAGCAGGAAAAACTATTTACGTAGACGGATTGGTGGATAAACAAGGTAAAGAATACAAAGGATACCTGACTTTCAATAAAGACAGTGGTAAAGTCGCTTTTTCATTTAGCAATCCTAACAGTGTGAAAGTTCAGCCAGCAGAAGAACATAAAACCCAGACTGCTGTCAATTCAGAGGGTAAAACTAATGAGGCTACCAAAAATATCACGGAACCACTAAAATCAGGACAAAAAGAACCTGACAGTAAAAAGCAACAGGAAGAACAAGAACAAGACAATACACAAGCTAAAAGCAAAGGCAGAAAAATGTAACCATAAAATATTGAGATATGAAAGCAGTGATCGCCGAGAAACCAAGTGTGGCCCGTGAGATAGCGCTATTACTTGGCGCAGTAAATAAGGAAAATGGTTTCTTTACAGGGAATGGTTATATGGTTACCTGGGCTTTGGGGCATTTGGTAGGACTGGCTATGCCGGAAGATTATGGGATTTCGGGTTTTCAAAAGGAAACCCTGCCCATATTACCTAATCCTTTTTTATTGAAAATAAGAAAAATAAAAAAAGAGAAAAACTATGTAACTGATACTGGTGCGGTAAAACAACTTAAAATAATCCAACATGTCATTAACAAATGTGATAGCATCATTGTGGCTACTGACGCTGGACGTGAAGGCGAATTGATTTTCCGTTACATCTACGAATACCTGCAATTTAAGAAACCCTTTGAACGTTTGTGGATTAGCTCACTTACTGAGAAAGCCATCAAACAGGGATTTGATAATCTAAAACCAGGCAGTAATTTTGATGGTTTATATCTGGCGGCACGGGCAAGAAGCCGTGCCGATTGGCTTGTAGGTATCAATGCTTCACAAGCGCTCAGTGTTTCAGCAGGCAGAAGTATTTATACATTAGGAAGAGTACAAACACCAACGCTGGCTTTAATCTGTAAACGATATTTGGAAAACAAAAGTTTTGCAATCAAGACGTTCTGGCAGCTAGAGCTTAGTCATCAAAAAGAGTTTATTAACTTTAAAAGTCTCTCCAAAAACAAATGGGATGATAAAAAACAAGCTGATGCTATTTTTAAATCTATTCAGCGAAGTAAAACTGCCAATGTTACTTCCATAGAAAGCAAAACAATTACTGAGCAGCCACCATTGCTTTTCGATCTGACGGGTCTACAAAAAGAAGCCAATAAAAAGCTGAACTTTTCAGCAGAAGAAACCCTTACTATTGCCCAAAGTCTATACGAAAAGAGATTCATCAGCTATCCAAGAACCGGAAGTAAATATATATCGGAAGATCTTTGGGATGATATTCCTAATCTGGTCAGAGCATTGGAAACGAGAGACTCTTTTAAAGAAGCTTTTACCAGAATAAAATGGGGACGATTGAATAAACGCATAGTTAATGACCTGAAAGTAAACGATCATCATGGGCTGCTTATTACAGAAAAAAATCCATCGGCATTATCAGCTAAGGAAAATGCGATTTATGATATGATTGCACTAAGGTTACTTGAAGCAGTTTCGGAGGCTAGCATAAAAGAAATTACAGAGATAACGTTACAGGTTTTACATTATGATTTTTCTTTGAAAGGCTCTAAAGTCATGCAGGCAGGATGGCGTGCCATTAAAGGAAGTTTTTTTGACGAGGAAAGCGAACACATTCAGGAGCTGCCAGCATTAAAAGTTGGTGATGAAATTAAAATCCAAGAAGCTGTTGTACTGGAAAAGAAAACGAAGCCTCCTGTTTTATACACAGAAGCTGGGCTTTTATCAGCTATGGAAACTGCCGGAAAAGAAATTGAAAGTGAAGACGCTCGAAAAGCATTACAAAATATTGGAATAGGTACGCCGGCGACAAGAGCTACTATCATAGAAATACTTTTTAGCAGAAAGTATATTCAACGGCAAAAAAAATCACTGATACCAACTGAAAAAGGTTTACAAGTATATAATATTGTGAAAGATAAGAAAATTGCAGATGTAGCAATGACCGGCGAATGGGAATTAACTTTAGAAAAAATAGTACATAATCAAATGGATTCTGTTATATTCCAAAGAGAAATCGAAGCTTATGCCGTTTCTATTACTGAAGAACTTCTTAATACTCCTGTAGTAATTGAAGGCTTACCAACCCTGATTTGCCCTAAATGCAGAGACAAACAATTACTCATCAAAGATATCCTTGTTAAATGTCCCGATGACAGCTGCAAATGGATACAGTTTCGAAATGTTTGCGGAGTTCAGCTAAGTATACAAAATATAGAAAATTTAGTCAATAAGGGAAAGACCCCTCTTATAAAAGGTATGATGAGTAAGTCTGGGAAAAAATTCAATGCTTATATTGTACTTACCGATGATGGGAAGACAGTTTTTAAGTTTGATAAAGCAATAAATAAATAGGTTATCAAATTTTTAATTTAATAGATTAGAAATTATTAGCATAGACTTTATATAATATGATTTAAAAATATGGAAAAAAAATAATTAATGACAGCATTATTTATAAGATAATGGATTTAGAACTAGTAAAATAATATTTGAAATCGTTTTAAAAATAATAAGGTTTTCTAAAAGTAATTTTTGGAAAACCTCTTTTTTTGAGGTTTATTCAAGTACAGATAATTGTTTTAATTTATAATGGTCAGATATTCTAATTTATCTGATTTCCATAGTAAAACTTCTTGCTCACTTAATGGGGTTGTAGAAATTACTTGATATTTCTTTTTTGAAATTTTTTTATCAACTTTTTTGGAGTTAGACTTTGTATTTTTAAACAATTTTATTCTAATTCTAACAATGTCATTCTTAATAATTTCTCCGGGAAACAAATCTGTATAAGTTTGTAAGTTAAATATGTTGACAATTCTGTTAACAAGACGAATATTATACCTTGCCCTTTCTTTGAGATTTTCTACTTTACTTACAAATCCTTCTGATAAATCTAATTTTTGCGACAAAGCTACTTGAGAAATATAAGGAATTGAATTAATTCTCATATCTCTGACTTTTTCAATCAAATAAAAGTCTAATTGGGAAATTACTATTTCTATTACTTCTTCTTCCATAGTTATAAAAGATGAAAGAAATGTCTTTTTTTTAAAATACACACACCTACAGGTGGATGCGTTAACTTTTTTTATTATATTTGAAAATTAAATAATCATTCAATGAGAAAATCTGAATATGATTGTTTAATTTTGCGATTCTTCATATAAAAAATATTTGAAGCATTCGCTTTGAATCTCGAACAGAAAACTGGTAATTTTTAACACGCGAGATGATAAGTATGATGCTCACGCTTTATTGGCGTGGGCTCTCTTATTGTTGTGTGGGTATACCAGTACCTCTGTTCGATAAGCTGAGTTCCGCGCCTTTTTTTAGGTTTAATTTTTCTCCGCTTTATTCATAGCAATCTTCTTTATTTCATAGTATCGCATCAACATTTTTTGTCTAACAATTAATTGCTTGCCTGCCTATGAAATAAACCTTTGTGATACTTACTGCCTGTACTGTTTAAATTTTATTTGAATTAGTAAAACAGTATGGGCTTTTCAAATTTCATGCTACTTTCTAAGTTTCAACAATATTTACTGTTGAAACTAAACAAAAAAAGGCCCTCTATCCACTGTTGACGCAAGAATAAAGAGCCTCATTAAACAAACTTTCGTTTTAATTTAACCTTATTCAATATTATGAAAAATTTTTCATTTTACAAGGGTTGGATGCTTCTTTGCTACATAGTTATTTTAACAATTTATCTGTTTAGTAATACTTTAAGAGCGAACCCAACTTTGCTAAATCTGCCTAACCAGCAGAAACAAATTACAGGAATCATTACAAACGGGACAATACCTCTTACTGGTGTTACTGTAAAAGTAAAAGGCAACACTAGAGGTACTGTTAGTGATTACGATGGCAAGTATTCCATTACTGCTAACACTACTGATGTCTTGATTTTTTCCTATCTGGGATACAAAACAATCGAAATTACTGTGGGAAACCACAAGATTATTGATGTCAAAATGTTTGATGACACTACATCGTTACGTGAGATAACAGTCAACGCAGGTTACTATTCTGTCAAGGAAAAAGAACGTACAGGAAGCATTGCAAAAATAACCTCCAAGGATATTGAAAAACAACCCGTCAACAATGTGCTGGCTACGATGCAGGGACGGATGGCTGGGGTGAACATTACGCAAAATACAGGAATGCCTGGTGGTGGTTTTAATATCGAAATTCGTGGACAGAACAGCCTTAGATTGGAAGGTAACAACCCTTTGTATATTATTGATGGTGTTCCCTATTCCTCACAGGATATAGGCAGCGGCTATACATCGGGCAACATACCGAGTCAGAACAATCCACTTAACAGTATCAATCCGAGTGATATTGCAAATATCGAAGTATTGAAAGATGCCGATGCTACAGCAATTTATGGCTCGCGTGGAGCCAATGGTGTGGTTCTTATCACTACTAAAAAAGGAAAAGAAGGTAAGACAACCTTTACCACAAACTATGCAAATGGTTTTGGTCAGGTAGCCCATTTTATGAAATTGATGAAAACTCCAGAGTATCTCGCTATGCGAAGAGAAGCATTTGCGAACGATGGCGTAACAAATTTTCCATCCTATGCTTATGATGTCAATGGCATTTGGGATCAGAATCGAAATACTGACTGGCAGAAAGAAATTATTGGCGGCACTGCCACATATACAAATGTTCAGTCTTCACTATCCGGAGGTTCCGCGCAAACTCAATTCCTTCTTAGTGGGAACTATAATAAAGAAACTACGGTCTTCAATGGAGATTTTGATTATATCAAAGCTAACGGACATCTAAGCGTTAACCACGAATCAGAGAATAAAAAATTCAAAATCAACTTTACCACAGGTTATACTGCGCAGTTTAGTAGTCTTCCATCCATCGACCTTACCCGTGACGCCCTTACTTTGGTACCCAATGCTCCATCGTTATACGACGGGTTTGGAAATCTGAACTGGGAGAATAATACTTTTGATAATCCGATGGCAAAATTAGAAGGAAAAATCAAAGGACAGACCTATGACTTTTTAGCCAATACATTATTATCTTATGAATTGGGTTTAGGATTTATCGCAAAAGCCAGTTTAGGATATACCGATCTCAGACAAGAACAGCTAAACTTATTGCCCTCTACGATATACAATCCGGCTTATGGATTGGGAAGTGAGGTTTCTTCCGTATTTTCAAATACCCTGAACCGTAGTTCATGGATTATAGAGCCGCAATTGGGCTGGAGCCGTACTTTAGGTAAAGGGAAAATTGAAGTTTTAGCAGGAAGCACCTTCCAAAAGCAAAAAGGAGATCAATTGGTCAGCGTATCAGAAGGTTTTGCCAGTAACAGCTTAATGGAAAATCCCGCTTCTGCGGCATTCTATCTGATTTTAAACAGCGATGAAACGGTATATAAATACCAAGCCTTTTTTGGAAGGGTAAATCTCAATTGGAAAAGTAAATACCTATTGAATCTGACCGGCAGACGAGACGGATCAAGCCGTTTTGGACCCGGCAGGCAGTTTGCCTCCTTTGGGGCTATTGGAGCGGCATGGGTATTTGGTGAGGAAGATTTCATAAAAGAAAAAATGTCTTTTTTAAGCTTTGGAAAATTACGTACCAGTTTCGGAACCAGTGGTAACGATCAGATTGGAGATTATCAGTATTTAGATACCTATAGTACTTCGGGTTATACATATCAGGGCATAGGCGGCATACAACCTACAAGGCTTTTTAATCCTGATTTTGGCTGGGAAACCAATAGAAAATTGGAACTGGCATTGGAAACAGGATTTCTGAACGATCGTATTTTTTCAACCGTGGCTGTCTTCCGTAACCGCTCTTCCAATCAATTGGTTGGTATTCCGCTTCCAGGTACTACGGGATTTAGTACCCTACAGGCGAATCTGGATGCCGAGGTGCAAAACAGCGGAGTGGAACTGAGTCTGAGAACCGTGAATATCAAACAAAAGAATTTCAGCTGGACCACGAACTTTAACCTTACAACCACCAAGAATAAACTGTTGTCCTTTCCCGGACTTGAAGCCTCTTCTTATAAAAACCAATACGTTATCGGACAGCCTGTGAATATTGTTCAAGTATACCATTACACCGGACTGGATGCCAATACTGGAGTATATCAATTTGAAGATGTCAATGGTGATGGTATTCTTTCTACCGCTGATGATAAAAAGACTATCAAAGACCTAAGCCCGAAATACTACGGAGGATTACAGAACCAATTCCGTTATGGTAATGTACAACTGGATTTCCTTTTTCAGTTTGTCAAGCAGTTGAATTTCAATGAAAATTACAGAACGTCAATGCCCGGTACGATGGTAAACCAACCTGACGGAGTGACCCAGCACTGGCAGAACCCGGGCGATGTAGGTCCATACCAAGCTTATAGTGACAGCAATGCAACACTAAGGGCTGCCAGTACACGTTTTTCTCAAAGTGATGCGGCAATCAGCGATGCCTCGTTTGTCCGTTTAAAAAACGTTTCACTTTCTTTTGATCTGCCACAGAGCTGGACAAAGAAATTTGCCTGCAAATTGAGTTTGCAAGGTCAGAACATCTTCACGATCACTTCTTATAAAGGGATTGATCCGGAGTTTAGATCCTCGGGGTATTTACCGCCACTGCGCATTTATACCACTAGTATCCAACTTACTTTTTAATATTAAAGAATCATATCATGAAAAAATATAATCCACTCTGCTTATACCATTGGAACCAGCAGAAAAAACTTTTACACGTAATTCCTCTATTATTTTTAATTAGTACGTTATCATGTCTCTTTACAGCCTGTGATAATTTTACTGACGTTGACCTGCCCTCTTCACAGTTAACCGCTGCGGATGTATTTGAAAACAAAGCCACCGCTAATGCAGCAATGGTAGACATCTACTCTAAAATCAGGGATCATGGACTCCTTACAGGTTACCCATCGGGGCTTTCGAGCCAATTGGGTTTATACGCTGATGAATTGAAGTTTTACGGTCTTTCGGGAACAGGTCAGGCTAATTTTTACAACAATTCACTACTGGCTTCTGATTCAGAAATGAGTGAATTATGGAACAGCAGTTACAATCAGATCTATGCGGCAAATGCCGTGCTGGAAGGCGTAGCAAAATCAATGGGGCTATCAGCTGTTGATAAAGCACAATTAACTGGGGAAGCACTTTTTGTGCGAGCGTTAATCCATTTTTATCTAGTGAATACTTTTGGTCCGGTTCCTTTTATCATCACTACCGATTACAGACAAAATAGTGTGGTGCATCGTATGTCCGAAACTGAAGTCTATACCCAGATCAAATCTGATATGGAACAGGCAGCCGTATTACTTCCTGCTGATTATATTGGAATCGAACGCGTACGTCCAAACAAATGGGCAGCACAGGCGATGCTGGCAAGGATATGTTTGTATTTGCAGCAGTGGGATGAATCCTCGAATGCGGCTTCAGCTGTTTTGAACCAAACAGGCTTATATGTTTGGCCGACAGGACTTGACGGAGTATTCGGCAAAGAGAGTTTATCCACCGTTTGGCAGCTCATGCCTGCCGTTCAGGGAGCTAATACCTACGAAGGAGGAATTTTTATTTTTACTCAAGGACCGCCGCCCTCACTTGCTATTAGTCAGGAACTCTTTGGAGCATTCAGCAGTAATGACCTTCGTCGTGACCAGTGGATTAAAAGCGTTACGGACGGTACTACAACATGGTATCATGCCAACAAATACAAAGAATCTTCCAATACCGGCTCTTCAATGGAATATTCTATTGTGCTCAGAATGGCAGAGCAATACCTGATTCGTGCAGAAGCCCGTGCTCATAGTGGTGACTTAATTGGATCCAAAGAAGACTTAAATAAAACAAGAAATCTGGCAGGACTTGGTGATACAACTGCTATTACAGCAGATGAAATCATTGCGGCTGTATTGGAGGAACGCCGTCTTGAATTTTTTACCGAATTCGGTCATCGTTTTCTTGATCTCAAAAGAACGGGAAAACTTGATGCTGTCTTATCTACCGTGAAAACTCAATGGAATACAACGGATAGACTGATTCCAATCCCTGAAGCTGAACTGCTGTTAAATCCAAATATTGCCCCCCAAAATGCAGGATATTAAACCATATAAACCCTTTGTTGCTGGTCTTGCCGGTTTCATTTTTTGGTTAGTTGCCTGTCCCCAATTATGGGGACAGGGTAACCAAAAACGTTTCCTGAGTAAAGAAGAATATTCCTTGTGGAGTAAACTCGTAGCACGAAAACTATCCAATGATGGTAATTGGGCTAGTTATCTACTGTTGTATGAATCCAAGAAGGATACCCTCTTTGTAAAGAATACTAGAGACAATGCGACCTATCATTTTCCAAATGCCAAGGACGGAGAATTTAATGGAGAATCGGAATTTGCCTGTATTGCCAGAGATACGCTGTTACTCCAAAATTTGCGCACTGGGAACCTCATCAAAACATCCAATGTTTTTGACTTTGTCTTTTCAGCCAATCAAAAATTTTTGGCTATACTCATAAAACAAGCCGATGAGAAATATACATTGGAAATTCAGGACGATTCTGGCAAAACTCGGGAGCGAGTTTGCGATGTGAGCCAATGGTATTTTGAGCCCCAACACAAAGGGATTGTATATGCTACAATATCAGGGGAAAACCATAGTATTGGATTTATAAAGCTGGAGGCAGGAATGATAAAAGAAATGATTCTGTCCAATTACAAATCAGCATTCCAAAATCTCATTTGGAAAAACAATACCATTGCTTTTCTGCAAAATAAAAAAGACAGTCCGTTGCTTTTAAATTATAATATAAAAAATGGCAGACTAAAAGAGTTGGATCCTACCAGCCAAAAAGGTTTTCCCCCTGATATGAAGATCTCAGCAGAACTATATAATAGTTTAATGGTATCAGACGATGGGAACCGTATTTTTTTCTGGCTTAAAGAAAATAAAGAAAGGCTCCCAAATATTGACTCCAATGCGGTCCAGATATGGAATACCAAGGACAGACTGCTATTTGACCATAAGAAGTATATTGGAGAATATAGTTTACTGGATAAAATGGCTGTATGGTCAGTAAAAGAAAATAAATTTCTCCAAATTACCGACAGACAGTTGCCCCGTGGATTTCTAAGTACAGACTATACGCAAGCTTTTATTTTTGATCCAATAGCTTATGAACCGCAGAATAGTTTTGACGGACCTTTTGATTTGTATGTTGTTGATTTACAGACCGGAAAAAGAAAATGCATTTTGGAGCATTATGACTCTGATCAAATGCCTATTCCATCACCAAACGGACAGTATTTGCTGTATGCAAAAGAAAATAATTGGTGGATATACAATACAAAAAAAGACATCTACACAAACATCACTTTAGATATGTCGGAATCTTTTTTCCGTGGGGATCAGGATATGCCTATTAGTGCCAGTCCATATGGAATTGGAGGCTGGACTGCTGATGGTTTCATTATTCTATACGATAAGTATGATCTTTGGCAAGTTGCTTTGGATGGCTCCGCTAAAAAGCGATTGACCGAAGGAAGGGAAATACAAAAAACATATCGGATAAAAGATTTAGTTTCCGGATTCCGATTAAATGACATCGAAGCTAAAAAAACAACACTCGATTTGAAAAGCGGTTTAATACTGGAAACGAAAGATAAAAACACTGGTGCCTCGGGTTTCAGTAAATGGATACTAACTACCGGAATATCAGATATGGTATGGGAAAACAAAAAAATAAATCAACTCAGCAAAGCATCGAACGTCGATTGTTATCTGTACATAGAACAGAGTTATGAGTTATCTCCAATGCTTATGGTGTATGACGGCTTTTCAAAACAAATTTTCAAAACCAATAAACAGCAAGAACATTTTTATTGGGGTAAAGCTGAGGCTATTGAGTATATTGTTAATGGGAAAAAATTGCAGGGTATTTTGTACTATCCGGCTGGATATAACAATGCAACTAAATACCCAATGATCGTGCACATCTATGAGCGGCAATTCCAATATTTTAATGATTATCAGAATCCAACTTTGTACTGCAGTGATGGTTTTAACGTCAGTAATTTTACCCAACAAGGCTATTTTGTACTGCTTCCTGATATGGCATTTGAAATTGGAAATTTAGCAGATTCCACGACCAAAAGTGTCTTGGCTGCTGTAGATGCAGTTATTGAAAAAGGACTTGTTGATCCTAAAAAATTAGGGCTCATTGGTCATTCTTTCGGAGGTTATGAAACCGATCTTGTTATTACACAAACGAATCGTTTTGCCGCAGCTGTTTCCGGGGCAGCTTGGACTGATTTAATAAGCAGTTATCTCTATGTTGGGGCCACTTTCAGACGACCGGATTTTTACCGGGCCGAACACGATCAGCTTCGTATCGGTAAATCGCTTTTTGAGGACATAAATAGTTATTTGAAAAATTCTCCGGTTTTGCAGGCAGTCAATGTAAATACTCCATTATTGGGTTGGACAGGTGAAGAAGACCGACATATTCATTCCCTGCAAAGTATGGAATTCTATATGGCACTTCGCCGATTAGGCAAAACACATACATTACTCGTTTATCCTGAAGAAGAGCATAATTTAGACCAAAGAAAAAACCAAAAAGACCTTACCCAGCGCATTGGACAATGGTTTGATTATTATCTTAAAAACGGCAAGCAATACCAGTGGATGAAAAATGATTTTCAATAATTAAAATATAGTATTCCCTTTCATAAATGTAGCCGCCTAATTAATTAGGCGGCTACATCATTTTTGCTTCAATTTCAACTATTGTACATCTCTTTTAAGAGGTGTAAGACATGTTGAAGCTGGTTTAGCAAAAAGCTGACTACCATCTGGAGCCGTACAATTAAAGTTTCCAGTGTTGGAACATTCCTGTACAGCCACACAACTGTTTGGATTCGAGATATGCTTGTAGCCCATAATAGCTACAGTTTTCCCGCTTTTATCCATTGCACTTGTGTTGGCAGCACCAGCCAATCCCAGTGCAACCACTGCCATTGGCAAAACGATTTTGAAAATTTTAGTTTTCATAGTAATAGAAATTTATGGTTATTGATCTACTCTTTTTTACAGGTTTTCGATCTAATCCCTGCTATTTGGCCAATAGATTGTTTGTAACTTATTTTATGTAATTTGAAGTAATCCTTTCGTCTAGAAAATATCGAACAATATGGTTACCGATAAGGGCATATAATTTATCATTTTGGACAACAAAACTTTTCATTTTCTTTCCATCAATATTATAGATACAAAAGCTAAATAGGTAGCCGTTTTTTGACAAATCGTATACATCTATGATACTGGCTTCTTTCCACATTTGATCCTCTTCATACCGCCCAGGAATAGCAGAATTTACAAAGAGAAGATTACTATATGCAGTACTGCTTTTATTCACAAATAATGGAGGCTTGGAAAATTTTCTCTGATGATGGCTTTTAACTTTGACAATACTTAGTTTGGCATGAGAAATTGTATCGATCGTATTTCCTCTGAAATCAATTTTTAAGCTGGTATCAGCAACAGTAAACTGGTTGCGATAAGCATACAGGTAAATGATTCTTTTCAAACCCCTGCTATATAACAGTTGTCCGTCGGTATCAAAAACACCATCAAATTGCTTTTGCAAAATTTGAGGATTTAAAATAGTCTTTGCACTGTCTTCAAGATGTATGACACCTAGTACAGCTTCTCCATTTTTGGAACTATACGTGCAAACAGCGATTGTAGTAGAATCAATAGCTTCTGCTGTTGTAAAATATTCTCCGTTTTTTTTTATTAATTTACCTTTCCAATCAGAAATACTGCCTCGGTATACGCAAGGTACTGTCCCATCGACAACGAAAAAATTAGGTGTCTGAACGATGATTTTTACTCCTTTAAATGGTAAATCTTTTTGGTTTAAATCGATTAGTTTCTTTTCTGTCTGTACCAGTTTATTACTTAACACTGTAATTAGTAGCGGTGCTGTAGTATTTCCAAGATATATGCAATCTTGATCTGCTCCGGCAATATAATATGAATTCAATTTCAGGTCAGAAGTAGCCATCGTATGAATGGGAGTATGTGGAAATCGTCTGGTTAACTTATTATGATAATGAATTATATTCTCAGACATTAGAAATAGTGCAATCACTATTGCAAAAGCAGAAACTGAAATACTAAAAAAAAGGGCAAATATTGATCTTAATCTTATTTTACTTCCGGCATCTCTATTGTTGAAAGAGTGAAAAAGTATTGCTAGCACCGCCAAGAAAACAAAGAATATATTGAAAATTAAATGTTGTTTCCAATTGAGTTTTTCCAAAACACCTCCACACGAGCATGGTACAAAAGAAGTATAATGAAGAATTATAAAAATATAGATTGTAAACATTGCCATTAATCCATAAGCTGCAAAAAGTCCTATAAGACGAAGTTTCGGAATTAGAATCAGTATACAAATTAAATATTCAATAGCAGGAACTACTATAGAAATCCAATCCGTAAAAGCGCTTAATAATGGGGATTGTCCCAACTGTACTCGGAAGTTTTCAAAATCGAACAATTTACTTGTTGCTGCATAAACAAATAACAGAATGTAAAGCAAACAAACTACTTCTACAAAAATATACTTATGACGCTGGCTGAATTTCATGACGGATGATTGAGAATTGGTGATGTAAAATTCTCAAAATAGTTTTACATAACTGTTATCCAATCAGGAGATTGATTTGTCAATTCGGAATTATTTACATTCAGCCTCTACAACACCTCTATTAAATTGTTATAGCATTGGATTGTCACTTTTCGAGGAAGATTTCCTTTCAAAATGTGTGGGTGGATATCCGTATTTAATTTTGAAAGCCCTCGAAAAACTTGAATGTGTAGAAAATCCGATCAGGAGTGCAATATTTTTTAAAGGTATCTTGGTGTGCTGAATCAAATGTAAAGAGCGTTCAAGTCTTTGATTATTATACAATTGATAAATCGAGGTTTTAAAAAGGTATCTGAAACCAACTTTTAATTTATTTTCATTGGTGCCAAAAATTCTGGCGAGTTCCTGCAATGTTGGAAAGGATGCACCATTATATTCCAGGACATAATCGTAAACGGTCTGTATTAATTGTACATCCAGTTCATTATATGTTTCTTTTTCCTGCCCAATGATATTTTTTTGTTCTACCGGGGAAGCCTTAAATGAGCTGACTATTACCAGTCCGGATGGAAAAAGCTTCGACACGCTGCAAAAAGTGTCAATAATTAATTTATCAGATGTTAGAAATATAAGAGGCAGCGTGGTGTAATGTAACGCTCCCTGTTGCAGTTTATCTGCTATGGTCCTCCATATCGGTACTGATTCGGTCGCCAGAATTTCATCAAGTTTCTTTCCAAGTATTTTACTTGGTTCTGTGCCTAATAGACTTGGAATATCATCACTAAAATCTTTAATAACAAAATCTAAGTCCAATAAAAATGTACTTTGTACTACATAACGATAGGCCGCATGAGGATTAATATAGCCCAGATGAAACACCCCTTCCTTTATCTCCTGTGCCAGCCAATTGATTAAAACAGTCAAAACCTCAAGCTCATCATCATTCCCTGTTCGGGGTATCTGATAGAAAAAATTTCCAGCCGCCATTTCCAGAAGCATTTCATTAATATTTTTTACGCGTTGCTGATTGATCTCCTGATGCATATACTTCATTATTTGTGCATTTAAATACTAAACAAAAGGTTTTAGAAATTCTAGTGCAGATGATCTGTTGGTAAATACTTTGGTAGGAATCTGAGGCCTGCTGATTTTCATATAAAAAGAAATCATATAAAAAGACACACTTTTCTGATCCGAGGCAATAATTCCAACCGCTTTAGCTAAGATTGAACCGTGTTGTGCCAGATAGTTTCTGGCCGCTTTGTCCGAATCGATAATTCCACGGATGTCACAAAGAACAGGATATGCTGTTCCATCTTGAATTTCTATACGGTCCGCTACAATCTGCTGGGCTGACAACAGATCAATGACCACATTAGGCTTGTAGTTAAAAAAAAGAATCTTTTCACTGATCCAGAATACGGCAAATTCGTTTTCAAAATAGCGTTCCATACTTATGCTTTTAGGACCTTGTAAATTAGCAAATACCCAGCAAAGGATTGTTGCAAAAACAAGGCAAAAAGCAATAGTAAGCAATCATTTTTACTGAGGCTTATCAATTCAGGAGTATTGTTTGTCAATTCGGAATTTTTAACTAAAATCCAGTAATACCACTATTTTAAATTCGGAACTTTATAATCCTTTTTTCAAAAAACAAGACAAATTCATCAACTTTAATCCAATAGTAATGGCAAAAATTAAGCACAATGATTTTATTCAGACTATAGATGAAATTCTTTCCGGGGCAAAGCAGCAAGGCACAATCCATCTTTATGCTGAAGATACGGTACTCGATGGACGAACCATACAAATTAATGGCAGGAACCTGTTCCACTTTGCCACTACCAGCTATCTGGGGCTGGAATATGACCATCGGCTGAAAAATGCTGCTATTGCTGCCATTACAAAATATGGAACGCAATTTCCGCTTTCTAAAACTTATATTTCACATCCGGTCTATCAGCAGCTGGAAAGCAAGATTGAAACCATGTATGGTATGCCTGCAATTGTAACTAAAAACAGTACACTTGGACATCTGGGCGTAATACCAAATCTGATAAAGGATGAGGAAGGAATAATTTTGGATCATCAGGTACATTGGAGCGTTCAGAATGCCAGCCTGCCTTTGAAACTAAGAAATATTCCCGTGGAGATGATTCGTCACAATAACCTCCAAATGCTGGAAGACAAGATAAAAGACTTGTCTTCAAAATGCAATAAAATATGGTATATGGCAGACGGTGTGTATTCCATGTTTGGTGATTACGCACCGGTAAACGAACTGCTTGCATTGAGCAAAAAATATCCGCAGCTGCAGCTTTATTTTGATGATGTTCATGGAATGAGCTGGAGAGGAAAAAATGGTACAGGATTCGTATTGGATATTTTAAAAGAGTTGCCCGAAAATGTTTTTTTAATGAGTACGCTCAGTAAATCATTTGGAGCGAGCGGTGCTGCATTTTTTTGTCCCGATAAAAAACTATACGACAGGATTAAAAATTTTGGAGGACCACTGACGTTCTCTGCCCAGCTGGAACCGGCCTCAGTCGCTGCTGCCTGCGCTTCGGCAGACATCCATCTTTCAGATGAAATTACAATATTACAACAGGAACTGGAACAAAAAATATCTCTTTTCAATGAGATGATCACCAAAAGCACCCTGCCTGTAATAACCCCAAATAATTCACCTGTTTTCTTTTTGGGTACTGCAATGCCCCTGACTGCCTATAAATTAGTACAGCGTCTTTTTAATGAAGGTTATTTTGTCAATCCTGGATTGTATCCGGCAGTTCCGGTAAAAAACACCGGTATTCGCATTACAATATCGAGAAACAATGGTGATGAACAAATTAAAGGGCTCACAGAAGCTTTAGAATACCACTATCCTTTAGCACTCGAAGAAACTTCCAATACCCTTAATAAGGTTTCGATGGCATTTGGAATTCCACAGCCTGACTCTCAGGAAAAAGAAAATACTATAAAGCCGGCATTGAATTACCAGTATAAAACGAGTATCAAACAAATTAATGCAGCGTTATGGAATAAGCTCATAGATAAACAGAATATATTTGACTGGGATGGACTGTGTTTTTTGGAGGATGCATTTACAAACTGCAGTGAAATTGAAAATAATTGGGAATTTCACTATTTTATCATCAGTGATAATTTTGGTAATCCAATAGTGGCCACTTTTTTTACTTTTGGACTATGGAAAGACGATATGCTTGCGCCAGTGTCCGTTTCTCTACAGCTTGAAGAAAAAAGAATGAAGAACCCATTTTACATGACCTCCAAAGTGCTGGGTATGGGATCACTTTTTACCGAAGGGAATCATTGCTATATAAATAAAAAGCATTCCTTATCCAAAGATGCCTTACTGCTTCTTTTGGAGAAGGCAGAAATGCTGTATCAGGACTTAAATGCTGATATGCTGGTGTTAAGGGATTTCGAAGAAAACCAATGGCTTAGTGATCTGTTTCATAATCTGGGTTTTATAAAAATAGGAATGCCACAAACCTGTGTTATCACGGATATCAACTGGAATAACAATCAGGAATTTGCTGCAATTCTTTCCCCACGCTCTAAAAAACACTTTACCAGAGAAGTATTGCCGTATGAAAAAATGTTTCGGGTTATTATCAAAGACCGGTTAACTGATAATGAAGTTGCGCACGCATACAGCTTGTATAAAAATGTAAAAAATAACAATTATGCCGTAAATACCTTCACGTATCCCATTGCTGTCTTTGAAAAAATGGCTGCCCATCCATTTTGGGAATTTATCTTGGTTTATCTTAAGGATGATACAGATCTGGAGCCTGTTGGAGTGCTTTTTTGTTATAAGAATTGTGCACACACTTATGTACCATCACTAATAGGAATGGATTATACAGTATCCAGAAAATACAATTTATACCGCCAACTCTTATTCCAGGGAATTAAACGGGCACAGGAACTGCATTATAAAAGAGTAGAACTTGGAATCACAGCCACATTTGAAAAAAGAAAACTGGGTGCACAGCTAATTTCAAAATTTGCTTACCTGCAGGCTAAAGATAATTTTTCAATGGAATTGCTAAATACGATGCAAATTGAAAATAAAGCACCTTTATGAGCTGAATTCTTTTAACACCGATATAATTTAGTGGGATTAAAATCGTTTTGTAGAGTTTACTATGTGTTTTGAACATGTTACAGATCTTAATATTACTAGCAAAAGCCAATCAAAGCCGTTTGAAGGCAAATAATGCCTAAAAAGTATTCATTAACATACTTCTTTATATTTTTACTCTGCTTTTTAGTAAAGTAAAATTATAATCCCCTAATGATATACTTATGGCGTCAGAGAATAAAATATCCTATTACTCATTACGATTAAAGGAATTGCTCAACAGCAGCTTTCCTGAGTTATCAGGGGACAAAAAATTCATTGAACAACGCGGGCAATTAGCCGCTAAAGTGTACAATGATGCCTTTATGGCCGGAAATACAATTGAGCAATGCAATGAGATTGCGCAATATGTATTATTTGAAGGATTGCACTTTTCAAAATTCGATACTATATATAGGGTCATCTGTAACGAGTTCGACACGATCATGGCTGACGAGGAATTGCGCCCATTTGCCTTGAAAATGATGCCTGTCAGCATCCCTGTATTTGAGCAATACCGAATTACGGATGACTTTGCCGACAGCCAGGAATTTGAATTGCTCTACACCGAACTTACCGGCACTATTCAAATCTGGATAGAAGATAATGGGCTACAATAAAAGAGAACATTTAAAAAAGAATATCGAGGCGTTGCAGCTTGTTTTCCTGCTGGAAAAAGAAAAACGCCAAGCTACTGAAACCGAGCGGCAATTGCTCATGAAATATAGTGGTTTTGGTGGTCTTAAATTTGTACTCAATCCAGCTGATAAAGCCAATGATATTGACCGATGGGTAAAATCCGAACAGGATTTATTTTCGCTGACTCAGGAACTTCACCACCTATTACGGGAAAATGCACAGGACGAAAAACAATACTATCGTTATGTAGACAGTATAAAAGCTTCCGTCCTGACAGCCTTTTACACCCCGCCTTCAGTCATTGGAGCCATTGCAGATTCCTTTGGGGAAAATCAAATAAATATCGAACGCTTTCTGGAACCATCCGCCGGAACAGGATCATTTATAGAAGCATTCAGGAATGAAAGGCTATCACATATAACGGCATACGAAAAGGAATTCCTCACAGGACAACTATTAAAACAGCTTTATCCTGATAACAACATCCGGGTTGCCGGATTTGAAGAAATCCCGGATAGGGACAAAGAAACCTATGATGTAATTGCCAGCAATATTCCATTTGGAGATGCATCAATATTTGACCTTTCTTATATACGCAGCAAGGATCCGGCTCGCGTACAAGCTGCCCGAAGTATTCATAATTACTTCTTTCTAAAATCCACAGACATGCTTCGGGACGGTGGTCTATTGGCATTTATCACCTCACAGGGAGTTTTGAACAGTGCCAAAAATGAACCCGTACGTCAGGCTTTGATGCAAAACTGCAACCTGGTTTCTGCCATACGCTTACCCAATAATTTGTTTACCGATTATGCGGGAACCGAAGTGGGGAGCGATTTGATTGTACTGCAAAAAAACAATGGCAAATCAGGACTTTCCCAAAGGGAGCAGCATTTCTGTAGCACTTATACCACTTCTGACAATACTTCAAACAGTATGTTATTTGAAAACGCTGAGTATATAGTACATACCTCTTCATACCAAGCAACCGATATGTATGGCAAGCCCGCTTTGATTTATGAACATGAAGGCGGTATTGAAGGAATAGCAAAAGATTTAAAAAGAATGTTGTCCGACGATATCTCCAATCATTTGGATTCCGACTTATATAATGGACATAATACCACAGAAATTATTTCTAAAGATTCTATAGCTAAGGCCATTACACCTGTAATTGCCATTAAAAAAGAGGAATCTGCTACCGATAAATCAATAGTTAAAGTGAATTTTTCAGCAGCTTCACAATTAAGCTTGTTTAGTTTATATGAGAATACATCCGAAATAAAAATAACACCTCAAAAAAAGAAAGCGGTCCACCGATCGAAACGAAAAATGGTTTCACCCATCCGGCAGGGAAATTTATTTGATTTACCATTGAGCCAAAATAATACGATCCCATCAGTTCCAAAAGAACACGATAGAGAAAATAAGCCAATATTGGGAGATTTATTCTCAGATAGTGCGGGCTCACAAAATATAAGCGCTGAAGAACTGCGCATTTATACGGACAAATTACAGTCCTTTTACAGAAAGGATTGTCTGGTGATATACAAAGGCTATGTCGGCTATCTTAAGGTATTGGATCGAGACGAACAAAAAGCGGAATTTGAGCCACTGCCACTTCCTCCAATGCAAAAAATGCGGGCAGAGTGCTATATTCAGTTACGTGATGCTTATCTGGACTTGTATCAGAAGGAAGCGGAACAACAAACTGAACATACACCCGAAAGGGAAAAATTCAATCGTCTGTATGATGTCTTTGTCAAAAGATTTGGGAATGTGAACAGCGCGGAGAACATCCAGCTGATCAAAACCGATAGCGCCGGAAACGAGATTCCTTATCTGGAACGTGTGATTGGCGGTGTGGTCCACAAATCGGATATTTTCCACCATCCTGTCAGTTTTTCAGTAAGTACAGTAACAGTTGATAATCCTGACGAAGCATTGGCCGCATCACTCAATAAATATGGCATTGTCGATTTGAAATATATGTCGCAGATCAGCGGATTATCCCTTGACAATCTGAAAGAGAGCTTACAAGGGCATATTTTCTATAATCCTTTGGAAAATGAATATGAAATAGCAGAGCGGTGGATTTCAGGAAATGTGGTGGAAAAAGCCCACGCTATAAATAACTATTTAGAACAAAATCCCGAAGATCTGCAAGCCCGGGATAGTTTTTCCGCTCTGCAGCAGGCTTTTCCCAGACGCATCGAGTTTGAAGAACTGGATTTTAATTTAGGCGAACGATGGATACCCACTAATATTTACAACCATTTTGCTTCTCATTTGTTTGATACCGACGTCCGGATTCACTACACGGAAAATACGGATGATTTTTCAATTAATTGTGATACCAAAAATATCCGTATAACGGAGAAGTATGCTATAAAATCTCAAAGCCGTACTTATGACGGAATTGCATTGCTTAAACATGCTCTGGTAAATACCACACCTGACATTACCAAAAAAGTAATGCATGGCGATCAGGAAATAAAGGTGCGTGATATGGAAGCCATCCAGATGGCCAATACGAAGATTGATGAAATCCGAAAAGCATTTTCCCAGTGGCTCTATGCTCAAAACGATGAATTTAAGAAACGCATGACTGACAAATACAATAATACCTTTAATTGTTTTGTTCGTCCGCAATATGACGGCAGCCATCAGGACTTTCCAGGGCTGGACAGAAAAGCGTTGGGGATTGAAGACCTATATTCGAGCCAGAAGGATGCGGTATGGATGATCAAGTTAAACGGCGGGGCAATATGTGATCATGAAGTTGGCGCGGGGAAAACACTCATTATGTGTATTGCCGCTCAGGAAATGAAACGCTTGGGATTGGCGCATAAACCGATGATTATTGGACTGAAAGCCAATGTTCACGAAATAGCCGAAAATTATCGCAAAGCGTATCCACATGCTAAAATATTATATCCGGGTAAAGAAGATTTTACACCTCAAAAACGACTGCGTATTTTCGGGGAGATTAAAAACAATAATTGGGATTGCATTATCCTGACCCATGACCAATTCGGGATGATACCGCAATCCCCGGAAATGCAAAAAGAGATCTTACAGACGGAACTCGATAGTGTTGAAGAAAACCTTGAAGCATTGCAGTCTCAGGGAAAAGAAATATCACGGGCAATGCTCAAGGGAGTCATTATACGAAAACAAAATCTGGAAGTCAAACTCAAAACATTGCAACATGATATTGAAAACCGCAAGGATGATATAGTTGATTTTAAGATGATGGGCGTTGACCATTTGCTGGTGGATGAAAGCCACCGATTCAAAAACCTGATGTTCAACACCCGACATGACCGTGTTGCGGGACTCGGCAATATGCAGGGAAGCCAAAAGGCATTGAACCTGTTATTTGCTATTAGAACGATACAGGAACGAAGCGGAAAGGATTTAGGTGCTACTTTTCTTTCCGGAACCACCATCAGCAACTCGTTGACTGAACTTTATTTATTATTTAAATACCTGCGCCCGAAGGCTTTGGAAAAACAAGGTGTCAATTGCTTTGATGCGTGGGCAGCTATCTATGCGCGAAAAACTACAGATTATGAATTCTCAGTAGCCAACAATATTGCTCAAAAAGAACGCTTCCGGTATTTTATAAAAGTACCGGAACTGGCTCAGTTTTACACAGAGATTACGGATTACCGCACAGCAAAAGGTATTGGTATAGACCGTCCACAAAAGAATGAAATACTGCATAATATTCCGGCTACCCCCGAGCAGGAGATATTCATCCAAAAATTGATGGAGTTTGCCAAAATGGGTGATGCAACACTACTGGGAAGAGCAAAACTGTCTGCCTCCGAAGAAAAAGCAAAAATGCTAATCGCTACCGACTATGCCCGTAAGATGTCTTTAGATATGCGTATGATCAGTCAGAAGTATGATGATCACTCGGACAGTAAAGCCTCCCATTGTGCGGCAAAGTTGTCCGAATATTACAATCGCTTTAATGCCCAAAAAGGAACCCAGTTTGTATTCTCTGATTTAGGCACCTACAAACCGGGGGAATGGAATGTGTATTCGGAAATCAAACGCAAACTGATAGAGGATCACGGAATTCCTGCACATGAAATACGCTTTATTCAGGAGGCAAAAACCGACAAGATGCGCAAGGAGTTCATCAGTGCTATGAACGAAGGGAAAATCAGAATACTGTTTGGATCAACCGATATGCTGGGAACTGGAGTCAATGCCCAGAAACGTGCAGTTGCGATACATCATTTGGATACGCCTTGGAGACCAAGTGATTTAGCCCAACGGGATGGCAGGGCCATTCGCAAAGGCAATGAGATTGCCAAATATTTTGCAGATAACAAAGTAGATGTAATCATTTATGCAGTTGAAAAATCTTTGGACAGCTACAAATTTAACCTGTTACACAACAAACAGTTATTTATCGATCAGCTCAAAAACAATAGTCTCGGTAAGCGTACCATTGACGAAGGAGGTATGGATGAAAAATCTGGAATGAATTTCTCGGAGTATGTCGCCATTCTATCAGGCAATACCGATTTGCTGGAAAAAGCCAAATTGGAAAAAAAGATTACTTCCTTGGAAAGCGAAAAACAGGCTTTCACCCGTTCCAAGTCTATGTCAAGATATAAACTGGAAAGTAGTACGGCAACCCTTGAATCAGCAAAATCATTATTGGAAAGAATATCAATTGATTGGCAGAATATTGAAAAACGCATTCAGAAAAATAAGGATGGTACAGTAACGAATCCTGTGAAGCTCATTGGATTATCTGGGGACGCGGATACAAAGCAGATTGGTCAAAAGCTCAATCTGCTTGCTGATAAAGCACGTACAGAGGGACAGTATGAGGAAATTGGTACATTGTACGGATTTACACTTTTGGTAAAAACAGAGGTTTCGCAAAAAGAAGGGATTAGCATCAGGGATAACCGTTTTTTTATTCAGGGAGAAGGAAATATAAAATACACCTATAACAACGGGCAGATGGCGACCGATTCTAAACTGGCAGCCATGAACTTTTTAAATGCGCTGGATAAAATACCAGCATTGATAGAACAGGAAAAGAAAAAGATTAATGCCATTGAAAAAGATATTCCTGTACTTCATGAAGTAGTAAACAGCATTTGGACCAAAGAGAATACACTTGCCGAACTAAAAAATGAATTGGCAACACTGGAACGGTCAATACAATTATCCATTACTCCGGAACAACAAGTAGAAGATCCTGAACAAAAACTACAAGAAAATAAGACATCACAGCCTTCTCAGAAACTGAAAATCTCCTGATTGCAGGACTAATTATCTGTCAGATCCAGTTTATCAAACAAATTCGTTTCTAAATTTCCTGCAATAAAGGAATAGGGATAATTTGGATTATTAAGATTATAACCTAAGACAACGACTCCACGCAAATTCTCTTTACTTTCCAGTTCTAATATCTGGTCTAACACATTATTCCTGGTGGCAGTATCAATATCTTTATAAGGATACCCAACTATTGCATACTGTCTTCTTTCGGGTCCGCAGGTAAGGCTTACCCAATTATGAGGTTTACTCATTTTGCCTCTTACTATGCTGCTTTTCAGTTCATTTAATTTCTTCTCAAATAGTGCTTGATCTTGTTTTGGTAAGTTTAATAAAATAAAAGATGCCACCAGCCAATTTTCACCATTGCTATTGATATAATTAAGAGTGTCTGACCAATACTGTGTTTTTTGCAAAAAAGGTTTTTTTACCTGTATTGCTCTTCCTTTTCCGATCATATAGGGGTCGAGCTCTTTAGATAATAAAGTAAGATTCAAATAGGTGGAGTTATTGTACTCATCTTCTCCTATGTTAAAACCATTTTTTAAATAAAAACCAAATAAATCAAGCTCATCACCTTGAAAGTTAACATGGGCTTCAAACTCCCTTCTTCTAGAAAGATAATGTATTTTCTCACTTTGTAAAGGAAGAATATCAAAGATAACTTCAAGATCTGTGAAACTTATTGATGGCGCTAATTCTTCTAATTTATGTGTGACAACTTTTGCCTCAATTAGTTTCTTTAAGTTACATCCAATTGATCCTAAATTAGACAGGGTCACTCCAAGTGGGACATAGTAATTTATCATGTTGGAATCAAACTCATTTTTCGCGCCCGATTTGGTCTTAAAAACATGTGATTTTCTATTATTCTGCAGGTAATTTTTAAACCTTATAGTTTGCTCAGATGGTGCCACCACTAAATCCTTGAGTGTTTGAAATAATCGGTCAGGCGCACCACGTTTTGCAGGATTACTTACCGTTCCGGATTTGGCTTCAACAATGATAGCGAAATCTTCAATTAGGACTATCAGATCATTCTCAAATATTTTATTAGTTGTGGGGCAAGTCCATAAACTTCCACTAAAAATTTTTGCATCAGGAAATGCATCTTTAAAAAGTTTCTCTATCTTTTCTTCCAGATATTTTCCTTTTTCTTTAATATAAAGATCTTTAAGGGTTTTCTCTTGTACAATAAAACTTTCAAGTAAATCAATTCCAAGATGCGAGAATAAAAATGGCACCGCAGAAAAATACTTATTCTCATCAAGCCTTATAAAAGGTTTTGAATGAATCGGATTATTTAAAAAAACATGGTTTTTGTCTACGTTAACTAAGTCACCAAAGCGGTATGCCAGCGGATCAAAAATTTGGCTTATATCTTCGTTGCTCAGCGAAGTATTTGTTAAGGCTTTAATTTCTTCAAAATCAATAGTAAAAATATCTTTAAGTTTTAAATCCGAATGCTCTATAAAGAAGCTTTTTAACATTTGCAGATTCTTTCCGAATTCTTCCCATAAATTCAATCTTGATAGAGCATTAGTTGGGCTAACACCAGGCATATTATTTTCATATGCATCAAATACTGCATTAAAGTTCTTAGCTATAATTGCCGGGCGGATATTATTCTTATGCGCATTAAGTTTTTTGGTACTTAGATCTGCCAGACCAAATAAAACATCAAGAAATACTTCAGGCTTAAATCCTAATTTATCTTCGAACTTAGCACTTATACGAGCTGATAACTCATAAGCAATTTTTTGCATTTGTCCCTCATATGCCCAATTACGAACTGCAAGAGTATGATGCATCATTTCCAGTCTTAACATGACAGGACCAAATTCTTCCTCTGTTGCTGCTTTATCGGAAAGTTTAAAATAGGCAAACGATTGATGTTGATTTAAATCTTGCAATAATTTTTTAAAATCTTCTTCTTTTTCATTTAATGGCATTGCACTTAGAGTCCTCTCCTGATATAAGGAATAGCACTGTAAAATCTCTAAATAAAACATATGAAAGTCTAGTCTCCCTTCAATTGCTTCTCTATCTATGCCTTCTTCTTCAGCAATAAAATAAAAAATACAAAAAGAACATAAGTATAGAGGATCATAGTCCTTAAAATACTCCTGCAATTTTTGAAACTCAATTTCAAATTCAATAGTCGATCTTTCAGCTAGTTCTAAAAATGGTTTTATTCTTTGCTCAAAACTTATTTCTTCTTGAAAAGGATTGTCAATTCGGTAAAGATTTTGTGTAACTGCTTGGTAAGGTTTATATTTTTTCTTAGAAGATTTATTTTTTTTCACAATCTTTCTCTTACGGCTTACTGGCATAGTACAATTATTAGATATTAAAAGAGCTTAAATATATAATAATTCATCAACAAATCTTCAGTTTTTGAATCATAGATGAACTTAGAATAGCAATTATTTATCAATTTAATTCTAAAATATTTAGTTGGTTATTGAATATAGAATTTTTATGGCGAAGGTTTAATTCTGTTCATCTTTACTTTTCTTATCAGTTGTTTTTGGTATTAAATGCTGCAGTTTCGGATCGTTCTTAATCCGTTCCAGTTCATCTGCTACTATTGAGACAATATCCAGTTTGATTTGTTTGTAGTTGGCCTCAATTTCAGCCTTCATCCTATCTTCTCCATTTTCATTTACAAAAGAAAGTATTTCCGGGATTTTCTGGTAGGTTTTAGTTTCAGCAGCCACTTTCTCATTATCGACCACAATCTCCGCATGAAAGATCTTTTGTTCGATACGTTCCTCAAAGTTATCGGAAACTGCCCCCACAAACATTCCCTGTGTCAGGGTTGAGATTTTGGATGCTGGTATCAGGCTTTCGAGCTGTGTTGAAATAGAAGTTGATTTATCATTTCGATTGATGGTCATACTCTGACGCTGCTGCAATATTTTACCGAAGCGTTCCGAAAGGCTTTTAGCCGTTTCCCCGACAACCTGCCCGCTGAAAATATTCCCTACCGTATTCTGAATGACTTTACTCTCCTTATCTCCGTAATCCCTTGTCAATTGGGAATAATCCTGAAACCCCAGACATACCGCTACCTTATTGCTCCTTGCCGTAGCAATCAGATTGTCCAGCCCCCTGAAGTAAATTGTGGGAAGCTCGTCAATGATTACAGAACTTTTGAGCTGTCCTTTTTTATTGATGAGTTTTACGATTCGTGAATTGTACAAACCCAATGCAGCGGAATAAATATTTTGCCTGTCAGGATTATTGCCCACGCAAAGGATTTTTGGAGCTGCAGGATTATTAATATCTAATGAGAAATCATCACCGGTCATTACCCAATAAAGGCTTGGGGATATCATACGGGACAATGGTATTTTTGCTGATGCTATCTGGCCTTGTAATTGGTCCTGAGCACCTCCCTGCCAGGCATCCATAAACGGCGACAGATAATTTTCCAGTTCGGAATAGGTGGTTAAAATGGTAAAAACATCTGCATATTTTTTGTTAAGCAGTTCAATAGCATGAGGAAAAGTACAATACTTTCCATTATCATAAATCTTCAAAAACCAGATGATAGCCGCCAAAAGAATAATCGGGCTTTCGACAAAGAAATCTCCCTGTTTTTGAATCCACGAACGGTTCAGGTTAAGCATAATGGTATAGGCTGATTCGTAAGCATCAGATATGTCGGTCATAAAATCAGGATTGATCGGATTGCATCGATGGCTTCTTCTGGGATCATCAAAATTGATGACGTAAAACTTTGGTTTGACTTTGTATTTGTCGGTATGTTGTAATAGATGGTTGTACGCAATGGTAGAAAGGTCATCAAACTTGAAATCATAGATGTACATCGAAAAACCTTTCTCGATTTGCTGTTTAATGTAGTTGTTTACAATGGCATACGATTTACCGGAACCCGGGGTGCCTAATACGATAGTCGCGCGGAAAGGATTTACAATATTTATCCAGCCATTGTGCTGTTTTTTGCGATACCAGAATTTAGTAGGCAGATTGATGGAATACTCATTTTGCATCAACCGGGTTTCCTGCATAAAACTTTCGTTTTCCATATTAAATACATCCTCCATTAGGTTATTTTTGAGCAGCCTGCTCATCCATACACCTGCCATCAGCAGTGAAATATATCCCAAACTCAAGGTGAAAACATATAAAAATGCGGCCATTTCAATGGGCAGCCTGAGTAATGGCGTATTGAGAAAGAAAAAAATAACGCCTATTGTAAGCGCTGTATAGATTTTGCTCCATGTAATCTTTTCATTTTTAACACCCTTACTGCCCAAACAGCTTAATGCCAAAAGAACCAAAGCAAATACCTTCGTATACAGCGTATGGGAAAACAGTCCTGCTGTGCGCTGAAAGTTTCCCAGTATTTTATCAATGACAGATAATGTCCATTGTTCTTCTTTGAAAAACTCGTAACAAAACCAATAGCAGTGCATCAGGACTAATAAAATACTGACCGCTCTCATAAACTCCATGATTTTGGCTAATCCTCTTAAGTCATCTTCTCCCTGCATTTTCTAATTATTAAATGTTTGGACGTGAATTTAAAGGCTTTGAAGCATGGCTGTAAGAATGTGGCAGGTATTGGAGTTGCGTGGAAGTATTTGGCGCTCAAGCGGTTCTAATCAGGTTTAGATTTTACATCGCTTTTTTTATTAAATTTATAGTCCTGAAAATTATTTTGGGTATCTCATCAATTTAAATATCAACATTAAAGAAAAATAATATGAATTACTATAATCCTGATATTGATCCAGGTGAAAGTGAACAAGAATATGAAGCACGGAAAAATGAAGAAAGTAAATCTGCAACAGGATTAATGTTTGGTATCGCTGGAGTTTTTATTTTTGTCTTAAAAATGGCTGCTATTTTCGGTATTTTCTTTTATGCCGGATTTTTACTGTCTCAAAAACTGTGGGGAGAAGAAACTAACAAATTCAAAATTTGGGGTTTCTCCATATTTTTTACCTATCTTATTTTCTGCATCATTTATTTCTTTAAAGGAACTATCATCGGATTGCTGGCAAACAACAGGAAGTTATGGATATTACCGTGGGTACTCTGTGTATTATTATGCTGCATTGTCCCTTCATTTATAGTAAAATCATTGGTTGCTGGGATGTTCAATCCGACCGAACGACAGGGTATATTGTGTATTGGGTTTAGTTGGGGAGCATTCATCCTTTTTTCATTATATATCTATAGTATTTATCAGTTCAAGACACGAATTGCTCCGAAGGTTTTGTATTGGAGCTATGCTTGGGGATTGAAATTATCTTCATAATCGTGAGTTCATAAAGTACAATAAAACCTATTGTCCTCTCTTACGTTTCTTTTTCTTCTTCATCTTATTGGCAAAATCCTGTTCTTGATAATCTTCTCCCTGAGCTTCCGGCAATATCCCGCCAAAACCTTCTATACTACTATGGATATCGTTAGATTGAATAGTACTTTGATTACTTAGAAAATCAAATAAATCGTGAGGTTTCTCAGCTGGTAGATTTTCGGATACTGTTTTGATTGAAATTGTTTTGGTATTCTCACTATTTTTAACTTCCGGTTGTAGCCCATTATTCCACCAGTCGTTGAATACATTGGCTGAGAGTTCTTTTCCCAAACGCGAACCATTCCATACCGTTTTGGAATTGTGGTCAATAAATGTAATTCCATAAATGCGTCCCGTATCATTTTTGCGAGTAATCACATTAATGCCTTTTTCAGTCAGCTGTTTTTTAAAGTCCTGTTCGTCAATGGCCGATTGCAGGGTTGTTTCAATTTTTTTTCTAATTGTAGGTCTCGCATCACTTTCTTTAAGTATCTCTTTGGACGCTGTAAAATGATTTTGCATCTCGATATATCCTGCACTTTTTCCAAAAAGAGAGGCTTTAAATGGGCTGCTGGCTTTTTTACCATTTTCATTCAGGACAAAATAGACCACTCCTTGTTTGGGTTTTCCATGTAATTCGCCCTTGACTTCCTCAGCTGTAATATTGAAAAGCGACAGTAAAGCATTGTATTCCCCAAAACTTTGAAACGCATATTTTTTAGGCAGATACCGTACCACCGAAGCGACCTGCCCTTTAAGATCATTACTCTTGTAATCCACGACACGAAATGCCTTTTCGTCCTGTTTGGATTCTTTTTCGCCAGCGCAGGTTAATTGGTATTTTTCTTCTAGCTTCCTGCAGATGTCCATCGAACGTCTGCGCTCATAACTGTCTGAAATTTTCCTGCCTTGTTCATCTACACAAACCGAAACGATATGGATATGGGTGCGTTCAATATCAGTATGTTTGAACACTACGTAAGGCTGCTCGCCGTATCCCATTTTTTCCATATACTCCTGCGCAACAGTATTAAATTTTTCATCACTGACATTATCTTTTGGGTCAGGATTGAGAGAAATATGCAGGACCGTTTTTTCTGTTTTACGATTCGCCAGCAGATAAGGTTCAAAAGAACGCAGCATCTGGGCTACAGAATAATGTCCATCAGGAGTTTCCTGGATCTTATGAGTAAAGAGAATCTCCGCATTTTCCTTCTCGACTTTCAGCTGATTATAGGTAAGCACGCCTGTCAGGTTTTGTCCTCTGCCAATTTTAGCTACCATTTTACTTGTTGTTTTTAATATATTTTGTTTCAAATTCTCCGGTAATCTGAATGATTTTTTGACATAATACTGCCATTTCAGCGGTATGCTTTTCTAGCTTATAGAGATAAGCGGCCGCTTTTTTCTCGGAGAAATTGCGATAAAGCAGTTTTACGATTTGGTTATAATTCACTCCAACGCTCCGGAATTGTCCATACAAAGTGGTTAACCGCATATAATAATCCATTGCAGCTTTATCGATTTTGACTGTTTTAATGGTCTTCTGAAAGATGCATGCAGTGATAAAATGTGCCATTACATTCATTTGGGACTGTTCAAAAAGAGAAAGAAAACGGGCGTTTTCTTCCGCATTCAATGATATGGAATAGCGAAATATGGCAGGATCCTTTTTAGGATTACGCCCTGATTTTCCGGGTTGTCTGTTATTGCTTTGCTCCATGATAAATCCAATTAGAATCTTATAAAACATCGACTTCGGAGAATGTTTTCCAGCCCCCGGCGGGGCAAGTTGTTTTGAGCAGCGGAATTCATTTCCAGCAGCTCAAAACACAACTTGCTCCTTTCTGGTGAAAGGAAAATCCGCTCTTTCAGGCAGATTAAAGTAAGCAGGCAAAACGGCTTTTGGCCGTTCACTTTCTTAGCCGATGTGTCATAATGCTTTTTCATAAGTCTGTTAATAAAAATTATTTTACAAAGTAAAGTGCTCTTTACAAGAGTAATGCAATGTGCTGGAGTGCCAAAAACAGCCTTTGAATGCCAAGTACTGTCGCATTAATAAAAGCACATAGATAACTACATTCCTTTGTAC
Organism: Flavobacterium humidisoli; assembly: GCF_023272795.1. Classification (NCBI taxonomy): domain Bacteria; kingdom Pseudomonadati; phylum Bacteroidota; class Flavobacteriia; order Flavobacteriales; family Flavobacteriaceae; genus Flavobacterium; species Flavobacterium humidisoli. The sequence continues at coordinate 494,063 of NZ_CP096829.1, read as the reverse complement.
AAGAAAGCAGATGCAGGTAGGCAGCGCGATAGCAAGGTAGTTTTAGAACTACCTCTGTATTTATCTACAGAGCATTGTAGCTATTAAAATTGGAATGTACATAAGCTGCTAATTGTGTTTATAAGTATAAGCAAAAGCAGCTTGCTGATTACCCACCTACAGATTGGGCTATATGGGCGCAGATGTAATGGAATAAGTATCTCAATATGCGTAGTGCTACCTCAAAGGGTATTACTATAGCGAGGCAGTTGATGAGGATAATACAAACGTAATCAGGTAAGTGGTTCGAGACAAAACTACCCGTGTACAGGAATAGACAAAGAATTACCTGCCTGATTGCTTACATAGTTAGATAAGTATCAACAATTAAAAACAATAAGAAATGAAAACAGAAAACAACCCCGTATTTATTGCCTTTTCTTCTCAAAAGGGAGGCGTAGGCAAAAGTACTTTTACGGCACTTGCTGCCAGTACGCTTCATTATCGTTTAGGTTACAATGTTGTAGTATTCGATGCCGATTTCCCACAACTCAGCTTAATGAAAATGAAAGCACGTGATCTGGCAATGGTCATGGAAAATGAGGTTTTAAAAAGAATGGCATACACACAGTTTACCACGATTAACAAAAAAGCCTATCCAATTATCCAGCATAAAGCCGAAGGCGTTTTGGAGGCAGCAAATGATTTTTTAGAATCCTCAACAGTTCCAATAGACGTGATCTTTTTTGATCTTCCCGGTACGGTAAATACACCTGGCATTTTGAATGCCCTGGCAGGGATGCATCATATTTTTACCCCAATTACCGCTGATCGATTTGTGATGGAAAGCACCCTTGTTTTTACACAGTTGATGCGGGATATTATTATGAAAAAAGGTCAAACGTCCATTAAAAGTGTTAATCTTTTCTGGAATCAGGTAGATGGCAGGGAACGCTCCCCTTTATATGATATCTATAATAAACTTATCGATGATTTGGGATTTAGCCTTATGCAGTGCAGCATCATGAACAGTACCCGCTTTCGAAAAGAAAGCGAACTCGATACAAAGTCTGTTTTCCGATCCACTTTAATGCCTCCGGACAAACACCTGATGAAAGCCTGTCGGTTAGATCAGTTTATGGAAGAATTTTTAAACATTGTTCAATTATAAAGCTATGGAAAAAGATAATAAGAAAAAAATCACTCCTGAGATTGACGAGGCGCTGATGATGGATATAATGGCAGATGGCGTTAAAAAGGAAGGACTAACGCCTCCGCTGGAAGAACACAAACCTTCACCAGAGACGCTGCAGGAAAAGTCTTTGATAAAGGAGCGCATAAGAATTAAAAGAGGAACTGATACTGATTATGAAGCCATTTTTTTTAAGAAGACTCATACTAATGCGCGAGATGGCAAAACGGTGTATATACAACCTGATTTTCATGAAAAATTATCCCGGATCGTTCAGGTTATCGGCGAGGATAAGCTGGCGATTTATGCCTATCTAAATAATGTACTGGAATATCATTTTCAGGAATTTGGAGAACAGATTACCAAAAGTTTTAATGAGAAATACAAACCTATTTTATAAAGTAGCCATGAAAATAAAAATTAAAATCCAAGAGACCGGTAAAGAACAATTTCAAAAATTGTTTATGGTCAATCGCTTTCCTTCAGGACGAACTGGAAAAGTTGTATATCTGCGTCCTGAGTACCATGAGCGTCTGCTGCGCATTGTCCAATTGTCAAGGGAAGAAAAAATTACGCTCTATTCCTATATTGACAACATTATGGAATATCACTTCAGGGAATTTGGAGAAGAAATCACAGCTTATTTCAATGAACGCAACAAACCAATTCTTTAATTATGGAAACAATTATTGTAATATGCCTGTTGATAATTATTGTCCTGTTGCTACAGGATAAAGTTGTTATCAAGAAAAGGACAGAGCAAAAGTCATTTCAGGCAAAAGTCAATCCGAACCTGCCCGATATTATGGGGCAGCCCAAGCCTTTAAGAAGTCTTTCAGTGCCAAACACTACCAATGAAAGCCAAATAGAGGAACAAGAGATAAATCGCTATAATTTTGAGGTTGAATGTAACGAAAATGAAAACGTTGGTATTCAAATTCCGCAGGAAGAACTAGACGAAGTTTTTGGAAATATGCCTGATTTGGAAGAAGAGGAAGAAGAATGGAACACGTATGGAATATCCAGTGGGAATGACGGTTTTGCTCAAGGGGTTACCTTTGAAGAACTAAGCTCCGTGGGGATGCTGCTGCAAAAGGAAAAATTGGAGCCGTCTCAAAAGGAAACAGCGGCAGTCATAGTCCAGAAAATACAGGGAACCGAATTATTTATCCTGCTGGAGAATTCTATGGAAAGCGCCTCCCGTAAAATAGCAGAGCTGTTGGACGGGAGCCTTTCTTTTACGGCTGATTCTGCTGCTTCTGATTTGCAGAAAATTGATGAAATTAATTTTGATATTGGGGACTTTGTCTGAAAAGATAAGTCCCCTTTATTTTATAATAAAAAATAAAGTATCTGATGGAAAGAGAACTTCCGGTTATTACTATTGAAGGTACCGACTTTATAGTAGATGTAAACAAGCTTGAGCTTATTGAAAAGGCCGATCATAAAAATGTTATCGCGTTTGAAGATATGCGTGATGTCGGCGACGGCTATACTTTTGAATACAGCCTTAAGAATAAAAACCTTCCAGGGATGTTTCACAATGAAAGCAAAACTGTCAGAATTCCTGAATTTATTATTCTAGATCCGATCGGCATGGCCAATAAAAACAACCATCCTGTAAGCGAGATAATGGATAAGTCAGATTTTGGCCTTATGGTAGATCAGCAGGCTTTTGATCTGCGGGTAAACAAGGGAATGCTACCGACTGTGGATATCGCCGGACATATCTTTTATGTTGATATTAGAATGGATAAGCTTCGTCCAAAAGACGATTTCCTTTCCAATGGTATTGTATTCTCGGATATAGAAAGATACTACGATTTAGAAAAAAGGACCTACACCATTCCTTATAATCCCAAGACACACGAATTTCAGGAACCTGATTACCTAAATATAAAAGAACTTCCTAAAGATTTAATCGCTGTAAGATTTCCCTCTGAAAGATTACTTGACAGAATTGGCTGGAACCGAAAATATGGATTTGAGATTAGGCACGGTCTGGTAAGGCAGGGTTTAAAATTGCAGTTTGCTGCAAAGAATGTTCCTTGGAAAAATACTTTTCTTGTTGATTTGATTAAAAGCAATCTAAAAGCAGAAAAGAAGCAGGAAAAAGCTATTGAGAAAAAACATCTAATCCAGCCAAAACAAAATAACCGAAGAATATAATTCTGTAATTCCAAACTTTCAAACGTCAAGCATAAAATGTTTGACGTTTTTTTTATGCTCAAACACTCACAATAATGCCACTGATAGCCAAGTAATTCCACTGACTTCCAATTTGTTACAACGACTTGATTTCCATAAGATATTTGTCCCGATAACCTGCAAGGCGCAGGTATAAATGAGAAATTTAACTCGGTTTAATCATGAAAAAACAAAGAAAAAAAATCCTGCAGGCAGCAGTGGCAATGCTGGCAGGTTTCGGAGCACTTGCCCAGGGAAACGGTACAGCCGGGATCAACGAAGCAACCCAAATGGTAACTTCTTATTTCGACCCCGCCACACAGCTCATCTATGCCATTGGAGCTGTGGTTGGTCTTATCGGTGGCGTAAAAGTGTACAACAAATTCAGTAGTGGAGATCCCGATACGAGCAAAACCGCTGCAAGCTGGTTTGGGGCCTGTATCTTCCTTATCGTAGCGGCTACGATCCTGCGTTCCTTCTTCCTTTAAAACTGATATATGAACAATTACAATATCAACAAAGGCATCGGAACAACGGTCGAGTTTAAAGGATTGAAAGCACAATACCTGTTCATCTTCGCTGGCGGACTTTTAGGGACACTTATCCTGGTCATGATACTTTATATGGCTGGGGTCAATTCTTATATCTGTCTGTTTCTGGGAGCTGGCGGTGCTTCGCTAATCGTATGGCAGACCTTTTCCCTGAACAAAAAGTATGGAGAACACGGAATGATGAAAGCAGGTGCGAGAAAAAGGCATCCCCATTACATTATCTGCCGCAAGCCTGTACACCGCTATCTGAAGTTCACTCTTAAATGTAATCACGTATGAGAAATATAGCCAAGACCACAACCCTGGAAAGCAAGTTCCCGCTTCTGGCGGTAGAGAACAATTGTATACTATCAAAAGATGCGGATATTACTGTCTGTTTTCAGGTCCATTTACCGGAACTGTTCACGGTAGCTTCAGCGGAATATGAAGCCATTCATTCCGCCTGGCATAAAGCCATCAAAACCCTGCCTGATTTTACGGTAGTACACAAGCAGGATTGGTACATCAAGGAAAACTATGCACCTGATATGGCACAGGACGACCAAAGTTTTTTAGCAAAGTCTTATCAGCGCCATTTCAATGAGCGTCCGTTCCTGAACCATTATTGCTACTTGTTCCTTACCAAGACAACCAAAGAGCGGATGCGGATGCAGAGTAATTTCTCATCACTATGCAAAGGTTCACTCATACCAAAGGAAATAAGGGACAAGGAAGCGATTCATCGCTTTATGGAAGTGGTTGCCCAGTTTGAGCGTATCATTAACGATTGCGAATTTGTAAAACTGCAGCACCTGAGCGAAGAAGACATTGTTGGCGCGAAAGGAAAACAGGGCTTATTGGAACAGTACCTTACCCTGTCAGGAGAAGCCGGGACACCAATGCAGGATATCGCACTCGGAACTGAAGAAGTTCGTATAGGCAACAAAAGGTTATCACTGCATACCATGTCCGATACGGACGATCTGCCGGCAGCAGTATCGGCAGATACCCGTTACGAAAAACTGTCTACAGATCGCAGTGATTGCCGTCTGTCATTCGCAGCGCCCGTAGGTTTGCTGCTTAACTGTAACCATATTTACAACCAATACCTGTTTTTGGATAACAGCGAAGAGAGCCTGCAAAAGTTTGAAAAATCTGCAAGAAATATGCACTCTTTAGCCCGTTACAGCCGTGCCAACCAAATCAATAAAGAGTGGATAGAAAAATACCTGAATGAAGCACATTCATTTGGTCTTTCGTCTATTAGGGCACATTTCAACATTATGGCGTGGTCGGAAGATCCGGGGGAACTCAAGCAGTTAAAGAACGATTGCGGTAGTGCACTCGCTCTTATGGAATGTAAGCCACGACACAATACGACTGATGTGGCTACGCTGTATTGGGCTGGAATGCCGGGCAATGCCGGAGATTTTCCAAGCGAAGAAAGTTTTTACACTTTCATTGAACCTGCGTTGTGCTTCTTCACAGAAGAAACGAATTACCACAATTCACCTTCGCCGTTCGGTATCAAGATGGCAGACAGGCTCACAGGCAACCCCATACATCTGGATATTTCTGATTTGCCGATGAAAAAAGGAATTATTACCAATCGTAACAAATTCATATTGGGTCCTTCGGGCAGCGGAAAATCTTTCTTTACCAATCATATGGTCAGGCAGTATTATGAGCAGGGAGCCCATGTGCTGCTGGTAGATACCGGAAACAGTTATCAGGGATTGTGCGAACTCATCAAAGGAAAAACCAAAGGCGAAGATGGCGTGTATTTTACTTATACGGAAGACAATCCTATTGCTTTTAATCCTTTCTATACCGATGATGGTATTTTCGATATTGAAAAAAGAGAAAGTGTCAAAACACTCATACTAACGCTTTGGAAAAGAGATGATGAACCGCCGACCCGTTCGGAAGAAGTAGCTCTTTCCAATGCCGTAAGCGGTTATATCGAAATAATCAAACAGGAAAATGCAAAACCTTCGTTTAATGCCTTTTATGATTATGTGCGTACTGATTACCGCAAAGTATTGGAAGAAAAACAGGTAAGGGAAAAAGACTTTGATATTGCCAATTTTCTCAATGTACTGGAACCTTACTACAAAGGTGGCGAATACGATTATCTGCTGAATTCGGATAAACAGTTAGACCTGCTTTCCAAGCGATTTATCGTTTTTGAGATAGATGCTATTAAGGATCATAAAATCCTCTTCCCAATAGTGACCATCATTATTATGGAAGTCTTTATCAATAAGATGAGAAGGCTCAAAGGTATCCGCAAGCTGATACTGATTGAAGAGGCTTGGAAAGCCATTGCGAAGGAAGGAATGGCAAATTACATAAAGTATCTTTTCAAGACTGTGCGTAAATTTTTTGGGGAAGCTATCGTAGTCACGCAGGAAGTGGATGACATCATCCAATCGCCCATTGTAAAAGAAAGTATCATCAATAATAGTGACTGTAAGATCCTGCTTGACCAGCGCAAGTACATGAACAAGTTTGACGATATACAGGCAATGCTTGGTCTGACCGACAAGGAAAAAGCGCAGGTGCTTTCCATCAATATGAACAACGATCCCTCACGGTTCTACAAGGAAGTATGGATTGGGCTTGGCGGAACACACTCTGCGGTATATGCTACAGAAGTTTCCGGCGAGGAATATCTCGCCTATACCACCGAAGAAACCGAAAAACTGGAAGTGATGCAGCTTGCGGCAGAACTGGACGGCAATGTAGAACTCGCCATTAAGCACATCGCCATGAGGCGGCGCGCACAAGAAAATCAACAATGATTACTAATTTAAAAAATCGAAGAACAATGAAAAAAATATTATTTATGGTGTATACGGCGCTTATCCTTGCCTGTGCACCGTCCGTAAAAGCACAATTTGTAGTAACCGATCCGGCCAATCTGGCATCGGGTATTCTCAATAGTGCCAATGAAATAGTACAGACCTCTAACACTGTGTCCAATGTCGTGAAAAATTTCAAGGAAGTAGAAAAAGTGTACAAACAGGGCAAGGAATATTACGACAAACTCCAGGCGGTAAACAATCTGGTGAAAGATGCACGCAAAGTACAGCAGACTGTACTGCTGGTGGGCGATGTATCGGAAATGTATGTAAAGAATTTTGGTAAAATGATGAATGACCCCAATTTTTCTGCCCAGGAATTGGCAGCTATTGCAAATGGCTATTCGGCTCTTCTGGGAGAAAGTACCGAACTGCTAAAAGAACTCAAACAGATTGTAAATTCCTCCAGCCTGTCCCTGAATGATAAAGAGCGCATGGATATTATTGACCGTGTGTACAAAGAAGTCAAAGAATACCACAGCCTTGTCCGTTACTATACCAATAAGAATATCTCGGTAAGCATTCTAAGGGCAAAGAAGCAGAACAATACCAAAAGAGTGCTTGAACTCTATGGAACCTCAAATCAAAAATACTGGTAAGCCATGGAATTTAATAATCTTCACCAAGTTCTGCGTTCCTTGTATGATGAGATGCTTCCGCTGTCCGCCGATATGGCGGCAGTGGCCAAAGGCCTTGCCGGGCTGGGTGCTTTATTCTATGTGGCGCTAAAGGTTTGGCAGGCTCTCAGCCGGGCCGAACCAATAGATGTCTTTCCGCTCCTGCGTCCTTTTGCCTTGGGAATGTGTATTATGTTTTTCCCGACCATGGTACTGGGAACCATAAATTCGGTCTTAAGTCCTGTGGTTACAGGAACCCATTCCATCCTTGAAGATCAGGTGCTTGACCTGAACGAGTTACAGGCAAAAAAAGACCAGCTCGATCACGAGGCAATGCTCCGTAATCCGGAAACTGCCTATATGGTGTCGAACGAAGAATTTGACAAAAAACTCGATGAATTGGGCTGGTCACCCGCCGATGTGGGCACAATGGCAGGAATGTATATGGGCAGAGAAGCTTATAAGATAGAGAAAGCCATAAAGGAATGGTTTCGCAATCTGCTGGAAATACTCTTTCAGGCCGCGGCACTTGTCATTGACACTATTCGGACATTTTTCCTCATTGTCCTGTCCATACTCGGACCGATAGCCTTTGCCATATCAGTCTGGGACGGATTTCAGTCCACACTCACGCAGTGGCTTTCCCGATACGTCAGTGTTTATTTATGGCTTCCGGTAGCAGATTTGTTTAGCTCTATGCTAGCTAAAATACAATCCCTGATTATTGAGAGGGACATTGAAATGCTTGCCGATCCGACATTCATTCCTGATACTTCAAACACCATTTATATAATCTTTATGATTATAGGTATTGTGGGCTACTTCACCATTCCGACGGTAACAGGCTGGATTATTCAGGCAGGGGGAGCAAACAACTTTGCCCGTAATGTTAACCAAACGGCGATGAAAACCGGAAATATTGCCGGAGCCGGAACGGGTTCCGCAGTAGGAAATATCGGTGGCAGGCTCATAAACAAATAAAAATAATTAATCACAGAAGAAAATGGAATTTAAAACGCTAAGAAATATCGAAAACAGTTTCAGGCAGATACGCTTGTATGCCATTGTGTTTGCCTTACTATGCGCAGGTATCACGGGATATGGTGTATGGCATTCCTACCGTTTTGCAGAACAGCAGCGGCAGAAAATCTATGTCCTGGACAATGGAAAGTCACTCATGCTGGCACTCGCGCAGGATGCATCGATCAACCGTCCGGTAGAAGCACGTGAACACGTCAGACGTTTTCACGAACTGTTCTTTACGCTCGCTCCCGACAAAAATGCTATTGAAAGCAATATGAAAAGGGCTTTCAATCTTGCTGATAAAAGTGCCTTTGATTATTATAAGGACCTTTCGGAAAAAGGGTATTACAACCGTATTATATCGGGTAATGTGCAGCAGCGCATCGAAATAGATAGTGTGTCCTGCAGTTTCGAGACCTATCCCTACACCGCCCGTACCTATGCCAAACAGTTTATCATCCGTTCGAGCTATGTGACAAAACGCAGCCTTATTAGTTCCTGTTATCTCGTAAACTCCGTTCGTTCAGACAACAATCCGCAAGGTTTTAATATTGAAAAGTTTGCGGTAATAGAAAACAAGGATATAGAGGTCATCGAACGCTAAAAATCAAGATTATGAAACAATTACTCGATTTAGACACACTGGCAAAAACCCTGACCGATAAGGGATACGATGGCAGCTTCCAAACTCAAGCCGCTTATGGCGACAAAATCAAAGAAAGCATCAGCAGGTTTTTGGAAGCTTGCAGAAAAGGTATAGATGAACCAAGGCTGCCCAACATGCTGCTGCTGAAAACTTACCTGCAATGGAATGGTGAGGATAAGCCATATGTCGAGTGTTATATGTGGATAAAGTATGAAAACGGTCTTTTCGATGTAGAGAAAATGAATATTGAAAAAAAAGGCCAGTACGGTGATTCAATAAATAAATCTGAACTGACAAATCTTACCACCAGGTCAGTTCCTACATCGAAAGAAGCCATTGCCCAAGTGTCCGAAAAACTTAATGAACAGCTTTCTTCCCAAAAAAGAGGATTTAGAATGTAACAGCTTAAATAATGAGAAGTATGAAAAAATTAAGAGCAAATATGGACAAGTGGTTTGACAGGCTCGATGAACGATGGCGGCTGTTGCCCATTAGGAAGCAGCACCAATACACGCTGTATTTTTTCGTCGCTTACCTAATTCTCACAGCAGGAGTACTATTTAAAGTGTGGTATGATGCCGGAAAGCCAGATAACAATATGGTCATTGGGCATATCGAAAACCCTGTCCTGAAAAAGAAAGAACGTCCTGCAGTCCTGCAGGACACATTATCAACAATTTTAAAAAATAGGATTTATGAAAGAAAATGAGAACAAAAAGACCGTTGTTCGGGTTACGGAAGGAAACCCGGCGGCAACCGCTGAGGTACTGCAAGACAGTACGCAGAATAAAGACGATAAATTGAAAAAACCATTAATATTTTGCTTGATGGGTATTGTTTTCGTTGGTTGTATGTACCTCATCTTTAAACCGTCAGAAGACAAGAAGGAAACCGACAACATCGGTATTAACGATGCTGTTCCCGAGGCTACCGAAGCTGGAATGCAGGCAGACAAGCAAAAGGCTTATGAGCAGGAAATGCTGGAACAGAAGGATGCAGAAAAACGCAGTTCATTAACGACACTTTCTGATTATTGGAATACCGATAACACAGAAGATCCAGCAGATCAGGCGATTGATAAGCAGGAGAACTATGATAGCGAAAAATCTGGTGAAGACAAGAACCCGACAGTCAACAGCTACCGGAACGCACAAGCTGCATTAGGTTCTTTTTATCAGGATGACAATCGTGAAACGATGGAACTCCGCAGACAATTGGACGAACTGAGGGAAAAGCTTGTTGAAAAAGATATGCCTAAAGCTGTAACCGTAGATGACCAATTGGAATTGATGGAAAAGTCCTATCAGATGGCGGCGAAGTATCTTCCGTCAGGTGCTAATTCACCGGAAGTTGTGCCTGTCAAGGATGCAGCTCCATCTTCAAAAGTCTCAACGCAAAAAGAACATTTTGTATCGTTCACTTCAGCCAAAAAAAATAGTGTATCCGCCTTACACCGTGAGCCTTCAGACAGTACCTTTTTAGCCAATTGGAGCGAAACAAGAAACAGAGGATTTTATACAGCAGGTTCTGCCGAACAATTGGTACAGCCCAAAAACAGTATAAAAGCCTGCGTAGATGAAACACAAACAGTCATTGGCGATACGGGAGTTCGATTGCGTCTGCTTGAAGCTGCCCAAACGCCCAGTCGTGCTATTCCAAAAGGGACTATTGTGACGGCAAATGCTAAATATCAGAGTGGTCGTTTACAGCTAAAAGTAACCTCTGTCGAATTGGATGGTAATATCATTCCTGTTGAGATTACCATTTACGATCTGGACGGACAACAGGGCTTGTATGTTCCGTACTCTCCCGAGATGAATGCCCTTACAGAAATGGCAGGTAATATGAGCCAGCAGTCAGGAACAAGCCTGATGCTTACCCAATCTGCCGGACAACAGGTTGCCGCTGATCTAAGCCGTGGCGTTGTACAGGGCATTTCAGGTTATTTCGCCAAAAAGGTTCGCACACCAAAAGTTACCCTTAAGGCAGGGCACCAAGTCTTGCTTGTTTCCAAGCAATAATGTTGAATTCAAATAAATAAAACAATGAAAAATCTTTTTAAAACCTTTGTGGCATTTGCCCTGAGCATCAGTCTGGCCGTAACGTCTTTTGCACAAGACAGTGTAAAATCAAAAACTGTGCTTGCATTGGGCAAGATTGAGCCTTACAAAATGGAAGTTACCTATGATAAAACTTCACATTTGATTTTCCCCACTGCCATCCGCTATGTGGACTTGGGCAGTGAGTACCTGATTGCCGGGAAAGCTGATGATGCGGAAAACGTATTGCGTGTAAAAGCGTCGGTAAGGGAATTTGAGCCCGAAACGAACTTTTCGGTCATTACCAATGACGGACGTTTTTACAGCTTCAATGTGCATTACAGTTCCTTCCCCGAAGCAATAAGTTATGACCTGTTAACCATGCAGAAAACGTTGGATAAAGCCAGCGGAAACGATGTTCTTTTTGAAGAATTGGGCAGCAATTCTCCATCATTGGCGGGTTTGCTTTTGGAAACCATTTACAAAAACGACAAGCGTATCGTAAAGCATATTGGGGCTAAAAGCTTTGGGATCCAATTTATACTGAAAGGAATTTACATCCACAACGGTAAATACTACTTTCATACGGCACTTGGAAACCGTACTAATGTGCCGTTTCAGATCGACTTTATCAATTTCAAAGTTGTCGATAAAAAGGTAGCCAAGCGTACCGTAGTACAGGAACGTCCGATGATACCGTTACGCATTTACAAGCCATTAGACGCAATTAGCGGAAAATCAATGGAGCAAAATGTATTCCTTTTAGACCAGTTTACCATTGCCGATGACAAGGTACTGCAGATCGAAATTTTCGAGAAAAACGGCGGCAGGAATCAGGTACTTCAGGTTGAAAATTCGGATTTGATAAGAGCCCGGCTCATTAATGATATGCATTTGAAGTTTTAGTAATCCATTAAACAACAATATAAAATGAAAAAATATATCCATACCGTGATACTCGTTTTGATGAGCATCACAATGGCACAGGCGCAACGAATGCTGCCTAAGCAAAAAGGACTGGAGGTAAATGTCGGAATTTTGTCCGATGATAAAATCGGCAATGATTACTTTATCAATATCGGAATGACCGTTAACGGAAAAAACGGTAATTATAAGATTTTGGCGTTGGAATATTCACGCCAATACTACGACTATAACGAAATCCGCATACCCCAGGAAACCTACACTGCTGAGGGTGGTTATAGTTTTTTCCTTCTTGGTGATGCCCTGAAGAACGTTACGCTTAATGCAGCCATAACAGGTGTAGCCGGCTACGAAAGTATCAACCGGGGCGATGATGTATTATATGATGGGGCGAAAATACTAAGCGAGGATAATTTTATCTACGGAGCTGGTGGGCGTTTGACTATTGAAACCTACCTGTCTGACCGATTAGTGATAATCCTTCAAGGCAAAACAAAAGTCCTGTGGGGTACGGATCTGGAGCAGTTCCGACCATCGGCAGGTTTAGGTTTAAGGTTTAATTTTTAAAACAAAAACGATGACAGCATTTTTTAATAAGTTCAGTAAAGGATTTCTGCCGGTATTGCTGGCAATCCTGATAAGTTCTGTTCTACTCTTGTCCTGTGATAAGGACGAACTGGAAATACAGAATGACTTCCCTTTTGAGGTAACGGTGATGCCAGTACCTGCAGCCATTGCAAATGGAAATACCGTGGAGATAAGGTTAACAATACAGCCAACGGGTAATTACAACAATACGCAGTATTTCATTCGCTACTTTCAATTCGACGGGCAGGGTACGTTGCGGTATTACAATGAACCACCTTACCAGCCCAATGATTTATATGGGATACCAGCAAGGCAATTCAGGTTGTATTATACTTCAAACTCTACCGTTTCCCAGTCCTTTGAAGTATGGATTTCGGATAATTTTGGAAACGAAAAACAGTTGAGTTTTGAATTTAACAGCAGCGATTAGCAGTACCGTACTGGTTTATGCCAGCAGTAAAATTTCATATTTTAAGCACAGCCCGGATCCGATCTCCGGGTTGTTTTATTTGCAGTCTGTTCTGGTATTCCGAAATATAAACATTGGATTACTGCACAAACGTTACTATATTTGCGCAAAATATAGAAAAACTCTTATAGTGTTTTTGCTTAGGACTCGGTAACTGAAAACTGGTAATTTTTAAAGACTGCGAGACAAATAAGTAAGGACGCTCATGCCATTGGCGTGGGCGCTCGCTTATTCGTGGTCGGGTATACCAGTACCTCAGTTCCGGAAAGTGTAGTGGTCTGCGCCATGTTTTTTTATAATGGTACTCATGCCACTTAAACTTAAGGAACATATTTGCGTTATCGGCAGGTAATTTGTAGGGCTCTTTTATTTTTGCTATAAGGTATTAGTAAAGTTTTAATCACTATTACAGGATCAAAGTCTTATAATGACAAATTATCAGTCATTATTTTCTATAATTTGTTCAACATTAAAAAGAATAATGGAAAAAGAAAAACAGATTACTATTAGTATAATTGAGGACCATTCAGGGCTTAGGGTATCCCTTCAAAATTTTTTACAGTACAGTAATTTTAAAGTGGTGCTTGAAGCTGCCAATGGTCAGCTGGCCATAGAGAGTCTGCAGATGCTGGAAGTACTGCCGGACATTTGTATTTTGGATATTAACATGCCCGTTATGGATGGCTACCAGACCGCTAAGGAATTGGCAGAGAGATACCCCGGAATCAAGATATTGGTCTTCAGCAGTCTTGACAATAAGAGAAGTATAAGGGAAATGCTTAGTCTGGGAGTCAAGGGATATGTACTTAAAGGATCCGCTGCTGAAAAACTTAAAACAGCTGTAATCAAACTTCATCAAGGGGAATATTATTTTAGTGAGACAATAAGTCAAACTGCCGTAAGCTATTTAGCAGAAAACAGTAATTTGCACTAATACAGAATTACTCTTTGTAAATATAATGTTCGGCACTATATGTAATTGTGACGGCACTTAATTATAATCTTACCAATAATGTTAACTAACCCGCTGATAGACCGCACTAATAGATTTTATATCGAAATATCCAAAAAAGTACTTTCTGAAAAGGAACATGATATACTACAGAAGCTTTTGATAGAAAAAAAGACTCTTACTGAAGTAGGAGATAATTATGGGATCAATAGCGAGAGCGTACGCAGGATGTACGAAAGGACATTTGAGAAAGTGAAGAGTGTTACTGAGGTGCTTGCCGATATAGATTTCTATAAGGAAAAATTAGAGCAGCTAAAACATGATTTTGAATATGAGTCAGGGCGGATTAAAAAAAGAAGAATTACACCTGACACTGACCTGAATAAATTGCTGTATGACAGCCACTTTCCTTTTAGCAAGAGAATGTATAACATAATCGAGTCTTTAGGGATCAGTACCATAGGAGAACTTGCTGTTATCCCACTCAAGGATTTTCAGTGTTTAAGGGGATTTAAAGGGAAATGTAAAAAAGAACTGATTGCATTTATTGAGTTTGAAAACATTGAACATCTTTTTAAAGGTTTTTCTGTTTGGAAAACAGTACCAATTAAATAGTGGCAACAATTTATAAAAGCTGTCCTAAATGGCGGTCTTCTTTTGCTTCTTTTCTTTGGCCGCTAATGTGGAAAGAAAAGAAGTCAAAAATGTATTTTAGGGATGTGTATCCCTAATAAAAAAAACAACCGCTTTGGTAAAATGTCAGTAAAAGGAATGCGGGAAGGTGCATTTTGCCAATGTGGATGTCCCGATTTTATGCAAAAAGACTGTCCCGACCATCGGAAGGGTCTGTCTTTTTGCTGCCGAAAATTGGTTTTCAGGCTACTTTTATGGGCTGTGAGCGGAAATCCTTCAGATTAAGAAAAAAGCCCCTGTACTGGGTCATTCCGTTGCGAAACAGACCCCAAAGCAATGAGCATCCCATCTGAGCCAAAGAGGAATTAATGAACAAATCCTGTTTCTCCAATGCTTCGGACAAACTACAGCTTGGCGTATCGTCCTGTTCTTCGGACTGCTGGAGCAGTTCTGCAAATTCATCGGTAACCATTGGCAGGCTTGCCACCGTTTGGTATTTCTCTGAACTGGGTTGCTTTATCTCTGAAATGGTAGAAAGCAGTACCTGCCCTGTGTGCTGGCTGTTGCCAAAGTCAAGCCAATACTTTGGCGTATCGCTGTAATTTCTGCAGGTGCTCATTTCTTTCAGGATTTCAGCCACTCCAAACCTTGCCTGTACGTTGTCCACACAAGTAATAGTAATAATTGCCCTTGCATTTTCGGGCAGTCTGCCAAACTTGTCCTTTTCAAATTTTACCGTTTCAGCTTTCCAATTTGTCCCTGACCAACGGTTTGCACGATTGATTAAAGAAACGGATTTGTACAATCCTGTTTCGCTCTGTGCAAAACGCTGTCTGCCTAAATTGGCACTCGTGATACTATCATCATCCCAAAGGCGGACTTGCAGACCTGCGTGTCCGAGTTCAATTAAACTGTGGTTCATTTCCATTAGGGAGGTCAATACTTTTGAGCCTGTACCGCCTGCCCCGATAAGGTTTATGCAAATCGGATTGGTGGGATTAATCAAATAGTTGTCCGTAAAATGGACTTTTGTTTTTTCGGTGTTCATCTCAGTAGATTTTTAAGTGTGCTGTTATTAGGTTTTAATACTTCTTTCGGAAAGGATTTGTCTATATCAATTAGTTCTTTCCACAGGTTTACACAATTTCCTTTTATCGGATTGTAGTTTCCCAATAAATGGCTGAAATAGCTGTTAAAAAAATAACTTTCCCAAGCGCAAA
This sequence comes from Flavobacterium humidisoli, assembly GCF_023272795.1. NCBI lineage: Bacteria > Pseudomonadati > Bacteroidota > Flavobacteriia > Flavobacteriales > Flavobacteriaceae > Flavobacterium > Flavobacterium humidisoli. Next base: position 478,200 of record NZ_CP096829.1, on the reverse strand, counting down.
TAAATTCCTCTACTGAAGCCGAATTTTGAATGTCAATATTTACCGTTCCCATACACACATTGCCGTTTTCATAGATGTTGAAAAAAGGTGCATAATACAATGGCGTTTTTTCTGTGGGTCTTCTCTGGCTAAGCAAAGCAAAAACAGAAAGACTGTTTTTATTGGCAGACCAGACCATTGGCGGTACTTGAGCCTTGCCGTTAGCAATGCCCAAACCATTAACAAAATACATCTGCCTTTGCTGAGCTTTGGTGTACCAAATCACCGTGCCTTTTTCGCTCGGGTTGATATGCAAAATGCTTGTCGGCAAGATTCCCTTTGGCTTTAAAAAAGCGATGCTTTTTTCTTCATCTGTATGCAAAGCCTTCGCTAATACATTGGCTTCCTTTACCGTTAATGGGTGCGCATTTATCGGATTTCCGTATTTGTCCATGTCAAAATGTTCTACATACATATCACTTTGCATTGCTTTGGTTTCATAAAAGACCAATGCGGATTTCGGGTGGTATAATGTTCCGAAATTCTCGGTTATATCGTTTAAATAGTTCATTTTGATTCAGTTTTATATTCATATAGTAAACCGCATAAATCATTCAATAGCGCAAACAGGCGGTTCTCAAAATCAAGGCTTCCCGCTGTTACTTGACTTCCATCAAAGGATTTGCTAATGACGGGTTCTTCCATTGTTCCGTACTCATTAAATTCATTGTTGATACTCTCGCAAAGGCTTTCATAGAGCCAGCCTTTGGTATCGGCTATAAAGGAGATGTACTTTTCCATTGCGATGGTTTCATTATCAAAGTCATCATTGTCGGGATCTTCTTCGGAAATGGGAGCGTTTCGAAAAATGCCTGCTGTGGGATATTCCGTAAAAAGTGCAAAGGCATTGCTCGCCATCTCCCTGCATTCCTGGTCAAATGCATCAGGGCTTTTGAAGTTTTTTAAACGCTGTTCAAAAAGCAGTAAATTGATGCGGTTGAATAGTTTCTGTTCTATCTTATCGCCAACCTGTTCGGCTTGCCTTAACTCACTTTTACAGCTTTCGGTTTCGTCCGCTTCATCGTCTTGTTCTACCCAGTCTTCCATCATTTCATACATACCGTACAAATAGGTGTTTTCCTGCCTGTAATACGGAATATCGGCTATATGGTACAGATAACTGCAAACTGAAATAAGTAACTGTGCAGTCTTTTTCCGCTTTGGGTCGTGAAGCATTTTAAAGAGCGGAACTATGGGAATATAATACAGTGTGGTTCTTGTATTGTATCGTTCCTCACTTATAAAGAAGGTTTTTTTGCTGTCCTGTACCAATTTAAAACCATCCCAATTGGTATGGGTACGTTTTAATTTGGTTTCCATATCCCACATCGCCAAAGCCAAATTATAGGGATAACTGTAAAGCTGTGTCTGCATTGGTTCAATATTGTAATGCTTTGCAAGTTTGCAAAGGGACTTGTAAAAATCTCTCTGCGTTTTTGCCGTTTTCTTACAAGCCTGTACAGATTGCTCCGTTTTCAGTTTGGGAAGAAAACTGCACTTTAGAAAACCATTGGCAACATGGCTGTCGGTAAGGATTTCTGTTTGTCTTTGCGCAGCTCGTTTGCATCTTTGGGTCTCTGCATCCAATTGGCGAACCCGCTGAGCTGTCGGTGCAACTGCTGTTGTCGTTTCTGCTTGGGCAGTCTGATAACTCCCGATATGATGTTGTGTTGCATAATTCATCGTTTTACTATTTTTTGTTTAACCTTTTGTACCCATTACACTTTCAAATTTGTACTCTACTGCATCGTCTTTTATCTGCGGAGCTGATACTTTTGCCGTTGTCAAAATTGGGTACGTACTGGCATAAAAATTCATTACGGCTTCCAAGTTCCAACGTGGTTCGGGGTCGGTCAGTCTAATGTCCTGTCCTTTGTCTCTGAGTATAAACACTCTTTCTAATTGGGTTGCTAATAACATAGTTTCTGATTTTGGTGTTAATACTCCTGCGGGTTTTCGTTTTCCAATTCCATTTCCTGTTCTGTATCCTTTGCTGAATAATCGGGATATAGTGCCTCTATAGACGGTTCAGGCTTTGCTTCTTCCATTCCCCCGAAAAGGCTCGGTGCAGAAAACTTGTCAGACAATGCTGTTTTACGTCTGCGTATCTCATCAGCCTTGTCGGGAAACTCTGCCATCTCGGGAACTTTTATCCATGCTTCACGGAATCTGCCTTCTTTTTCAAGTTCGTCCGCCTTTGCCATTGCGTCCTTAAACTTCTTGTCTTTGGTTTCCTGTTCTTTCTTATGCCTGTCTTGTTTTTCTTTCTCCATTGCCGATTGCTTTTTGGCTTGTTCCAATTGCTTCATAAAGCCTTCCATATCTATCATCAAGCCTGATGCGGTCTGTATAGGTGTGGTTATCTTCTCAAAAAAACCGTTGTCAAGTTCTTCGGCTGTTCCCCGAAGATTAAGGGGTGGTATAATATTCTTTGCAGTATCTGCGCACCCCTCATTTTGGAGCATTATCGATACTATAATCTTATTTTCTGCCCCTTTTGCTATTGTCAGTTGTAGGTTACCTGTGAAATTCAACTGTGTTATCTGATTGAAAAAATTTGTGCTCATCGTTGTAAGGTTTTAAAGTGTTGTTTAATCGTTTTTTTTTTTAGACTATCTGCGGTCAACGAATGACTCAATTTTCAAGCCTGCCTTTCTGTTTTCCCAATAGACATATTCAAGGGCTCTTTTCTTGATTCTGAACTTTGCACCGTTTACGTTCCAACGCACTTTTATCCTGCGGATAGTTGACGGTGTTCTGAATGCGTCATAGGTAATTCCCGTAATTTCTTTTTCTTTTACCATCTTAACAACTTTGATATATACTCCGTTTTTTTCTACATCGGGATAATGTGTGGAGAGTAAAAGGCTGTTATTGCTGTCCAAAATTTCAAAGCGGACAAAATCTTTGTCATTCAATATAATACTGAACAGTTCTAATAAGTTGAAATTCCAATTTAACATTAGGCGTTCCTCGTAATTTTTGTATGTTATAATTCCGATATTCATAACTGTTGTTTTTATAGGCTACCACCATTTAAGGCAGTAGCCTGTGGTTTCTTAATTAAGATGCAGGATTTCCGAACCGTCCGTTGCAAATGAGGTACATAGTTCAAAAGCTTTTTGGGACTTTAGCTGTGCCGTACCACCCAATACAATACTCTGTAGTTTGGCTTCATCATTCTTGTAACTGCGTACATTCTGATAGTAGCCTGTCACTGCGTTGTAAGCTCCAAACAAAGTGCCTTTGGTGGTCTCCATCTGCTGGGTATCACTCATCATCGCATAGGAAAAAGCATCGTCAACTGTATTTTTGAAAACGGTAGAAATTTCATCTTCCGCACCTTTTCGGATTAGGTCAAGGGTTTCCTTGTTCGGGCAGAGTGCCAATTCAATAAGCTTTCTTATCTCTCGGTCTGTTACCTTTACCTTTGCCCACTCATTAAAAATGCCCTCTAATTGACTGCTGAGTGTGTTTGCCAATCCCATAATCTTGTGGGCATTCTCGATACGCTGTTTTGCACCCGAAGTATGTTTGATACGCACTACATTGGTCATCGAACGTAGTGAAGCATTAAGGGTGTTTTGGCATACAATTCGAATAGGTGTAAATGCTGCTGTGATACTTCCACTGCCATCGTGCGAGGTGGTCAGGAAAATGTAACGCTCCGTTACATCATCACCATTGCCTACACGGATATAATCGGGCAGTTTGGCTGTGATAAATATGCGTTCTCCATTGCCCAATGCCCCTGCGGTTTCATAGAGAATTCCCTGCTCACCGCCTACAATGGCATCGAAAAAATTGAAGGCTTCACGGTTCTGCACGATATGATAGTCTTTACCTACCACGCCTAATACAGCATTATTATCCGTACGGATATTGGCAAAATAATTGGATACTTGCAATTCGTTACTGCCTATTTCAATACCGTTAGAGGTCTCAATAATGCCAGAACCTTTGGTAAACAGCGGGGATTTTACTACCTCATAATCCAATCCTGCGTGTTTGATTGCCTGCTCGCTTGTCGGGTACTCTGAAACAATCTGCCCCAAACCGTGCCACGCTTTTTGCTGAACACTGAAAAATGAATACTTGCCTGTTTCCTCGTTGAAATTGATATTATGTGCCATGATAAAATGATTTAAAAATTGATAATTGTTTGAATACTTCTTAATTAAAACGGGAGGTCGTTCTCCGGCTTGTCATTACTTGTTCCTGTGGTAGCCTGTACCGTTTCCGATTTTTTACCGCCCCCGTGCAGTTTGATCTGTGAGGTGTTGAAATTAAGTCCTGCCCTTGCTTCCCCGTTACTGCCTGTCCACGCCCTTGCACTTACCCTGCCTGTGAGTTCCACAATGGAACCCTTAGTGAGTATCTTGGCAACCTTGGAGCTAATCCAGTAAGCGCAGTCAAAATACGTTGTCTGCTCTACTTGTTCGCCCGCTTTGTTTCGGTAGCTGTCGTTGATGGCTACTGAGAAGTTTACTACCTGTCTGCTGTTTGACACATTGCGTACCTGCGCATCTGATGTCACTCTTCCAATAATGTTCATAATCGTTTTTTTTAGTGTTGTACAGTCTTTTTTTTCTTCATCCGCCTGCCTCAAAAAATATTTATCCAAAAGAAAAAACGGAAAAAAAGAAAGCAACAAAAAGGTATGGACATTGCGGAAGGCCAAAAGGAAACGGAATAATTGGAGGGGTACCCTTTAGGGGAGGAAACCGTTTATGCCGTAGTCTTTTGGCGGGGGATGCGGCGGGTGTCCATAATACCTTAGCTGCCTTTTTATCCTTTTTCGTATTGGAAAGTGTTCTGGTATGTGGTTTCTATTTTTATTATCCGCATCAATACATCAATAACAAAACACTGGTGCAGGTGACTCAGCCGGACAAATAGTTCCATGAAAAGACACTGCTGTAAGGTGTGGTCAGTTCTGATGTACTTTTAAATTCTAATAATCAGATTAAAAAAGAGGCAGATGATGAATGATAGTGTAACAAAGGATGACTTGAGGCAATTTGGATTGCTCCTGTTAAATGATATTCGTAAGATGATAGATGAGAGTCAAACGAGTGAGAAAGAATCCCTGGATCCTGAATGGCTCAAAAGCCGGGTGGTAAGGAAATTGATGGATATGTCTGCGGGCTCACTGCAAAATTTGAGGGTGACAGGAAAAGTAAGGTTTAAAAAAGTATTGGGTTCCTATTATTATAATAAGACCGACCTGAAAAAGCTGTTTGGCGAAGAATGACAATCATGGACTTAGGAGAATTATTGGATTATTTAACTGTCATTGAGAATGACTGCAGACTGAATGTATGGCATTTTGCCCTATTGAGTGCTATTCTGTATTTAGGATACCGTCAAGGACAAAAAAAATCTATAAGTGTTAGCAGAAGCAAAATTATGGCCTTATCGCATATCCATACTTTACCCACATACCACAAGTATTTTAAGCAATTGCAGGAAATGGGATATATCAGATATGTACCATCTTATCATCCTGGTTATAGAAGTAAAATTGATTTACTGATAAAACTATAAAATTGCGTTTGTAATATGTCCAAAATCACTAAAAGATAATTTGTGTTCTGGATAAAGAGATCAGATCCCCACTAGCAGAATGAGCTAAAAAAGCAACAATAAATGTCAACGCAAATCCGAAATGGACAAATGATTTTATTTTATCTGAAATTTCTAAAAGGATTCACAGTTATGCGACGAACCTGCTAGAAAGCGGCACCTATTTACGGTATATAGAGAAACTATTAAGTGATAACAGCAGCAAAACAACGAAATACCCACCAATTTGAGTATACAAAACTTACAATAAATTAAAAGGGCGTTTGAATATTTGTAAAAAATTATTTATACATTCGTATCCCAATTTTTAATGCATTTGTCACACATATCTAACCTATGAGGTGACTTTGTGTGATTCTATAACACATATAAATAAGTTATGTGCCATAATTACAAAAAACGGAAAGACTATCAACTTAGAAAAATAATTGACCGTTTTTAAAACAAAAGCACAAAATTCCAATATAATAAACAAAAGAAAAAATATTATGACTGTAGAATCACATTTTGAAAATCATAAATCAATTATTGAAACGGAACTGAAACTGGCTAAAAAAAGCGTCTTAATTGCTGTAGCTTGGATTAACTTCAGAGAATACTTTGAGATTTTCAAAGAAGTATTAAAAAATAATGCAAAACTTAAAATTGTTTGTACCGATAATTGGCAAAACCGTTCACATCAGTTCTACATAGATGCATTAGTGAAATTAGGTGCAGAAATTAGACTTTTGAAAATGCATAGAAATACGAACCATATGCACCATAAATTTTCAATAATTGACAATGAAACAATTTTAAATGGTTCATTTAACTGGTCACCAAATGCTACAAGTAGTTTTGAAAATATTTTAGTTCTCAAAAATTTTCCAGAAGAAATAACAAAATTTATTAATGAGTTTGATAAACTTTTAAGTATTGAGGCAAAAACTATTCGAGTACTCCAAAAAATAAAAAGATGCTCTGACAAACATTGTAAAGGAGAAATTTTCAATATTTTAGTATTTAGCGAAAATAATCAATACTATGAAGTCTTTGGAGATATCATTGAAGTTTGTAATGATTGTGAAAATTTTAAAACTTTGGAAAATTGTGTTTCAGATACTCAAATTGAACATATGCTAAATGCTTATCAAGATTCTAATGATGATTATGAGACATATCTTATTGATCGTGACATTAATAAATTACTTAACTCATATGTTAAAAGCCCTATAACAATTCACGCGATTGGACGTGTAAATTCTGGACTTGACTATAGTCAAAAAGACTATGAAGAAACAAATATTATTTGGAAAAATAAATTTGTTGGTAATAGGTTACGTGACAAATTTGAATCCACAACGTTTGATGTTTTATATGACAACTGAAAAAATTACGGCACATAACATACGCTACAACGTTATGCGGGAGTTGCGCCTAAATTAAGCAGATAATTCCGATTTGAAAATAAACATTTGTTTCAACAGGAATTTTACAAACAGAAGCGTGAAAATAGTAATTTCCAACAGAAGTGTAAAAAGCAGAAACTTGAAGTTAGTAAACCTTTGATCAAAAATCAAGAAATTCCAATGAGAAAGCAACATAAAATAGTATTGTCAATAATGTTTTTATTGTTTTATTTAAACTTGTTTGCTCACGGTTGGGATTATTTTGAACCAGATGATGGAAATGGTAGTGCAATATGTAAACATTGTTCTTCAAATGAATTCATTCTCACTGCAATTATTTTTTTAACCCTTTTTCTAATTAGCATACATATCAGAAAAATTGGTTCGAAAAAATTAAAATTATTAAGCAATTTAATAATATTTTCAAGTTTAATTTATATCATCTTAATTAGTAAATATCCAATTATTGACGTTATTCTAATGGCTTTAGGATTCTTTTTCTTTTTTGGATTAATTATAATTTTACTATTTTTCGCGTATATCATATTAACTTTAATTTATAAACTAATCATAAAAGCAATAAAGTTTTCTACAGATTCAGACTTGAGTTAAGTAATGTTGGCTAAAAAAAGTTTGGTAGCTGAAACGTGAAAAACAGAAGCGTGAAAAATTTGCAGTTTAATATTAATTTCGACAAAACACCCCCCATAACATACGCTACAAGGAATGTTATCGCAGAAAACAAATAACCTCTTTTTACTAAACATCATAAATATTTATGGCATCAAAAAAATACAAACCATCCGAATATATTGACCAAATACTTATTCCTGGAATAGAAAAAATTAAAGAAGTTGAACCTTTTTATTGCTTTTCAGTTATTTCTTGTACAATAGAATTTTTAGGAAGCTTTTATGATAATGTTAGTTTTGGAGATTATGAACCTGAACTTCCATATAAGAGATTCAAAAAAGGTTTAGAATTATTTGAAAATACTAAATACCAAAGTGTCATCAGAGACATATATTATGGAATGAGATGTGGATTTGCACATTCTGGTAGACCTTCTGAAAAAATTGCTCTAACTACTCAAGCTGAAATAAAAAATGGAGATGAACATCTTAAAAACATTGGAAGCAAAGAACCTAACTCGTGTACATTGTTTGTACTTGAAACTTTTATTGAAGATTTTAAAAAGGCTTGTGAAGTATTAAAAAAAGACATAACAAATTCTGAAAAAGTAGATTCATCAAAAGCAAAGAAAACATACACAACTACAATCTCAAATGTGAATGGAATGTATTCAGGCGGAACTTTTTCTCAAGAAGTACATATAAAGAATAAATAAACTGATATAAAAACACTGCTGGTAACCGTCGTTTGGCAATATGGCGAGATTTAGATTAATTTGAAAATGGTTTTGTACTTGGAAAATTAATCATTAACCGAAATATTTGGCTTACTTAATCGCCACATCGCCAAGCGACCAAACGTTAACGGTCAGCATAAAAAATTCGACAGATATAAAGACAATTAAAACACTGAAACAAATGAGAAAATTATTCTTTGTAACAATTATTACTTTGACGACAATTTCTGCTTTTGCACAAAGTACATCTGACACACCAACTCAAAATATTTCTACAGATAGTGATGTTGGGTATAGGCTATTCGCAACAAAAAATATGTATACATTTATTAAAATGAATACAAAAAATGGACAAATGTGGCAAGTTCAATGGTCTGCAAAAGGTAATGAGTCTGAAACTCCGATATCCTTAATAACCCGAGTTACAAAAGAAGATGAGAAGAATGGAAGATTTTTTCTTTATCCGACAACAAACATATATAATTTCATTTTGCTTGACCAAATTGATGGACGTGTATGGCAAGTTCAATGGTCAGCTGAGCCCAAAGACAGAATTGTTCTAACAATAAATTAAAATTTATTATGTTGTCATTAGATTTTCAAACAAGAAAAAAGTTCTTAAAAAATGATAGTAAATAAAATGCCGAACCGCTGAGCCACTACAACGGATTTGGGCATTTGGCTTAATGGAAAGTTGGTTTTATATTTGGAACATTTTGCAAATCCGAAAATAGAGATTAATTTAGTCCCAAACTGCTTGTAGCGCGAGAACGTCAGGCTGTTAAAAGAACCTCTTCAAATTTAGAAAGTATTAGTACGGCTACCAAAGAAAAAACTCAAATATGAAATTCTCATGAGGTTGATTTTAGTTTTTTCACAGACCGACGTTAGCGTATACTTTGTAAAAAAAAAATCGTAAATAAAAGAAAATCAGCTATATATGATGAAAGTAAATATATTAATAAGGATTTTTGTTTTTGCGTTGATGTGTTTAATTTTAATTGGTTGCAAACAATTGAATAATGAACCAAATCTGGAAGAAGCACTTTCCGATTTGACGAATAATTTTCCGCAATTCAGAAAAGGTAAATCAAAGCAAATAGAATATTATAAACTCGTTAGAAGTGTTACTTATGGAGAAAATGAATTTAAACTTCAACTCCGTTCTGAACCTGATAGTGTGAATGACCCACAAAAAATTTTAGTATTAATTAATTCACGGAACCAATGTTGTGCTATTCCCTTTTTATCAAATACATATAGAGATTATTGGGGTTTTAAAAACGAAAAAACAATTCCAAACGTAAAAAAGATTAAAACTAATTTCAATCAAGAATTTATTCAGGCTTTGAATACATTAAAATTAAATGACACATTAGGAACAGGTCGTAAAGTAATTTCTGAAATGATGTTTTCTTTATTAAATTGTACAATTGTTACAGAAAATGATAGCACAGAAGTGCTGAGTGGTTATTCAAATGAAAATCACGACCTTGAAAACGAATTGTTTGACCCTATAACAAGAATAAGATTTAGAAAAAATTATCAAAAACTATCAAAAGATTGGCATAAATATGAATGTTGTCCAGATTATAATTCTTATTATGATATCAAAAATTATAGAATTTATCAAATTATAAATGACGAAGGCTATTATAATAAACCATTAAAATTAGTAATAAAATGTTATAGACAAAATGCTGTTTTTAACAATATCTCACTATAAAAATAAAAAACATTCGCTACAAGCAATTTGGGTTTAGGCTTAATTAATTCGCCACATCGCCAAGCGACCAAACGTTAGGGCGCAAATTCGAAGCAAATGAAAACCCTCTGAAAAACAAATACATACATAATGAATTTAACTGAAAAAGATCGCCAAGAATTACTTAAAGCAATGCTTTTATTAGAGAATCCTGGCATAGCAGCCAAAATAACTAACTTAATCGGTACACCAATCGAAAAAGGATTAGCAATGCTTCCAGAAAGCTGGAACGAAAAAATTGGAGATATTACTCAAACAGCACTTCTAAAATCTGCAGATGCAGCAATATTCACAATGAAAGACAATCCAAATGAAGAGTCTTCTAATTGGTGGCATAAACTAGGAGTTGCTGTAAGTGGAGGTGTCGGAGGTTTTTTTGGTTTACCTGCTTTAGTTATCGAGTTACCAGTTTCCACAACTATTATGTTAAGATCAATTGCCGATATTGCAAGATCAGAAGGAGAATCTATAAATGACCCTCGAACAAAATTAGCGTGTTTAGAAGTCTTTGCTTTAGGAGGTAAAAGTAAATCTGATAATGCAACAGAAAGTGGTTACTTTGTAGTTAGAGCAGCCTTAGCAAAATCAGTTGCTGAAGCGGTCGAGTTTATTGCAACTAAAACACTTGCGGAAGAAGGTGCACCTGCCTTAATAAGATTCATAGTCAAAATCGCTGAAAGATTCAGTATTCAAGTCACTGAAAAAGTTGCTGCTCAAGCAATCCCTGCAATTGGTGCTGCTGGTGGAGCAATTGTTAATACTATATTTATTGATCATTTTCAAGATATGGCAAAAGGTCATTTTGTCGTAAGAAGATTAGAAAAAATATATGGAAAAGAGATAATAAAGACAACATACGAAGAAATGTTAAAAGTAGAAATGGCGTAATAGAATCAGCGCCTAACAGTAATTTTAATTGGGTTTGCACTTGGAAAATAGTCTATAACGGAAAGATTTAGGCTTACTTAATCCGCTAGAAATGGGATATTTAAAATATATGCCTTCCTATCATCTCGGATGCAAAAGTAAAATTGATTTACTGATTCTACCATAAAATTTCACTGCAATTTTTATATTGACATTTTTTCCATAATAAATAAGTTATAAGCAGAATAATAAAATACATTTTCGAATAAAAAGGTATTTTTACTGGTGGGTATATTTATAATTTTTCATAATTTTCAACATTTATTTCTTTGTTGAAAACTTTGTACTCAAAACCAATTTGCAAATTTTAATATCGAAGAAATTCTGTAGAGAATTTATATTATTTGTAAAATACAAACCATACCTCCCTAAGATGATCCCTAAAGAATTTATTGAAAGCCTTTATGAAATACGCTCTAACTTCAATCATGACTCACATGCAAAGACAATAACTAAATTACTAGATATTGTTTCGGCAGATATTTATTCCGAAAGCCAACGCTTTTTTTATGAACTTATACAAAATGCAGATGATTCTGCCTCGTTAAGCGAAAATGCTGTATATATAGATTTTCGGGATAATGCTCTTATTGTGTCTCACGATGGGGATGCTTTCTCAGAGAATGATATTGATTCAGTTACTGATGCAGGAGCAAGTACAAAAACATCTAAAAAAGCTACAACAGGGTATAAAGGAATTGGATTTAAATCTGTATTTGGTAAATCTCGTCGCGTAAGTATTTTTTCAGAGGGCTATCAGTTTAGGTTTGACAAAGCTGCAATCAAGGAAGGTTATCCCTGGCAGACTATCCCAATTTGGACAGAATTAAGTGACTTACCTCTTAATTTGCAAGAAGTAGTCTCAACTCTAAAACATTCGGTGATAACAATCATTGAGATGGATAAGGCTGCTGAACTAAAAGCTTCCTTGTTAGAGTTGCTTGGCGATGGACGTATTTTGCTTTTTCTCCGACGAGTAAATAGAATAGTAATTTCCTTGAATGGCGAAGTGGTTGATGTTTTGACAAAATCAGTCGTAGCACAAACTCAATTGTCAAAAAAAGTAATTTTACTTAAAAACACTGAAAATCTTAGTACTTGGTTAGTTCGTACCTTCTCCGATATTCCTGTACCGTCCAGTGTTTCTGAACTCCTTATAAAAGATGAAAAAGTTCCAGAAAAACTTAGATCAGCCACACATTCTGAAATTACGTTTGCCGCCGTTTTAAATGATGATCAAATAGATACTCCTTCAAAAGATCAAAGGTTGATTTATACATTTCTTCCAACAAAAGTTAAAGAATATGAATTACCATATCTTGTAAATGGCAATTTTCTAACAAATGCGCCGCGTGAATCTATACATCAGGACAATCCTTGGAATATATGGCTATTTGAAACAATAGCTCATCTCAACCTTTTATGGTTAGAGGAGCTAGCAAAGACATCTTATAAACTTCAGGTTTTAAAATTGCTTCCTAATAAATTCAGTGTCGGAACAAATGAATTAAAAAATGCTTTTAACCATGGCTTCAATTTATCTGCCAAGAAGCGAAAAATTTTAACGGCATTCAATGGCGATACTCTTACTTCTGATGAAACACTTTTCGATAAAACGTCATTATCAGAACAAACCTTTATAGAAAAAAGCGTAATCACAAGGTATCTTGAAAACGAAAAAAAAATAATTTTCAAGGATAATTGCTTTCTTCACCCACAAATGGAGCAAAAAAGTAAATTGTCTCAATTAGATGTAGTTGAGTTTTCTTTGGATAACATCACTGATTTTTTTGAATCAAAAGATTTCGTAGATAGTCATAAAATTCATGAAAATTTTGAACTAATTAAATTTTTGAAAGTAAAATCCGATCAGGATCATACCGGTGTCCTCTTAGACGAACTTAGAGGTTTGTCTTTTATATTTGATCAGGATCATATCTTACGTAACCCTAAAGATGGGGTTTGTTTTCCAGCAGGGGATGGTGTTCACCGTTTTGAGATGGGAGATGTGCCTGTCATTGCACCTGAAATTTTCCAACTTATTCAACAAGATACTGCAATCTATGATTGGTTCTTACACATAGGAACTCAAAATCCATCAGAAAGCGCCTATATCAATAATATTATTCTTCCTCAATTAAATGATGATACGTTTGTTACAACAGAGAACTATTTAAAAATAACAGCTTACTTAGTTAAGATGTACAAAAAAGGTATTTTGAACTCTGATATGTTAGCGCGACTGCGGGTACTTAAAATCAAAACAAAGGAAAATGAAGTTTCTTTCGAGCAAGCTCAAAAATGTTATCTTTCAAATGCCTATAGTCCTGCTATTGATTTAGAATCAATTATACCGTTGTGTTTTATTTCAGAAGACTATTTAGAGATAGGGGTTTCTTCTAGTGACTTGCATACATTCTTTAAAGCATTGAGTGTAAAAGATAAGATTGAGATTGAAACAATTACATCAAATTGCAGTATTTCGAGCATAGAAGAAATCACAAGCGTCGAATGGGTCGCAATCACTAGAAGATCTGGTGAAGAAGCAGCGCGCAGAATTAATGGTTTTGGGTTCGAAAGGTCTAATTTAATCTATGGAGTTAAGATCCCATCATTCTTGCATTTAACTGCTAGTAATTACGAGTATAGCAAAATTTTTTGGAAGTATATGCTGGATAACTCAAATGCTGCTCGGGAGCTTACTGGAAATGCATCATTTTATTATGGCACCGGAAATGGCAAGCACAGATATCAGGAGCCTGTAAAAAATTATTTTGGATACTTTGTTGAAAATAATGCCTGCCTGCCAACTTCCTTGGGAACCTTAGGATATTCTAAAGATGTTTATTTATGCCTGAAAGAAATTAACGATATTGCAGGAGAATATTTTCCCGTTTTAGAATATGATGACAATATTACTGGTGACTGGAATGTTTTTTTTAATTTTAAAAATAAACTTGAAATTGAAGATTACCTTGTGATACTCGATAAGATTGCTGAAAAAGGTGATAAACCATCTAAGAAAGATATAAAAATTATTGGCAAGATCTACAATAAATTAGTGAACCTTCTACCGGATTTAGCGAGTGATAAAAAGGATATAATTAGGGAATGGGGGAAAACCGCACACCTATTAGCAACTACTGAGATTCATGAGCCCATAACAGAATTGAAACGAATAACCAAAGATGGGTTTTCGCAAGTTTCTGGCTTGAAATTAATTTACATCCCAGTCAATTGTGAAAAAGAAGATCTCAATGAATTAATGGATTTATTTGGGGTATTAACTATACGAGAGTTTATTCCTGAATATGATAATCTGTCAAATGAGAGTACTTTGAAAGAAAGATTTGAAGTAATTTTACCGTATTTGGCTGCGGTTGCCCAAAAGAAAAGCCTTGAAGAAACTAATGAATTTGAGAGGCTTTATGCACTGCTAGATCATCTGTCATTTGGGACGGCAGACGCTATATACTTATCATTCAGAGATGGGGAAGATATTATTACTGGTCCAATGATTAAGGTTTTTCGTGAACGGGACAAAATTTCCTTTCAGGGAAAATGGAAAAGCGAGAGAATCCTTTTAGAGCTAATACAAGAACTAAAGATGTTCTTAAAATTCCCAGGCACCAATGAGGAATTTCGTTTCCTGTTATTAGAGCCTGATTTTCGTGAAATTGAAATTTGGCTGAAGGAAAATGATATTGATTTGGCTAAACTAAAAAGTGTTCAAAAATTCAGAAAATTGGAGATATTTGCTCCTTTAATTTTAGATGGTCAACAAAGTGATGAAGAGATTATATTCGCGACCAGAGCTCCTGCTGTAGAGGTATTTGATGATGTAAATGAATTTGTGCCAACATATAATCCAGGTCATTTTGATTTTTCAAAAATTTTTATTGAGAATAAAGGAACCTACACTGATCAAATCGTGGATGAAGCTGTCTATACAGAAATGTCAGACGAATCAGCTCGTAAAGGACATGGAAAATGGGCGGAAGAATTTGTTGAAGGGCTGTTGATTCAAAAATATCCAACAGCAAATATAACTTGGATGAATAAAGAAATTGAAAGCTATAAACCTTATGATTTTGTATTAGAACAGGATGGCGTTATATCATTTATTGATGTAAAAGGGACACCGTCTTTAACCAAAGATCTAGTTTATCTATCTTCTAAGGAGTGGGAATTTATGATGAGTAAAGGTGAACTATATTCTCTTTATCGGGTATACGGTACAGATAGTCCACAGCCAACCGTAAAAGTGGTAGCTAATCCTGCTACAGCAATTAAGGAGGGACAATTAGTACCATATAAGCCTTGTTTGGAAATTTAGTTATAATCTACCATAGAAATGATAAAACACAGGAACTACAAAAATCCCACTAATTTGTGGGATTTTTATATAACACATTTAAGATATTCAAAAAAAAAAATTAGTAACCACTTTTTCCGCTGATAGCAAATTTTTTCTTTAAATCTAGAATTTCATTTTCAAGTTTTTCCAAAATTAATAAACCATTGTCGGAGTCGAAGGATGCTTTTTTATTTAGTTTATTTCTCAATTCAATCATCTGTCGACCAACTGTCTGTTGCTCGGTTATTGCATATTCTTCCGTTTGTTGTACCGATTTATGACCGAGCATTTCTTTTACAATGTGAATCGGTACATCATTAGCAAGTGTAACAGTACTTCCAAAAGTCCGTCTTGCTTTATGAGTATTTAATACAGAAGTAATGCCACATAGATCAGCAATCTCTTTTAGATAAGCATTCATTTTCTGATTTGATTTTACAGGAAGAACAGTCCCTCTACTAAGACAAAGTGGATGATCTTTGTATTTCTTTATAATTTCAAGAGCTTTCGGCAGCAATGGAATGTTTGTTTCTGATTCTGTTTTTTGACGGTCAGACATAATCCAGTATTCGCCATCAATACCGATTTTAATATCTTCTTTCTGAAGTTGAAATGCATCAATGTATGCAAGACCAGTATAACATTGGAAGATAAAAACATCGCGTATAACGGTTAATCTTGGAGTAGAAAAAATATGGTTCTCAATCTTATGCAACTCTACTGCTGTGAGTGGTTTTTTCTTAGTTTTTGTCTTTTTACCAGTAAATTTTTTGAAAGGATCTTCCTTAATAATTTCTTTGTCAATTGCTCGTCTTACAATTTTTCTAAAATTTGTAATGTACTTTAACGCAGTGTTGTTATTGCAGTTCTTAACGGTTTTGAGATAAAATTCATAATCTTTTATAAATTCGTAATTTAAATCCCTGAATTCCATATCTTCCAAGTTGAATTTAAATAATAGAAATTCTTTTACATGTTTTTTAGATATTTCAAAACGTTCATGTGTTCCAATAGCATATTCTCCCTTGCCTACAAGAGCTAGTAATTCGTCATTATGCTTTAGGAATTCCTCAATGACTTTTACTTTTGGGGCTATTCTTCCCATAATAAAGTCTATTATTTTTTGAGATGTAATCGAACTTTCCGCATAAAGTAAATCATTTCTGTATTGATTAACTTTAGTCTCAATTGTAGTAAGAAAAAAATTAGTGGTCTTGGCATCTTCTTTTGTACCTACTGCTCTTTCGGCTTTTTGATCCCATCTGTTAATATCCCATTTACGTTTAGTGGAAGTTTCTTTAGGGATTCCATCAACGATAACTCTTAGGTAAATATACCTGAGATTGTTCTTTTTACGTGGAGCCTTCAAAAAGAAGGTTAATCCAAAACTGCTTTCTAACATAATTCAACAATTTTAATTAGTAAATGTCGAACTATAGCGTCTTAAAATCAAGTCGTTAAGGTGTTTTACATGTTGATAATCAGTTGTTTAAGCTTTATTTTATGGCACATTTTTTTAAAATTTAAAAGTGCCATAAAAATGCCATGTAATTTTGAGCGTTTTTGAAAATTTTGGAGGAAACAGGTAGAAATAAAAAAAACTGCAAATCCGAAATTTGCAGGTTTTTAGTAAGATTGTGGAACTTTATAATATCATTCCTAAAATAGGTGGTGGGCGATGAGGGGTTCGAACCCCCGACCCCCTCGGTGTAAACGAGGTGCTCTGAACCAGCTGAGCTAATCGCCCTATTTTACTAGGTTGCTATCGTTTGTGATTGCGAGTGCAAATATACGCTTGTTTTCGAGTCCTGCAAAGAAAAAAGAATAAAAAATAAAACTTTTTTAAAAATAACTCATATCTATTTGTTTATGAATTTGTTATTAAAATGAATTTTTTAAAGTTTTTTCTAGATCAAAAGTATATTTTAGTTCAAAGGCAATTCAGCAACGACAAAAGTGCTTCCGCCAACATAAATAAAATCATTTTCTGAAGCATTTTTCTTCGCTTCCGCGAAAGCGATGGCAACAGAATCGTATTTTTCCCCAATCAAATCGTGTTTTTTTGCTTCACTTTGTAAAGTTTCGGCTGGTAAAGCTCGTGACGAATCTGGATTGCAGAAATAATATTGCGCTTCTTTTGGAAAAAGTGGCAAAATAGAATCTAAATCTTTATCATTAACCACTCCTAAAACAATATGAAGTTTCTCGTATTTTTCATTCTTCAGCTGATTCATTACAACCGATAATCCGTGTTTGTTATGCGCCGTGTCGCAAATAATTTTCGGGCTTTCTCCCAATTGCTGCCATCTTCCTTGTAAACCCGTATTTTTTACAACATGCAATAAACCTTCTTTCAACTGTTCGATCGAAATTTTAAAATCGGTTTCATTATTCAAAATAGAAATTGTCTGTTGAACCGTTTTTTTATTATGAAATTGATAATCGCCAATCAAGTCAGACAAATAAATCTGATCAATTAAATCAGATGCGAAAGAAATCGGCGCATTGTTTGCTTCGGCTTTTGCTAGAAATACAGGTTTGGTCTCATCTGTATATTCGCCAATAACAACAGGAACGTTCGGTTTAATAATTCCCGCTTTTTCGCCCGCGATTGCTTCCAACGTATTTCCTAAAAACTGAGTATGATCTAAACCAATATTGGTAATTACCGAAACCAAAGGCGTAATAATATTAGTAGCATCCAATCTTCCGCCAAGACCAACTTCGATAATCGCAATATCTACTTTTTCTGCAGCAAAATAATCAAAAGCCAATCCAACCGACATTTCGAAGAAACTCATATCATTTGCTTCAAAAAAATCTTTGTGTTTTGCGATGAATTCAATCACGAATGCCTCAGAGATTTCTTTACCGTTTATTTTTATTCTTTCTCTAAAATCTTTCAAGTGCGGAGAAGTGTATAATCCGACTTTATAACCTGCTTCTTGTAAAACAGACGAAAGCATATGTGAGGTAGAACCTTTTCCGTTTGTTCCTGCAACGTGAATACATTTTAAATCGTTTTGCGGATTATCAAGATGAGCCGCCAACAATTTAATATTCGTTAAATCTTCTTTATAAGCCGAAGCACCTTGCAATTGGTACATTGGAAGTTGATTAAACATCCAATTGGTGGTCTCTTGATAGTTCATTTGTTTAGATAAAATGGTTGTTGATTGAAATAAATTTCGATTTTTGTAGTTTAATATTACAGCGAAAATTATCTTTATTGCAAATTTCAAATATTTTTTAGAATTAATTATTAAAAACCAGAATTAATATATGTTTAGTTTTATTCAGTTACAAACAGATACAATCGCAAATGCTTCAAATGTAGTGATCGAGAAGATTGCAGCGCCGCAAAATGAAATTTCAATGTTTGGTTTCATCATGAAAGGAGGAGTGTTCCTAATTCCAATCGCGATTTTATTGTTTTATACTATCTACCTGATTTTTGAACGTTATATGTACATTAGCCGTGCTTCTAGAATTGATAGTAGATTAATGCAGGATATTGGTGAGAAATTGCATTCTGGAAATATTGAATTAGCAAGAACAATTGTAGAAAGAAATAATACCGCAGCTGGAAATATTTTGAAAGAGGGAGTTTTAGTAATTGGAAGACCAATTGCCGAAATCGAATCCAATATGGATCGCGCTGCCGATATCGAGATTGGCGAAATGGAAAGACATTTAGGTCATCTTGGACTTATTGCTGGTATTGCGCCAACGCTTGGTTTTATCGGAACGATTTCTGGAGTTATCAAAATTTTCTACAGCATTTCGGTTACCGAAAATATTAGTATTGGAAACATTTCTGGAGGTTTATATGAGAAAATGATCAGTTCTGGTTCTGGATTAATTGTGGGTATTATTGCCTATAGTGCGTACCACTTATTAAACGGAAAGATTGATAATTTTGCTTTAAAAATTCAGAAACAGATTTTAGAATTTGTCAATATAATTCAAAGAGCATAAGCCATGTCTATTAAAAGAAAAAGAAGATTTCATGCCGAAGTTGCGACTTCATCTTTGAGCGACATTATGTTTTTCCTGCTGTTGTTTTTCTTAATTATCTCAACACTGGCAAATCCGAATGTGATTAAGATGACATTGCCAAAAGCTAAAGCGAATGAAAAGACCAATAAACAATTAATTAGTTTATCGGTTACCGAAGATAAAAAGTTCTACATTGACAAACAGGAAGTCGATTTTGAAAATCTAGAAACTAGTTTAATGTCAAAAATAGGAACAGACAAAGAACAAACCGTTGTTGTTCGAATTCCGTTTAATCTGCAAGTTCAAGATTTAGTAGACGTTTTACAGATAGGAGTGAAGAACAATTTGAAATTTGTAATTGCCACGAGTCCAAAATAAGAATAATTATTTGGGCGTGACCAAAATAAAGAAAATGGGCTAATCAGCATACGTTGATTAGCCCATTTTTTTATTCTGGTCGGGCTATCCGCGCTACTTCGGTAGCTAGCTCCTATCCCTCACGCGAGCAAACGTGATCTAGGTCATTAAGAGGAACGAAGCAATATATTAATAGTGTACTTCACAGTTTTGTCATTTCGACGAAGGAGACTAGACGAAAAGAAAAGGCTTTCAGATTTTCTGAAAGCCTTTTTTATAAGATAAGATTTTAGTGTAAATCCGTGAAATTCGTGTTTTAATCCAAACTAAAATTATAAATAATTTTTCCCACTTGTTTTGCTGCAGCATTTGCATCTGCCGACCATTTTGTATTTAATGCTGCAATTTTAGCTTGTTCTAACAAACAGCTTGCTGTATTGGTCGTTCCTTTTACTCCTGGAGTTGCGCTTATTGTTTTTCCGTTTTGGTCAACTGTAACTTCTACAACTACTTTTCCTTCTTCATTGCAAGTATATTTAGGAGCTGGCTTAGACAATGCTTTTCTTCCGTTTAGATTATAACCTGAACCTCCACCAGAACCTCCACCACTTCCAGCTCCGTAACCGCTTCCAGTACCAATGCCGTTTCCAGTTCCGTTACCGCCTCCAGTTCCTCCGCCAGAACCTCCAGAGCCATAATATCCGTTAGAATTTAAACTTCCGTTTGCTTTTCCTTTATTTCCAGCTGCTTTATCGTCTCCGTCACCACCTTTATTGGAACCTTTCATAATGCTTGCTAGTGCATCGTTTGTTGAATTAGAAACTTTTGGTTTTTCAGGAACAGGTTTCTGTACAGGTTTTTCAACAGGAACCGGTTTCTTTGGTTTCTCTTTTGTCGGAATTACAACATCATTATCGGCAGTTGTATTCTCTTGACTAATTATAGCTTCTTCTTCAGGAGTTGCTTTTGCGGGCGCTTGTTTTACATTGTTTTTTACATCTAGAACTTCGCTCTTATAATTGGCTCCAGAACCTAAATCGCTATCTCCAAAATTTACCGTTACGCCTCCGCCGCCACCTCCGCCATCAGCAAGAGCTACATTGTTTTCAGGATTATAAGGAGGCCAAAAACGTATTAATAGCAGCAATGCAATAATTACTGCATATATCGCAGTGGTGAATAGTAATGATTTCTTTTGATCTGAAGAAATTGAGGAACTCATTTAGATTCTGAATTATGAAATGTATTATTTTAAAAACGTTTAAAAGTACTAAAAATTGTTTAGAATGTGCGAGAGAATTTGACCGCAAAGTTCGCAAAGATTTACGCAAAGAAACGCAAAGTTTCATTTGTCTCAAATTTGAGCAAATCTCCGATTAAGTTCGCAAAGCTAGATTTACACAAAGCTTTGCGAACTTAATATTTAGATATTGCTTCCGCTGTGAATTAAACTACCTTAGTATGCTTTGCATTAAAAAAAGACTTGTAATTATAACGCAAAGTTCGCAAAGATTTGCGCAAAGAAACGCAAAGTTTCATTTGTCTCAAGTTTGAGCAAATCTCCGATTAAGTTCGCAAAGCTAGATTTACAGAAAGCTTTGCGAACTTAATATTTAGATATTGCTTCCGTTCTGAATTAAACTACCTTAGCATGCTTTGCGTTAAAAAAAGACTTGTAATTATAACGCAAAGTTTCGTTTGTCTCAAGTTTGAGCAAGTCTCCGATTAAGTTCGCAAAGCTAGATTTACACAAAGCTTTGCGAACTTGATATTTAGATATTGCTTCCGTTCTGAATTAAAATATCTTAGCGTGCTTTGCGTTAAAAAATCTACGAGAAACAAAAAAGGACCAAATTTAAATTTGATCCTTTTAATATTATAATAGAAAAAAAACTACACTAATTGTTTCAAAGCAATTTCAAAAGCAGTTGCACTAATATTTGTTTTTGACGAATTCAAAGCGTGAGCTTTAACAATTGCATTTTTAATCGTTTCGGATGTGTCGTTAAAAATAGCTTCATCAGTCATTTGAACTTTTTTCTCCATGAAATAAGCAAAAACTCTTGCCATTCCGCAGTTTGAGATAAAGTCAGGAATTAAACTTACTTTTTGGTCTACTTGCTCCATAATAGAGCCAAAGAAAATTTCTTTGTCAGCAAAAGGAACATTTGCTCCGCATGAAATAACTTCCAATCCGTTTGCGATTAAGCTATCAATTTGTGCTTGAGTTACCAATCTAGATGCAGCGCAAGGTGTAAAAATCTCGGCACCGATTGTCCAAATTTTAGAATTGATTTCATCAAACGGAATCATATTTTCAGCAACCAATTTATTTCCGTCTTTATTTAAAAATAACGTTCTGATTTCTTCAAAAGAAAAACCATCTTCTTTAATCAGTCCGCCGTCGCGATCAATAATTCCGATTACTTTCGCTCCCATTTCAGCTAGATAAAAAGCTGCAGCAGAGCCTACGTTTCCAAAACCTTGCACAATTGCTTTTTTGCCTTTTATGTCTCCTCCGTAAGTTGCGTAAAAATGACGAACCGCTTCGGCAACGCCATAACCCGTAATCATATCGGCAACTGTATATTTTCTAGTTACGTCTGGAGAGAATTTCGGGTTTTCGATAACCTTAATTACACCTTGACGTAATTGGCCTATTCTATTAATTTTATCAGCTTCTGTTGGTTTAAAGTGTCCGTTGAAAACTCCTTCTTGCGGATGCCAAACACCACATTCTTCTGTCATTGGAATAACTTCGTGAATCTCATCAACATTCAAATCTCCTCCAGTTCCATAATAGCTTTTCAATAACGGAGAAACGGCTTTGTACCAACGCTGCAAAACACCTTTTTTGCGAGGATCGTTTGGATCAAAGTTAATTCCAGATTTAGCTCCTCCAATTGCAGGACCAGAAACTGAGAATTTAACTTCCATAGTTTTTGCCAATGACAAAACTTCATTCATGTCTAAGCCTTTTCTCATTCTTGTTCCTCCACCCGCAGCTCCTCCACGAAGTGAATTAATAACAGTCCACCCTTCGGCTTCTGTTTCAGAATCTTTCCAATTGAAAACAATTTCAGGTGCTTTGTTTTCAAATTGTTGTAATAAATCTTTCATTTTGTTGTGATATGTTTATTTTGCGTAAATGTATAAAATAGAATAATGCGAATAATGTATTTTGCATCAAATTTATAAAACAAAAAAGAAAAGCCGAAAACTATTTGGTTTTCGGCTTTTTGAATATTCAGAAAATTAAGAACTATTGTCCTAATAAATGTTTTTTCAAAGTTTCGTCAACTGGTTTGTCAGAAAGCCAGATTCCGAATAACGCTTTTTTGAAATCAAATCCAGGAATTTTTCCTTTCAAGACTTCGTTTTTAGAAACGTAAACATTTTGGTCAAAAGGGTTGTAAGCTAAAACGAATACATCTTTTTCTGTAATTGCGTCACTTAAAAAACTTTTTAGTTGTTCGATTCTAGGACGTAATTGTTCAAGATTTGCTCCTGCAGATTTTTCAAAACCTGTGTTCATTGCTTTTGTTAGTTTGTTTGAAGAAACCATAGAAGAAGTAATTTCGATTCTAACAGCCATTTCAGTGTCACTATCGATAATGAATTGCGGATCTTGAGCTAATTGAGATAAATACAATGCCTGAACATATACTTCTAGCCACATTTTTGATCTTCCGCCTGCCCCGTTTAACTGTAATGACTTGCCTTGAAATTCTATTTTTCTAGGAACTGTTACACCGTTAACTTCGATTTGAGTTTGTGCTGAAACAGTAGAAAATTGTAAGCTTAGAAGGACTATCAGTAAAAGTAAAATCTTTTTCATATTCTATCAATTTTTTATTTTTAAGGCAAAAATAATAGTAATTTATTAATATTTGGTTCATTTTCAGTATGTTTTTTTTCTGTAAAATATACATTTATTTTTTCTATTGCATTAAAAATCAAATTAGTAAGACTAGTTTTACGTAGATTTACGTGTTTTAAGAATTGTTTAAGGATTGACTGATATAAATTTGTTCAAAATGTTCATCTTTTTAATGCTTAAAAAGAAAAATAGGTTTTTAAATTTTAAAAGAATTGTTGCGAGATTAATGCTGATTTGAAGAAAAAGCTAAACAATAACGAAAACGTTATCGTAATCTTTGCTGATCTATTAATTTTATATGCGCGCATTGTAAATTACACTTTTAAAAAGTATCTTTGGAAGCCTTTGAACTGAAAAGTTTAGGAACTGAAAACAAAACAAAACATAAAAAACCATCAACTAAAATTGCTTTTGAAATTTGGTTGAAAAAACTTTAAAGAATACTACTATGGATTTTAATCTTACCGAAGAACATTTAATGATTCAGCAGGCAGCGAGAGATTTTGCTCAAAATGAATTATTGCCGGGAGTTATTGAACGTGACGAAAACCAGACTTTTCCAACTGAGCAAATCAAAAAAATGGGTGAGCTTGGATTTATGGGAATGATGGTTGATCCAAAATATGGAGGAAGCGGTTTAGACGCTATTTCTTATGTTATTGCAATGGAAGAAATCTCTAAAGTAGATGCTTCTGCATCTGTTGTAATGTCTGTAAATAATTCATTAGTTTGTTGGGGATTACAAGAATATGGTACCGAAGAGCAAAAACAAAAATATCTTCCAGGCTTGGCTTCTGGAGAAATTCACGGTGCTTTCTGTTTGAGCGAGCCAGAAGCAGGAAGTGATGCAACTTCGCAAAAAACAACTGCGGTTGACATGGGAGATCATTATTTGGTTAATGGTACAAAAAACTGGATCACAAACGGAAATACAGCATCTGTATATTTAGTAATTGCACAAACACATCCAGAATTAAAGCACAAAGGAATCAATGCTTTGATTATGACGAAAGATATGCCAGGTTTTTCAGTTGGTCCGAAAGAACAGAAAATGGGAATCCGTGGTTCTGATACGCACTCCTTAATGTTTTCTGATGTTAAAGTTCCAAAAGAAAATAGAATAGGTGAAGATGGTTTTGGATTTAAATTTGCAATGAAAACTCTTGCAGGAGGTAGAATTGGAATCGCTTCTCAAGCATTAGGAATTGCTTCTGGAGCTTACGAATTGGCCTTAAAATATTCTAAAGAGCGTAAAGCGTTTGGAACTGAAATCTGCAACCATCAGGCAATTGCTTTTAAATTGGCAGATATGGCAGTAAATATCGAAGCAGCGCGTCATTTATGTATGAAAGCAGCTTGGGATAAAGACAATCATAAAAATTACGACGTGAGCGGTGCAATGGCAAAATTATTTGCTTCTCAAGTTGCAATGGATACTTCAGTTGAAGCTGTTCAAATTCACGGAGGAAACGGGTATGTAAAAGAATACCACGTAGAGCGTTTCATGCGTGATGCTAAAATCACTCAGATTTACGAAGGAACTTCTGAAATTCAGAAAATCGTAATTTCTAGAGCAGTTATTGCGGGATAAATAATCTTAAGAATATATTTTAAACCCTTTCGGCTTTTAGTTGAAAGGGTTTTTTTATGAATATTCTATTACTTTTCATAAGTTTATACTCCAATACTATTTATTATCAATCATCAATAAAAACAGAAACCATGAGAAAGCTATACTTTTTGCTTCCATTTATTTTTTTAGCATGTAAATCAGGAACTTCAACTTCAAATAAAAATGAGGCAAAAACAGATTCAAAGCCAATAGAAATTAGCTATAAAGTAAAAGAAACTGAAATTTCAGATTTTCTAAAATATCTTTCTTCTGATGAGTTGGAAGGCCGTGAGACAGGAACGAAAGGAATTGAAAAAGCTGCGGTTTTCTTGGAAGACTTTTTAAAGAAAAATAAAATCAAACCCTATTTTAAAACCTATCGTGATACTTTGACCAATTTTGATTCGCCAGCTTTCAATATTGTTGGAGTTATTGAAGGAACAGATCCTCAATTAAAAAAAGAATTTGTTGTCCTGAGCGCGCATTACGATCATATTGGTTTAGAAAAAAAAGAACAAGCCGATAAAATAAATAATGGGGCAAACGATGATGCTTCGGGGGTAACTTCTGTAGCGGCAATGGCAAAATATTTTAGCGAAACTAAAGCGAATAAGCGAAGCATCTTAATTGTGTTTTTTGCTGGAGAAGAAAAAGGATTACTAGGATCAAAAAGTTTAGTAGAGAAATTGAAAAAACAAAATTTTAATCTTTATACGCAATTAAATATAGAAATGATCGGCGTGCCAATGAAACGAGATTATTTGGCTTACATAACTGGTTTTGATAAATCAAACATGGCGCAAAAAATAAACGAATACACAGGAAAAAATACAATCGGTTTTTTACCGAAAGAAGCAGAGTATCAATTATTCTACCGTTCTGATAATTATTCGTTTTTTCAAGCTTTTGGAAAACCATGCCAATCCTTAAGCACTTTCGATTTTGAAAATTTTGATTACTATCACCATGTTTCAGACGAATTTAAATTAATGGATATTCCTCATATTACAGCATTCACGCAAGAATTGTTGCCTGCAGTAACCAAAATTGCGGTTTCACCAACGCAAGAAATAACCATGAACAAATAAGAGGCTGTTTTACAGCATTTGATTATTTTTGCTACATGAAAAATATTATCGTTACAGGAACAAGCAGAGGAATTGGTTACGAATTAGCCTTGAAATTTGCCGAAGCAGGTCATCAGGTTTTGGCCATTTCCAGAAAAATACCGCAAGCACTTTTAGAACATCAAAATGTAACTTGTCTATCTGTTGATTTGGCAGATGAAACGGCTTTGGGTCAGGTTGAAAATTTTCTTTCTTCAACATGGAAAAAAGTAGACGCAGTGGTTCACAATGCGGGTGCTTTACTTTTAAAACCTTTTGAGCAGACTACGCAGGCAGATTTTGAAAATATTTATAAAGTGAATGTTTTTGCCGTTGCCAATTTAACTCGTATCTGTATTCCGTATTTAGAAAAAGGAAGTCATGTTGTGACTATAAGTTCCATTGGTGGGGTTCGTGGAAGTTTGAAATTTGCCGGATTAGCAGCATATAGTTCAAGCAAAGGCGCAGTAATTACTTTAACTGAATTATTGGCTGAAGAATATAAAGAAAAAGGAATTTCATTTAATGTTTTGGCTTTGGGTTCTGTTCAAACTGAAATGCTGAATGAAGCTTTCCCTGGTTATCAAGCTCAAATTTCTGCTGAAGGAATGGCAACTTATATTTATGATTTTACATTAAATGGGAATAAATATTTTAACGGAAAAGTTTTAGAAGTTTCTTCAACAAATCCTTAAATTAAATTCCAAAATAAATAAAAAAACAAATTTCAATTTTAAAACGTCTAACCTCTAACAAATAACATTTAACTTTAAATTGAGCGAAACTTTAGCTAAATATATTCCTGAACATGCGGTAAAACCTGTTTTCGATTTGATAGTGTCCAATCAGGTTCACTTGAAAATTGTAAATGAGCGTCAGACGCGTCATGGGGATTATAGAAGAGGACCAAGTGGAAAGCATGAAATTACGGTTAATGCAAGTTTGAATAAATATCGTTTTTTAATTACGCTGATTCATGAAATTGCACATTTGGTTGCTTTTGAGAAATTCGGACGAAATATAAAACCGCATGGAAATGAATGGAAATATACTTTTCAGCGTTTAATGGTTCCGTTTATTCGGCCAGAAATATTTCCAGGACAAATATTGCCTCTTTTGGCAAGGCATTTCAAAAATCCTTCAGCGAGTAGTGATACCGATACCACTTTGTCTTTGGCTTTAAAACAATACGATAAGGAAAATGATAAAAATTATGTTTTTGAAATTCCGTACGGAAGTGTTTTTAGAATTAAAAATGGTAAAGTTTTTAAAAAAATAGCCGTTAGAACAAAGCGTTTTGAGTGTTTAGAAATTAGCTCTGGAAAGACTTATCTATTTAACCCAAATGCGGAAGTGGAATTGATAAATTAAATTCCAAAATAAGGATGAATAAAAAAATCCCAAATTCCAATTGTAGTAAACTTTGGACTTTGGGATTTTTTAATATTTGAATTTAAAAGACTAGCCTTTCAAATAGGCTTCTCTTACTTTTTTGAAAAGGTTTGAAGAATAAACAAATTTCACAATGTCTTTGTTGTCTGTTCTAAAGATTTCCTCTTTAGTTCCCTGCCAAGCTTTAAGACCTTTCTTTAAGAAGACAATATTCTCACCAATCTCCATTACAGAGTTCATATCGTGAGTATTGATTACGGTTGTAATGTTGTATTCTTTTGTAATTTCTTGAATTAAGTTATCAATCAAGGTCGAAGTGTTTGGATCTAAACCAGAGTTAGGTTCGTCACAAAACAAATATTTTGGATTGTTTACAATCGCACGAGCAATAGCCACACGTTTCTGCATACCTCCAGAAATTTCAGAAGGTAGTTTTTTATGAGCCTCTACTAGATTTACTCTTTCTAAAACAAAATCAACGCGTTCTTTGATTTGCGCTTTGTTGTTATTTGTGAACATTTTTAATGGGAAAGCTACGTTTTCTTCAACAGTCATCGAGTCAAATAACGCACTTCCCTGAAATACCATTCCGATTTCGGTTCTCAAGTCACGTTTTTCATCTTTGTCTAAATCAGAATAAACTCTTCCATCAAATTCAATTGTTCCTGAGTCTGGCGTGTGAATTCCTAATAACGTTTTTAATAGAACTGTTTTCCCAGATCCACTTTGTCCAATAATCAAGTTGGTTTTTCCGGTTTCAAATACCGTCGAAACGCCTTTTAAAACTTTACTATCTCCAAATGATTTTACTATATTTTTTACTTCTATCATTATCCTAATAATAATTGAGTTAATATATAATTTAAAAGGATTATAGTGACAGATGTCCATATAAATGCTGTTGTACTTGCTTTACCAACTTCTAATGCGCCACCTTTCATATAATAGCCATGAAAAGATGGGATTGTTGCCAATAACATGGCAAATATTAAAGTTTTGATAAATGCATAAGTAATATGAAATGGTATGAAATCTTTCTGCGCTCCCATAATAAAATCTGCACCAGTTGAAAATCCTCCGTAAGCACAAGCAAGCCATCCTCCAAAAATTCCTAAAAACATACTAATCCCGATTACAAAAGGATACATTAATAAAGCGACTATTTTTGGAAAAACAAGATAGTTTACTGAGTTGACTCCCATAACTTCTAACGCATCAATCTGTTCTGTAACTCGCATTGTTCCTATACTTGAAGTAATGTAAGACCCCATTTTTCCAGCCATAATTACCGAAATAAAAGTAGGGGCAAACTCCAAGACTACAGATTGACGTGTAGCAAAACCAATTAAATATTTTGGGATTAAAGGATTAGTTAAGTTTAATGCTGTTTGAATGGCAACAACTCCTCCGATGAAAAAAGAGATAAAGCAAACAATTCCTAGTGAGTCAATAATAAGATCATCAATTTCTTTTAGGATTAGATTTTTCATAACAGGCCATTTAGTCTGTTTGTTGAAAATTTCTTTCAGCATTAAAAAATATTTCCCTACTTGGGATAAATAACGGATTAGCATCATAATTTTTAAATATTGGCTAAATTAAGGATTAGTTTACAGTTTACCGTTTCAGCTGGGCAGTTTTTTAATTTTTTTAAGATTAAAAAAGCTTTTGTTTCATTTTTGCAAAACGATATTTTCTGATAAATTTAGCCTGTTCGGGGGTAACTAATAAAGGAGTATTGGCTTTTTTGGCTTTCCAAAAACCTCTTATATAATCTAAAAACAGAAATGGTTTTTTCTTCATCATCGCCAATTTTGCCGAAGCAATTGCGGTGATCCAAAAGCCATAACCTAAAGTGTAAAAAGCTTCGCCTTGTTTGTAACGAGCTGTTTTGTTGTAATTTGCTCCCGTTGGTTTTAAATGTTTTACATGTAAAGATTGGTCGGTCACAATTTTCCAATCGTAATATTTACAAAGCAATTCATCAACAGTGTCCCAACCCATTGCTGGACGCAAGCCACCAATTTGTTGATAGGTTTCTTTCCTATACGCTTTTAAAGCTCCGCGAATATGATCTTTATCGGTAAGATTTTCTAAAACCCATTCGCCATTTTTATCAATATAACAGAATCCTCCAGCCATTCCAACTCTTTCATCTGATTCGAAATGTTTGATAATGGTCTCAAAATAGTTGGGAGGAAAAATTAAATCGCCGTCTATTTTTACAATGATATCGTAATTCGAATCTAAAGTTTCAAAACCTTTCTGAAAAGCCTGAATCACTTTACTTCCTGGCATATGTATAGCATCTGAAGTTTTATTTACAACAGAAATATACGGATTATCTTTAGCAAAACCTAAAACGACTTCCTCAGTTTTATCTGTAGAATTGTCATTTACAACCACAACTTTTGAAGGCAAAACAGTTTGAGAAACCAAAGATTCTAAAGTCAAGCCTATTAAATCTTGTTCGTTGTGTGCGGGAATGACGATGTAATATTTCATTTTAAGAATTTTAGATTTTAGATTTTAGGTTTTAGATTCTGTAAAAGGTTATCTAAAAATCAAAAATCAAAAATCGTTAATCTATAATCTTAGTTCTTAACTTTTTCAGCCACAACAATATAATATCTTGGAGTGAAATATCTTAATAAGGGTCTTAATCCAAACTTTTTTACTGGATGTGTAAATTGTAATCGATCGGTTATTTTCCAGCCCGTTTTTTCTAAAAGCCAATCCAATTGCCAATCTTCAAATTCATGGTAATGTCTGTCCCACATATCGGTTTTAGAACGATATGCTGGCGAAAACCATAAACGTAACGGGATTGAAATTAATAGTTTGTCACATTTTACATTTTGTAAAACGGTGTAGGGATTTAGTAAATGTTCGAAAATTTCAAATGCAGTAAAAACAGTATATTCTTCCGTTTGTAGCGCCGTATGATCGTTGTCTAAATCTTCGCCTTTTGTGTTTTTTACGGTATAACCATTTTCTTCCATTATTTTAGAAAACGGATTGGATACACCAAAATCAAAAATAGTTTCAGATGTGCTAACGTGCTTTTTTAAAAACTCTAAGGTAAGTTTGAATCTTTTATTCGGAAACGTTTTTTCGTACATAGTCATTGCGAACGAATTAATCTCTCGTTCTTGATTTTAATTAGGTCGCAAATATACTAAAAAAGTCCGCACCTAATAGTGTGGACTTTTTTAGTTTTTCAGTCTCAGTTACAGTTTTTAGTCTGCAAAACTGAATATTGCGATTAGTATCGGTAAACAAAAGCATTAATATTCATTCCTGCTCCCACTGAAGCAAAAATTAGAACGTCGCCTTTGTTGATTTCGTGGTTTTCTATTTTTCCTTGTAAAATTAAATCGAATAAAGTTGGAACAGTTGCAACGCTGCTATTTCCTAGATCGTGAATACTCATTGGCATAATATCTTTTGGAGCCGTTTTATCGTATAATTTGTAAAAACGCTCGATAATAGCCTCGTCCATTTTTTCGTTTGCTTGGTGAATCAGGATTTTTTTCACATCGTCAATACCAAGGCCACTTTTGTCTAAACAGCTTTTCATGGCGCATGGCACATTGCTTAAAGCAAACTCGTAAATTTTACGGCCATACATTTTGATGTATTTAATGTCTGGATCTAAATCTGGATTGTATGATTTTCCGAAGAAAAGATAATTCGCTTCATCGTTGGCATAAGTAGCACTTTCATAAGCTAATAATCCAGCTTCATCATTTGATGCTTCTAAAATTGAAACTCCAGCTCCATCAGAATAGATCATAGAATCACGGTCGTGATCATCTACAACTCTTGATAAAGTCTCAGCTCCAATTACCATTACTCTTTTTGCCATTCCAGATTTGATAAAAGCATTTGCTTGTAAAACGCCTTCAATCCATCCAGGACATCCAAAAAGAATATCATAAGCCACACATTTAGGGTTTTTAATTCCTAATTTGTTTTTCACTCTTGTTGCTAAACTTGGCAAAACATCAGTTTGATGCGTTCCTGTTTTTACGTCACCGAAATTATGTGCGAAAATAATGTAGTCTAAAGTTTCTGCATCGATTCCCGCATTTGCAATTGCTTTTTCAGCTGCAAAGAAAGCTAAATCAGAAGAATTATATTGTGGTTCAGCATAACGGCGATTCTCAATTCCCGTAATACCTTTAAATTTTTTAATTACAACTTCATTAGGATAACCGAAAGGAGTTCCATCCTCATTTAAAAAAACATGTTTGTCAAAATCTGTGTTTTTTACTTCTAAATTAGGAATATAACTCCCAATACCAATAATTTTTATTTTCATTTCCCTTTAATTATCCGATAAATTTAGTGCTAATGTATAAATAATATTATGATAACTATCATAAAAAATAGTATGCATGCATATAATTATGAAATAACTATTTTTCTGTTGATATATTGTTTTTTTTCTAATGATTTTTTAATATTTCCTATATTTCAAACGATTGAAGGAGATTTAGAGGCTACTTTTTTTCTGGTTTTATCTTACTTTTATTGAAATAATTTCACAAAAGATTAGCAGAAAGTTATGTTTCTTTAAATCAGATTTCTTCTTTGTTGTTTGGGTTAGAAAGTTTTAAGTTTCAAGTTACGCTAGAACCTGAAATTTAAAACAAAAATAAACCCGACAAGTTTTTAAACCTGTCGGGTTTGTATATTATAAGAAAACCAAATTTTAGCTTTCCATGTAAGCTTCAATAGGAGCACAGCTACAAACTAAATTTCTGTCACCATAAGCATCGTCAACACGACGAACTGATGGCCAGAATTTATTGTCGGCGATGTACTCTAATGGGTAAGCCGCTTTTTCTCTAGTATAAGGGAAATCCCAATTGTCTGTAGTTAACATTGCCAATGTATGAGGTGCATTTTTCAATACATTGTTTTTATCATCAGCAGTTGCAGCTTCAATCTCTTTTCTGATTGAAATAAGAGCATCACAAAAACGATCTAATTCTGCTAAATCTTCAGATTCAGTTGGTTCAATCATTAAAGTTCCCGCTACTGGGAAAGAAACTGTAGGAGCGTGGAAACCGTAATCCATTAAACGTTTGGCAATATCACCAACTTCGATTCCGTTTTCTTTAAATGCACGGCAATCTAAAATCATTTCATGAGCCGCTCTTCCGCATTCTCCAGTGTAAAGAATTGGGTAGTGACCTTCGAAACGAGATTTCATATAGTTCGCATTCAAGATTGCGTGTTCAGTAGCACTTTTTAATCCGTCAGCACCCATCATTGTGATGTAACCGTAAGAGATTAAACATACTAAAGCAGATCCGTAAGGCGCAGATGAAATAGCTGTAATAGCTTGTTCACCACCTACTTTTAAGATTGGGTTTGTCGGCAAGAACGGAACTAATTTCTCGTTCACACAGATTGGTCCAACTCCAGGTCCGCCACCACCGTGAGGAATAGCAAATGTTTTGTGTAAGTTTAAGTGACAAACGTCAGCACCAATTGTAGCAGGATTTGTTAATCCAACTTGCGCGTTCATGTTTGCGCCATCCATATATACTAATCCACCATTATCGTGGATTAATTTTGTGATTTCAATAATTGAAGATTCGAAAACTCCGTGAGTAGAAGGATAAGTTACCATTAAACAAGATAAATCATCTTTATGCTCAATTGCTTTTTCTCTTAAATCTTCTACATCAATATTTCCTTCCGGAGTAGTTTTAGTAACGATAATTTTCATTCCAGCCATCGCTGCAGAAGCAGGATTGGTTCCGTGAGCCGATGAAGGAATTAAACACACATTACGGTGACCTTCGTTTCTTGACATGTGGTAAGCACGAATTGCCATTAATCCAGCGTATTCTCCTTGAGCACCTGAGTTTGGTTGTAATGTAGTTCCAGCAAATCCTGTAATTACATTTAATTGCTGTTCTAATTTTTTAAGCATTGTAATGTAACCTTCAGCTTGTTCTACTGGTGCAAACGGGTGAATGCTGTTCCAGTTTGGCATTGAAAGAGGTAACATTTCAGAAGCCGCGTTTAACTTCATTGTACAAGAACCTAATGAAATCATTGAATGATTCAATGATAAATCTTTACGCTCTAATTTTTTGATATAACGCATCAACTGACTTTCTGAATGATGATTGTTGAATACATCATGCGTTAAGAAAGAAGACGTTCTTTCTAATGAAGCCGGTAATTGGCTAGTTTCAGTTAATTCAGAAACAGAAACAGTTTCTTTTCCTAAAGCTTCAGCAAAAATTGCAACGATTTGGTTGATGTCAGAAACTGAAGTCGTTTCGTTTAACGAAATAGAAATCGTATCAGCATCAACATAGAAGAAGTTTACTTCGTTTTTCTCTGCGAC
This sequence comes from Flavobacterium humidisoli, assembly GCF_023272795.1. Lineage (NCBI taxonomy): Bacteria > Pseudomonadati > Bacteroidota > Flavobacteriia > Flavobacteriales > Flavobacteriaceae > Flavobacterium > Flavobacterium humidisoli. The sequence goes on along the minus strand of NZ_CP096829.1, from coordinate 444,050 downwards.
AGCTTTTACTTTTTGAGCGTCTGCTTTTACTAAAATAGTATCAAAGTAAGCTGAGTTAATTTGAGAAACTCCAATTTTATTTAAAGCCTCAGCAGTAGTAACCGCTGATGCATGAACTTTATTTGCAATGTATTTTAATCCTTCTGGACCGTGGTAAACTGCGTACATTCCAGCCATAACTGCTAGTAAAACCTGAGCAGTACAAATGTTTGAAGTTGCTTTTTCACGTTTAATGTGTTGTTCACGAGTCCCTAAAGCCATACGTAAAGCACGGTTTCCATTTACGTCAATAGAAACTCCAATGATACGACCTGGCATAGATCTTTTGTATTCTTCTTTAGTTGCAAAGTAAGCAGCGTGAGGACCACCATAACCCATTGGTACACCAAAACGTTGTGTAGTTCCAACTACTACTGCAGCTCCCATTTCTCCTGGAGAAGTTAAAGTTGCTAATGATAAAATATCGGCTGCAAAGGCTACTTTGATTTCGTTTTCTTTTGCTTTAGCCACAAAAGCACTATAATCGTTTACCTGACCGTATTTTCCTGGATATTGTAAAATAGCTCCAAAAAACTCAGTTGAAAAATCAAAATTTTCGTGGTTTCCAACAACTAATTGAATTCCAATTGGGGTTGAACGTGTTTGAAGTACAGATAAAGTTTGTGGTAAAATTTCTTCAGAAACGAAGAATTTGTTTGTATTGTTTTTCTTTTGATCACGAGTACGAACATCAAATAACAAAGCCATCGCTTCAGCAGCAGCTGTACCTTCGTCAAGTAAAGAAGCGTTTGCAATTTCCATTCCTGTCAATTCGATAACAGTAGTCTGGAAATTTAAAATTGCTTCCAAACGACCTTGAGCAATTTCTGCTTGGTAAGGAGTATAAGCAGTATACCATCCTGGATTTTCGAAGATATTTCTCTGAATTGGCGCAGGAACGATAGTTGGATGATAACCCAAACCAATATATGATTTGAATACTTTATTTTTCTTCCCTAATTCTTGAATGTGATTTGCGAATTCATATTCTGTCATCGCAGGATCTAAGTTCAAAGGTGCTTTTAAACGAATATCGTCCGGAAGGGTTTCATAAACAAGTTGCTCAATCGAGTCAACTCCAATAGTTTTCAGCATGTGCTGAAGATCAGTTTCTCTTGGACCAATGTGTCTTAAAGCAAAAGCATCTGTTTTCATGTAGCTATCTAAGTTTTTTAAATTAATGTGTTCGTGCACCATTTTGCTGTACGAATCACATTTAAAAGTAAATGTGTTGTTTTTTTGTGGCGCAAAATTAAGTATTATTAATAATTTAATAGGTATTTTTAACTTCAATTTTTATCAAATTTCTAACTAAAGAGTTGATTTGTTACCAATTGATTAGATTTGAGGCATGAAACTTCTAAAACAAATTTTCGATTTTTATTTAAACAGCAGTATTCACGTGGCTTTATCGTGTTATGCTTTGGTCCGAATTACGTTTTATTTCTTTCATCTTCAATATGATGAGCCAATGGCTTTGTTCGTTTTTTTTGGAACAATTGTAGGATATAATTTTGTAAAATATGATGCTTTGGTTCGCGTCAAGAAAAAACCAATTGGAAAGCAGTTAAAAATTATTGCTGTTTTAAGTTTTATTTCGCTGCTTTTAGTTGGCTATTATTTTTTCCATCTAAAGCGAATAACACAAATCGTTTCTGTTGGAATTTTTGCCATAACCGCACTTTACACTTTACCGTTTTTTCCAAACAAAAAAAATGCGCGAAACTGGGCAGGCGTAAAAATTTATATTGTTTCACTTTGCTGGGTAGGAGCCACTTTAGTTTTGCCCTACATAAATGCCGAAGTTCCCTTTACAGCCAACTTTTTTATAAAATGCATTCAGCGTTTTGTGTTGGTTTTTGTGCTGATTTTAGTTTTTGAGATTTTAGATTTAGCCAATGACGATCCGCATTTGCAAACTGTTCCGCAAACAATAGGCGTAAAACGAACAAAGATTTTAGGATTCTCGCTCCTAGTTCCGTTTTGGGTTTTAGGAATTTTGACTTTTACCCTTCACGATCTTATTATCAACCTCATTATGGTTGTCACTTTGATGTTGTTTATTCTGTTTGCCAATACAAACCGCTCGAAATATTATACTTCCTTTTGGGTCGAAAGTGTACCCATTTTTTGGTGGTTAATGATTGCGTTTCTATAAAAATATTTTGGGCGTGCCACCATCTTGATAAAAGGGCAAATTCACTTTGCGCTTATACGCCCTTTTACCAAGATGCTGTCGGGCTATCCGCGCTACTTCGGTAGCTAGCTTCTATCCCTCACGCAAACCGTAAAACCAGAAAATTCATTTTCAAAAGAAAACAATTAAAACCATTCAATAAGCTTAACTTTTGAATTGCCTACAGCTTTAGCTGGAGGTGAAAAGTGTCTCCAATCTGGCTTTAGCCAAATGATAAAGTTTGGCTAAAGCCAATAGTATTCAACCTTATTTCTCCTCCAGCTAAAGCTGGAGGCAAGTCACTAGATTCAAAAATCAGCTTAAATCTGCCAAATCTGCATAAAAAAATAACTTTTGATAATCTTTCAAAAAACAACTAATCTATTTTGTTTTCTGCTCAGCTAAAGCTTTATTCAAATCGGCTTTTGCTTCATTTAGTTTCTTTCTTTTCTTGTCGATTTTCTCTTTGCTTTCTTTGTCTTTAATCGCTTCATTCAGATCAGCAGTTCTTTCATTTACTTTTTGCTGTTTCTCTTTTACTTTTTTGTCAAGATCCTTATTTACCGTTTTGGTGGTGCAGTTTTTCTTGGTTTGCGCAATCGCATCTTCAACTCCTTTAATCTGATTTTGATTTCCAGCTTTTTTAGCTGCAGCTAATTTTGTGTTTAATTCGCATAATTTTCTTTCACAGCCTTTTAAAGTTGTACAATTGCTTTGAGAAAATCCAACAATAGAAAAAGCGAAAAATGCTATCGATAAAACTTTAGTTTTTAATTTCATAAGTCTGTTTTTGAATTAGATACATTCTTAAAAGTAAGGAAATTATTTTAAAACTGTTTTTCAGAGACTTCTTTAAGGATTTTATTTCTGTCTAAAAGAAAATTCGTTAGGTGCTTTTTCAAAAATAAAACATCAAATAATTTCCCAAAAAAACTAAACGGAGTTTCATATTGCATTTTATCTTTCATGATTGTAATTCCATTTTCTTCTTCAAAAAAATGTTCATGTTTGAACGATTTGAATTTACCGTGTTCCATTTCATCCACAAAATAATCATACAAATTCATTATGGTAATTCTGCTTTTATGAGTCAAGTAAAATCCGAAATGTTTGCCGCGCCACGTTACCGTTTCGTTTAAATTAATCAAACCAAATGTTACGCCAGCAATAGCTTTTTCTTTTGATTTACTCGCAGATTGTTGATGAATATCGATATTTCTTGAGTGATCAAAAACGATTTGTTTGGGTGCGCTTATTTTGGTAATTAAGTTTATAGTTGTCATGATTTACATTTTTTTTACAGAATCTTGTGATTTCTCCTTCGTCTAAATGACAAATAATGCCTAAATTAAATCTTTAAAAGCTTCATCAATATCTCCAAATTGAAACTGAAACCCATTTTCCCAAAGTCGTTTTGGAATCACATTTCTGCTTTTCAAAACCAATTCGGTTTCTGTTCTAATAAAGAAAGATCCGATTTCAAGAAAAAATTTACTCATCGGAATTCCGAAAGGAAAACCAACTGATTTTCTAAGTTTCTGCATAAAATCAGCATTTCTGATTGGTTCTGGTGAGACAATATTGATAATGCCACCAAGTTCTTTTTCAATAATAAAATCAATTGCATTTGCAAAATCTTCTTCATGAATCCAGCTTATAAACTGATTGCCGCTTCCTTGTTTTCCGCCAAAACCAATTTTAGCCAAAGTTTTTAACGGAATAAAAGCACCGCCATTTTTCCCTAAAACAATTGAAGTTCGCAAAGCGGTTTTTAAAGTGTTTGGAGTTTCGGTTTTAAAGAATGCTTTTTCCCAAGACAACGCCACATTTATAGAAAAGTCATTTCCGATTTCGCCATCAACTTCATCCATTTGTTTGTCTAAAGAAAAACGATAAATAGTTGAGGTTGATGAATTAAGCCAATGTTTCGGTGGATTTTGACAATTTAAAACAGCTTTATTTAAAATCTTTGTGCTTTCAATTCGGGATAAAAGAATTTCTTTTTTGTTTTCTTTGGTATAACGGCAATCCACAGATTTTCCTGCAAGATTTATTAAAACCGTTGCATTCTCCAATTCCTTTTCCCAGCCAGAAAAAGTTCTGGCATTCCAGTTTACATATTTAATTCCGTCTATGATTTTCGATTTTCCACGAGTCAGAATTACAATTTCTTCAAATTTATTTTTGAAATGATTGACTAAAACTTGTCCTAAAAATCCAGTTCCTGCTGCGATTATGAGTTTTTTCATTGGTTGTTTTTTTTTGCCACAGATTAAAAGGATTTTAATGATTTTTATACAATTTATAAATCTGAATAATCACTTTAATCTGTGGCAAAAATTATAAAAATACATTTGTAAAAATTTGTGCAAACTTTAATTTAATATTAAAGGTAAAGCAAGAATTCGATAAAGAATCCAAGTGTAAGATAAGTAAAAAGGAAGTTTTAAAACTTTGACTCTTCTAAAATGTTCTGCACACATAATGAAAACCGTAATTCCAAACCAACCTAAAACAAACATTTCCGGAAGATTGATAAACTGATTCAGAATCAAAACCGGAACTAAGATCAAAGATCCCATTAAAGAAACAGTCATTAAATTTCCACCATAATTGATTATAGTTTTTTTATCGAATTTTAAAAGAAATAAGCTTTGAAAAACAATTTGTCCAAATGCCAAAATAATTTCTCTAGTAATATTTGATTTTGGTAAAATCGGAATCAAATTAGAATATCCAAATAGAACAAAACTAGTAATGGTTAATGCGAATCCAATAAAAAGAAATTTGTATTTGTAATTGAAATCAGGCGTGCATTCTAATTTGTTTTCTTCTTTTACAATTCCTGGAATGATTACTTTTCTGTTATAAGAAACAAAAGAATACATTTTTTTCAGAACAAAATGAATCGGTTTTATAGTTGCGATTTTTTCTATTAAAGGAAAAGAAAATCCAATCACTTTTATCAAACTATCAATTCCGTAAGTGACTGTTTTGGTTTTATTATTAATCAACGCAATTTCATTTGGCGCTCGTTTTAAGTCTACAAAACTTTGTTCTTCATCAGAAAGTTGACAATAAGATTTTCTTCCGTTTTCATCAAGCATTCCGCTTTTTACAAAGCCAGTTGTATACAAACTGCAAAGCGGACAATCTTCGTCATAAAGTAAAGTTTGGTTTTCGAGCGTTTTCATGATTTTTGGTTTTAAAGATGAATAGTTTTATGCGTAAAATTTTTCTTCAACAGGAATCAATTTAATTTTGCGCTTGTTTTTAACCGTAATTTTTGAACCTTTAGCCAAGAAAGTAGAAGTTGGTTTTTGAGTTTGAAGAAATCCAAAATCAGTTCCATAATTTTTTTCGAAATCAATATCAATTCGGTGATTTAAAACTTCAAATTGTTCCCATCTTTGATGTGTCACTTCATATTCAAAAGTGGTTTCTTCATCGATTTTGGTGTATCCGAAATAATGTTCTGTAATAAAATCTGCTTCAGAATCAATTTCGATTTTGCTTAACTCTTTTTTGGTTTCAATTTCAATTGTATTCCATTCTTTATCATTTTTCCATTGATAAATAAAAGTATTTGTGTTTTTATTTTCTACGATTTCATGTCTCATTTTCTGAGTTTCATAATGTTCCTGATACAAAGTATTCGCAATAAATGTAATCGCTTTTTTAGGGACAATTTCTTTAATGAAAACTACTCCGCGTTTCCATTCGCCATTTTCAAAGCGTTTGACATAAAATCTCAGATTCACTTCTTCAAAATCGGTATGAAACGGAACTTTTAATCCTAAGGCTTTGGTGTTTTTAAACATAAAACCAACCAAGCTTACGTAGCATTTGTTATTCCAAATGTCAATTTGAGTTCCTGCGGGAAGATATTTTTCTAAAATTTCAGCATCAATTTCATAATTGAAAAGTGCTAAGTTTTTCCATTCTGCTTTTAAGAAGTTCATGAGATTTATTTTTTAATTTTTTAAACTTTCAGAAAAAAATGAAAGTTTAGTTTGAATTTTTTTATTTCATCATTTTTATAACCAGTTTTCCTAGCCAGTTATCATTAAATTCAGTCATTTTGTCCAACATATTGTCTGCTTTTAAAACGAAATCATACAATTTGGTAGTCTGATCTACAAAGTGTTTTTCTTCTGCCGAATCTTTCGCTTCGATAGTCGAAACTTCTTTTAAGATTTTTAGCGTTGGTTTGATTTCTCTTTTGCTTCTTTCTCTCGAGATTTTAACTGCTAATTCGTCTAAATCTTTTTCTGCCGTGAAGAATTCTTTTCTTTCTCCAGCTTTATATTCTTTATAAACAATTCCCCAATCCATTAAACCTCTTAAGTTCATACTGGCATTTCCTCGGGAAATCTGCAATTCTTCCATAATATCTTCCATAGAAACAGGTTCGTTCGAAACCATTAATAAAGCGTGGATCTGTGCCATCGTTTTATTAATGCCCCATTGAGAACCTAATGCTCCCCAGGTTTGTACAAACTTATTTTTTGCTTCTTTGAATTCCATAGACCAAATGTAAGTAAAAGTTTTTAAACTTTCAAAAATAATTGAAACATATTTAACGAATTATAAAGTTATGTTAATTGAATGCTTGAAATTTTTGATTAAATAATGATACGGCTATTTTTGTAAAAATCACATTTTATGGAATTATACTACACATTTTCGGTACTTATTGTACTGGCTTCTTTCTTCGCCTATTTAAATTTAAGATTTTTAAAACTTCCAGGAACTATCGGAATCATGATTATTGCTATGTTGGTTTCGGTAGGAATTCGTCTTTTGGGAGATTCTTACTTTCCTGCAACCACCAAACATTTTTTCGATTTGATAAAAGAATTTGATTTCAATGAGATCTTAATGGGAGCAATGTTGAACTTTCTATTATTCGCAGGAGCTCTACACGTAAACATGTCAGATCTTAAAGAACAAAAAGTTCCTATTATGATTTATTCGACAGTTAGTGTCGTTTTATCAGCGTTAATTATTTCTGTTCTGCTTTATTATATCGCACCGCTTCTCGGAATTACTATTCCCTATATATTTTGCTTAGTTTTTGGAACTTTAATTTCTCCAACCGATCCAATTGTGGTTTTAGGAGTTTTAAAAGAAGCTAAAGTTCCAAAAAGAATCGAAACTAAAATCGTTGGAGAATCGCTATTTAACGACGGAGTAGCGGTTGTAATGTTTGCTGTTGTTCTTAAAATGGCAACAGATCCAACATTTGATGCGACTTTTGGCTCAATTTCTTTGTTGTTTATAGAAGAAGGAATCGGCGGACTTTTATTAGGAGCGGTATTTGGATTTACAGCTTCAAGAGTCATGAAAAAAGTTGATGACTATAAAGTTTCGGTTTTAATCACGCTCTCTATAGTAACGGGCGGATTTTTAGTTGCACAAGCATTACACGTTTCTAGCCCGTTAGCAATGGTCGTAGCTGGATTGATTATTGGAAATTATGGTAAAAAAGTTGCCATGAGTGAAGTAACCAAAGATTATCTGGGAAAGTTCTGGGAACTTATTGACGAAATTTTAAATGCTATTTTGTTTTTGTTTATTGGTTTCGAATTGTTGTTACTGCCAGATTTAAACAAACAATTAATAACAGGTTTTGTAGCAATTTTTATTGTTCTTTTTTCAAGATTAACTTCTATTGTTTTACCTTGGAAATTCTTCGATATCTTTAAGTTCTTCGGAATCAAATCTGCCTACAACAAAGGTTCTCTGATGGTCTTAGTTTGGGGAGGAATTCGCGGCGGAGTTTCTATTGCTTTAGTACTATCGATGCCTGAAGGAGAATACAAAAACCTTTTACTTGAAGTAACTTACATTGTCGTATTATTTTCAATTGTAGTACAAGGACTTACTGTTGGAAAATTAGCAAAAAGAGTTTTGGAGAAAGAGTAGAATATAGAAGATAGAATAAAGAGTAAAGAATCAAAAATTAAGATTTCTTATCTTTAAATTATAAACTAAATATTTTATAAAAAAACCTGCAAGAACGTCTTGCAGGTTTTTTTTATCGTTTATCTTCTTTCGAATAATTGGATTCTCGGTTGATATTAATTTCTCCACCTAAAAAACGAGGTTGTCGATTTCTCAAAACATCAAAAAAAGATTTGAAGATTGAACCATATTCTCGAAAACGAACATAGTTGTAACCTAAATATTCTCCCTTATTTGCCGAATATCCAACTGATTTAATTCCGAGTTTGTTGCCAATGTAAATCGCTCGGTTCAAATGATATTCCTGCGAAATTAAAGTTGCTTTTTTAATCTTAAAAATATGTTTGGCTCGATACATTGTAGAGTAAGTGTCAAAGCCTGCATAATCAACAAAGATTTTTGTGGTATCAACTCCGTGATTAAAACAATAGTTTTTCATAACGGTCAATTCGTCATATTCATCTCGGCCGTTATCGCCAGAAAGTAAAATTTTATTGATGCGTTTTGCTTTCCAAAGCATTATTCCTGCGTCAAGACGATCTTTTAAATATTTACTTGGCTGATTTCCATTAATTCCAGCACCAAAAATGATTCCCACATCATTTTTAGGGAATCTTTTAATGGAATAATAAATGTTCTTTTTGGTCGAAGATTTTACGTAATAGTTTACAGAAACAATTGCGGCCAATCCAATAATTGCAAGGTAAAGGAAGATTTTAAAATATTTTTTCAAAGTTGATAGGTATTAATCTTTAATGTCAACTGCGTTTATTGTTTGGATTTTTCCATCTGCAAAAACCACAATTTTTCCATTAGTTTTCTTTTTGTTTTCAATCATTTTTTTTGAAGAAACTTTTAGACCTTCAACAATTTTATGCTGTAATTCTTTGATTTTATCTTTTGTCATATCTTTAAAAAAGTTTTTATTTCATCAAATAAATTTTCATTGGTAATTTGAATCTCTTCGTTAATCTCTTTTTCGGCAACAAGTATTGGTAATTTATTTGAGTTGTCAAACAACATTACATTGTCGCACTTGTGAAGATAAATTTCAAAGAAATTTTTAATACCACGAATGTATCTTCGTTCTATTACATCTTCGGGGATATTATGACCACCTTCCATTACTCTTACTTTAACTCTTTGTTTTGCTAATTCAATAGAGTTGAGCCAAAAGAAAATTAATGTTACAAAATAACCTTGACTTTGTGCTTTTTTTACAATAGAAATATAGCTTTTTGCAGAAAGAGTTGTCTCAAAAGCAAAGTCGACTTCTTTTTGTAATAGCTCATCTATTCGATTAAGCATTATTCTTCCAGCTTCAAAACTTACTGTTTCAGGTTGAAATGGTGATAAACCTTTTGCGATTTCATCAGCATTTACAAATTCTTTACAGTTTAAAATTTCAGGCAGTATTGAATATGAAGCAGTTGTTTTTCCAGCTCCATTACAACCCGCAATTATATATAGATTTTTTTCTTTCAATATTTTAAATAATACACAAAGATATTAAATATTAAACCAATCCTGCTCTCTTCAATAAAGCTTCCGCTTTTGGTTCCTGACCTCTAAAACGTTTGTACAAAGTCATTGGATGTTCTGTTCCTCCTTTTGAAAGCACATTGTCTTTGAATTTTTTCGCTACTTCTTCGTTGAAGATCCCTTTTTCCTGGAAATATTCAAAAGCATCAGCGTCTAGAACTTCTGCCCATTTGTAACTGTAATATCCAGAAGAATAACCGCCTTGAAAAATATGCGAAAAAGCTGTACTCATCGCATTTTCTTTTACATCTGGATACAATTGTGTATTGGCAAATTGTTCAGTTTCAAAAGCTTTTAAGTCTGTAATATTGGTTGGATCTTGTCCGTGCCAAGCCATGTCTAAAAGTCCGAAACTTAATTGGCGTAACGTTGCCAAACCTTCTTGGAAACTTGCACTTTCTTTAATTTTCTGAACATATTCAATCGGAATAATTTCTCCCGTTTCATAATGATTTGCAAACAAAGCCAAAGCTTCAGGTTCATAACACCAGTTTTCCATAATCTGACTTGGTAATTCTACGAAATCCCAGTAAACAGAAGTTCCGGATAAACTTGGATAAACTGTATCAGCCAACATTCCGTGTAAACCGTGACCGAATTCGTGGAATAAAGTTGTTACTTCATTAAAAGTCAATAACGAAGGTTTTGTTTCTGTTGGTTTTGTAAAATTGCAAACATTCGAAATGTGTGGTCTTTCGTTTACACCGTCTTTTACATATTGTGATTTGAATGAAGTCATCCAAGCACCGTTTCTTTTTCCTTTTCTTGGGAAGAAATCAGCATAGAAAATAGAAACTAAATTTCCGTTAGCATCTTTTACTTCATAAGTTGTAACTTCTTCGTGGTATTTATCAATATCAAAAACCTCAGTAAAAGTTAAACCGTATAATTTTTTGGCAACAGTAAAGGCACCGTCTAAAACTTTTTCTAATTGAAAATAGGGTTTCAGTTTTTCATCATCTAAATTAAAAAGCTGTTGTTTTAATTTTTCAGAATAATAAGCGCCGTCCCATTTTTCTAATTGTTCGATTCCGTCCAGTTCTTTCGCGAAAGCGGCTAATTCTGCAAACTCTTTTTGAGCTGCCGGTTTTGCTTTTGCCAATAAATCATTTAAGAAAGAGAAAACTTTTTCCGGACTTTCGGCCATTCTTTCTTCCAGAACAAAATGTGCGTGCGTTTTATAACCTAATAAATTGGCTCTTTCAAAACGTAATTTCGCAATTTTCAAAACGTTTTCCTGATTATCGAATTCGTTATTTTGAAATGCTTTTGCACCAAAAGCAATTGCCATTTTTTTACGCAATTCACGATTGTCAGCATAAGTCAAAAACGGAACATAACTTGGATGATCTAAAGTGAAAATCCAGCCTTCTTTTTCCTGATTTTTGGCTAATAATCTAGCAGCTTCGATTGTTCCTTCTGGCAAACCTGACAAATCTTTTTCGTCAGTTAAATGTAATTCGAAAGCATTCGTTTCCGCCAAAACATTTTCTCCAAATTGCAGACTCAACTTAGATAGTTCTTTGTCAATTTCTCTTAACTGATTTTTCTTGTCTTCCGGTAAATTGGCACCGTTTCTTGAAAAACTTTTATATTTTTTGTCTAATAAAGTTGTTTGCTCTGGGTTGAGGTTCAAACTATCTTTTTGATCGTAAACCGTTTTTACTCTCGTAAACAAATCGGCATTTAAGCGAATGTCATTTCCGAATTCTGAAAGCAGAGGTGAAACTTCCTGGGCAATTTTCTGCATTTCGTCATTAGTTTCAGCCGAATTCAAATTGAAGAAAATACTAGAAAGACGATCTAAAATATCGCCTGAAAAATCCATTGCTACAATTGTGTTTTCAAAAGTCGGCGCGTCAGGATTATTTACGATTGCATCGATTTCGGCTTTAGCCAAAGCAATTCCTTCTTGAAAAGCTGGAACGTAGTCTTCGATTTTAATCTTCGAAAAAGGTGCAGTGTTATGTTTGGTGTTGAAATATTGTGTTAATACGCTCATAGTGTTGTTGTGTTACGCAAAGGTTCGCTAAGAAGACACAGAGCTTCGCAAAGTTTTTTAAATTACTCTTTGCGAAGCTTTGTGTTTGTTTTGTGAATCTCTGTGGAATTAACTTATTTATTAAGACCTTCAGCAGCTTTATTAACTGCCGCTTTCAATTCTTCTTTATAAGAAATAATAGTATCTAAAACTTTTTTATCATGGCTTCCGATGATTTGTGCTGCTAAGATTCCAGCATTTTTTGCTCCGTTTAATGCAACAGTTGCAACAGGAACTCCGCCTGGCATTTGAAGAATAGATAGAACGGAATCCCATCCATCAATTGAATTGCTTGATTTTACAGGAACTCCAATTACAGGAAGTGGAGACATTGAAGCTACCATTCCTGGTAAATGAGCAGCTCCTCCAGCTCCGGCAATAATTACCGAAATTCCACGGGTATGTGCATTTTTGCTGAAATCGAATAACTTCTCCGGCGTTCTGTGTGCCGAAACGATATCAACTTCAACTTCTACATTAAATTGTTTTAATATGTCGATTGCATCTTGCATAACTGGCATGTCTGAGATGCTTCCCATTATAATGGCTACTTTGCTCATGTGTGTTTTGTTTATTTTGTTTAAGGTTTAAAGTTTCAAGTTTTCGGAAACTTAAAACTGTTACTTCAAACTATTGAGAAATTACTCTAATAGTATTCTTAACTTCCTCAGCAATTCGTCTGGCTTCTTGCATATTTTCATTTACAATCGTAACGTGGCCCATTTTTCTGAAAGGACGCGTTTGTTTTTTACCGTAAATATGAGGAGTAACACCGTTCCATCCTAAAATGGTTTCGATATTTTCATAAACTACATCTCCAGAAAATCCTTCGGCACCTACTAAATTTACCATAACTCCGGCAACTTTACTGTCAGTATTTCCTAAAGGAAGATCTAAAATAGCGCGTAAATGATTTTCGAATTGTGAAGTATAACTCGCTTCAATAGAATAATGTCCAGAATTGTGTGGGCGAGGAGCAACTTCGTTTACCAAAATTTCATCGTCCTGAGTTTGGAACATTTCAACTGCTAAAAGGCCAACATGATTAAAATTTTCTGAAACCTTTAAGGCAACTGCTCTTGCTTTTTCAGCTACTTTATCATCGATTCTTGCTGGGCAGATTACGTATTCAACCTGGTTTGCTTCTGGGTGAAATTCCATTTCTACAACAGGGTAAGTTTTCATTTCTCCTGATATATTTCTTACTACGATCACTGCCAATTCATTTTTGAACGGAACCATAGTTTCTGCAATGCATTCTACATTTGGAAGCGTATCTAAATCTGAAGCTTGGCGAACTATTTTCACGCCATTTCCGTCATAACCAAATTCAGTGCATTTCCATACAAATGGTAATTGTAAATCGTTGATTTTAGATTTTAGTTGATCTAAATTTTCGAATCTTTCAAATGGTGCAGTTGGGATATTATTTTTAGCGTAAAAATCTTTTTGAACACCTTTATTCTGAATTCCTTTTAAAGTTTTTGGAGATGGATATATTTTTAATCCTTCGTTTTCTAATTGCGTTAAAGCTTCAAGATTGACCAATTCGATTTCGAAAGTCAAAACATCAACTTTTTTCCCGAAGTTGTAAACGGTTTCATAATCCATTAGATCGCCTTGAAAGAATTTGTTGCAAGCGATTTTACTAGGCGCTTCGTCACTCGGATCTAGAACGTAAGTTTGTATATCAAATTTTCGGGTATCGAACAAAAGCATTTTACCCAATTGTCCGCCACCTAATATTCCCAATTTAAAATCAGAAGAAAAATAATTCATTTTGTGTTGTTGTTTTTGCAAAGATACCTTTTAATCTTTTTTTAGCCAAAATTTAGTTTTTGCAACAGATTAAAAGGATTAAAAATGAATTTTTTAAGTTGCCACGGATTACACGAATTTATACGAATTGCATTGCGTGAAAAATTTGTGCTAATTCGTGTAATTTGTGGCGAAAAAAAAGAAAGTATAAATCATTCTAATCCTTTTAATCTGTGGCTAAACCTATTTTATTTTTTTCAAAACTTCTTTTGCGACGGCTTTATAAGCAGCAGAATGATCTCCGAAATCTTTGTCAATAATCACTTTTAGTTCAGGATGAATCCAATCGTAATGATTTCCTAGAATGTATAAAGTTCTAATGGAATAGGCTTTTGTTGCGACTTTAACATCACTTATTAGCCAGTCAAAACTTGCTTCAATACAGTCTTGTAGATTTTCTTCAGAAAGTTTAATGCAGTTTTCATTTTTCTTGTAATGTGATTTTATAAGAAGCTGTACCACTTTTGCAATTGGGCGAAGCGAACTTTCATCTTTTAAAACTTTCAAGTTGGAACAGAAAAAATCGAGATGAGGCTGAAGCCAATTTAATTCTTCATAAGAAACAAATTCCAAAATCCAGCAGGCTTTATGATTGTTTTTGTCTTGGGGAGAAAAGCAAATCGAAACCAATTCTTTATAAAGTGAATGGTTTTCTAAAACATCTTGCGCTGCCTTGAGACGGTTTTCTCTATAAGCATTTACGTAATCCAATTTTTTTTGCAATTCAGACGGCATCGTTTTTTGGTATTTAATACAAGGCTAAAATAAGTAATTTAATGAGATAATTCCGTAATAATTTATTGGTAAGCCTGGGTAATAAAATCTTGGCTGTGCATTTCCTACTGCAGTTGCGTTGGTAAGAATCATCGAAGCGTACTTTTCATTTGTTATGTTATTTACGCCAGCATCAAAATGTGCTTTTAAACCCGATAGAATTTCGAATTGATAACCAGTTTTTAAATTCAAAAGAGAATAAGAATCTGAAAAATTGGCATTTGAATCATTCATTGGGATTTTATCTGTGAACTGAAAATCGGCTGAAAGATAAAACCCTGAATTTGTGTTTAGAATAAAACCAGCGCTTGCTGTATTTGCGGGAACTCCAGTTAATTTGTTTCCAGAATAATCATTTCCGTTGTCGACAAATTCTTTGAATTCATAATTTCCGATTGAAGTTCCAACATAAGAATTTAAATTAAAAGTTTGATTGATTGGCCAATTGTGGTTTAATGAAATTTCGATTCCTTCATGAAAAGTTTTTCCAGCATTTACGCCTTCGTATTGATCGTCACCAATTCTTTTCGCAACCAATAAATCTTTAATTTCCATTCGGTAAATGGCAATTTGTGTATAAAGTTTTTTGTTGAAGAAATGCAATTTTCCGCCCAATTCAAAATTATAACCTGTTTCGGGTTTAATGTCTGGATTAATGTTTCCTGTTGAGGTTAAAGTTTCTTCGGTTGCAGGAAGAGAAAATCCTCGGCTTACAGAAAAGTAAAAAGTTCGAACTTCATTCGGTTTGTACAAAAAAGAAAGTTGTGGCGAAAAAATCCCGTCATAACTATATTTTTCCTTCGGATTATTCGCGGAAGCGGGAAAATCATTCAGAAGTTCAAATTTGGTTTTGTTGTAATTTAATCCTGCTTGAATTTCAAATCGATCAGAAAGTAAAGTTCGAATTTGAGAAAAGATATTGTAAAAATCTCTTTTTTGATCAATTGCTGTAAGTTGATCGCCTTGCAAACTTCCATTTCCATTATTTTGCTGATAGAGATTTTCGAAAGTATTTCCGCTATAATTATCTCTGAAATATTCAATTCCGCCGATAAATTGATTGTTGATTTTTCCGATTGTAAAATCTCCTGAAAATTGAGTTCTCAAGCCTGATGCAAAAGTATATTGGCGTAAAATATCAAAAGGACGTGGTTCGTTGCTGTCTTTATAATTAATAAAAACAGAAGTCGAATTGTTGAGGTGGTCGTTTATTTTGAAATCATAAGCCAATCCGCCAAGAGTCGATTTATATTCTTTAAAACCTTTTGAAGCGACCCACGTGGGTGCGCCTGATTGCGGATTATTGTCGAAAGCCGTTTTGTTTATGGAACTTGGAATATAAGCTTTCAAATAAGTATAATTCGAAAAGTAAGTCAGTTTGCTGTTTTTCTTTCGGAATAATTCTCCAGAAAGTGTAATTCCTTCGCGATTATAAGCGCTGTTTTCGCGCCAGCCATCTGTTTTTAAATTGTGATAATTCAGACTTAAAGAAGAGCTTTTTTCATTCAAATCAAAACTGACTCTGTTTTTCAGTAATCCAAAAGAACCAAAAACAGAACTCATTTCGGCTTGATATTCGCCTTTTTTTAATGTTTGAGGAGAAATTAAAATCGCGCCACCCAAACCCGCTCCATAAATACTCGAAAGCGGTCCTTTTATAACTTCAAGTTGATTGATGTTTTGAAGATCAATATCGTCAATTACCGTTTCGCTGTTTCCAGATGTCAGCGAAATGCTTCCGTAAAAAGCTCTGATTTTATTCGTCCCGTAAGGAGTTCTCGCACCGATTCCGCGAATCGAAATTCGGGTTGTCGTGATATTTGACGATTGCATAAAAACGCCAGGAATTGTATTAATGACATTGCTAATGTCTGTAGTGTTATTTCGAAGTAATTCTTTTTCGGATAAAATGCCAATCGATGCGGGACTATTCTGTAAATCACGATTGATATGAAGCGGACTTATTAAAACTTCGTTCAGTTTTTGAGTTTTGACAGAATCAATATTTTGGACTTCTTTTTCTTGTGCAATGAGATTTTGTAAAATCGAAAAAACAATAATTAGAAAATAGTATTTTTTTAAAAACATATATTTTATGTAGCAATTCTTGGAGTTTGGAATTTAATCTGAACAGATTAGTATTGGGATTTATTTTAACACATAGAAACACAGCATTGATTGAGGCAAAAAAGGCGTTTCAATTATTATAGTAACTTCTTTTTAAACAAAAATCTATGTCTCTATGTGTTTAAAATCTTTTTATAGTTGGAATTTGGAATTTTTAGTTTGGAATTTAGTTTTTTTATTTCTTCGCTGTAACCTTCCAAATAGTATTACTACTGTCGTCATTTACCAAAAGCGATCCGTCATTCATAACTGTTACAGCAACTGGACGTCCGTAAACTTCTGCTTTGTTTTCATCAGAAGTAAATCCGGTTAAAAAATCTTCTGGTTTTCCTGAAGGTTTTCCATCTTTAAAAGGAACAAAAAGGACTTTATAGCCAGAAATTTTAGAGCGGTTCCAAGAACCATGCTGACCTACAAAAGCGCCGTTTTTATATTTTGCAGGAAAAGCATCTTTAGTATAAAAAGCCAACCCTAAAGAAGCAGTATGAGAACCTACAGGAACATCAGGGACAATAGCTTTTTCAACCAAATCTTTTCTTTCACCTTTCAATCTTGGATCAGGAATACTTCCAAAATAAGAATACGGCCATCCGTAGAAACCATCTTTTTTTACGCTTGTAATATAATCTGGAACTAAGTCGTCGCCCAATTCGTCGCGTTCATTTACAGCTGTCCACAGTTCTTTGTTGGCAGGATTCCAGTCCATTCCCACTGGATTTCTAAGACCCGAAGCGAAGATTTTTTCTCCAGTTCCGTCAGGATTAATTTCTAAAATCGCTGCACGACGCACTTCTTTGTCCATTCCGTTTTCGCCAACATTACTGCCAGAACCTACAGAAACGTAAATTTTGTTTCCGTCGGGACCTGCCAATAAATTTCTAGTCCAGTGATTGTTGTAACCTCCTGCAGGAAGTTCAAGGATTTTTTCGCCTTTAGTTTCTAACTTAAGTGGATTGTTTTTATAAGGATAACGGTATAATCCGTCGGTATTGGCAATGTAGAAAAAGTCTTTAAGAACCAGCATTCCGAAAGGTTTGTTTAGTCCAGAAATAAAAACTTCTCTCGTTTCAAATTTTCCATCTTTGTCTTTATCTCTTAAAACTGTAATTTGATTTTTGCTGGTACGAGTTCCGCTTTCGACCACAAAAATATCTTGGTTTGGCGCAATATAAGTCCAACGCGGATTCTCAAATCCGTCAGCAAATTTGGTTACGGTAAAACCTTCAGGAGCTTTTGGAGTTTTGCCAGTAGGCCAGCCAACCACTTTACTATTGTTGGTTTTAGATTCGGTTGCGTAAGGCGGAGGAAGCTTAATATCTCCAATAGCGGTTTTTACAACATTGCCCGGCTGTTTCGCCAAAGCTTCTTTTTCTTCTTTTTTTACTTGCCCATTGCAGGCAGTCATTAAGGCTAATAATGGGATTGAAAATAAGGTTAAGGATTTTTTCATTGGTTTTTTGGAGTTAAATAATTATAGGACAACAATTTACTTAAAATTCGAATAGTCTCAAAAAATAATTTGTAAACATTAACTGATATTTAACATTCTTAAAAAATATCTCGATACAGTCTATTTTGATAGAAGCAGTTAAGTTCTAATTCTTTATCTTTGTCCATTATTTTAAAATGAAAAATAATGATACAACTTCACGATAAACAATTTGTTCCGTTTATTTCGGCTAAAGAAATTGATTTTGCTTTGACTAAAATAGTGGCTCAGGTCGAAGATGATTTTGGAGATGATACGCCAATTTTTATTGGAGTTTTGAATGGCGCTTTTATGGTAGTGTCAGATTTTTTGAAAAAATATAAAAAACCGTGCGAGGTTTCGTTTATCAAAATGGCATCGTATGAAGGAACTGAAACAACAAATTCGGTTAAAGAACTAATTGGAATTAATCAAGATTTATCTGGAAGAACGGTAATTATTATCGAAGATATTATTGATACTGGAAACACAATCGAAGAATTAAAGCATTTGTTTAAAGCGCAGAATGTAAAGCATTTTAAAATTGCGACATTGTTTTTTAAACCAGAAGCGTATAAAAAAGATATAAAAATAGATTATATCGGAATTAGAATTCCGAATAAATTTATTGTAGGTTACGGTTTAGACTACGATGGTCTTGGAAGAAACCTAACTGAAGTTTACAAATTAGCAGAATAACAAAACACAACTAAATATTCATTTAAAGACTTCTGAAAGACAGAAGTAACAACACTCATTTCAATTATGATTAACATCGTTTTATTTGGAAAGCCTGGTGCAGGAAAAGGAACTCAGGCAGAATTTTTAAAAGAAAAATATAATTTAACACACCTTTCAACAGGAGATATTTTTCGTTTCAATTTAAAAAATGATACTGAACTAGGAAAAAAAGCAAGAGTTTTTATGGACAATGGAGAATTAGTTCCTTGCGAAGTAACAACTGCAATGTTAATTGATGAGGTTAAAAAACATCCAGATACTGCAGGATTTTTGTTTGACGGTTATCCAAGAACAATCAATCAGGCAGAAGCTTTAGATAAATTTTTACCAACAATCGGGTCAAGCGTAACAGCAACAATCGCTTTAGAAGCTGATGATGAGATTTTGGTAGCACGTTTATTAGAAAGAGGAAAAACAAGCGGAAGAGCTGATGATCAAGACGAAGAAAAAATTCGTGTAAGATATCAAGAATATAATGAGAAAACAGCTCCGCTTATTGGATATTACAAAGAACAAAATAAATTTCATGCCGTAGACGGTATCGGAACTATTGAACAAATTACAGAGCGCTTAACGTCAGTTATAGATAATTTGTAGAAGCTTTTTAAGCTGTACGTTACCCCGATAATTATCGGGCTCAAAAAAACTATTTTTCTAACTCTAAAACGAGCTTTTCAAATGTTTTTGACAATCAATGTTTTTGGGTTAGAAAAATTAGTTTTTTAATTGACAGCCTTAATAAATTGAACACAAATTGCATTTAACGAGACCATTTTTTAACGAATCCCCTATCAATTGGAAATACTAATTATATTTTTTCTAATTCTATTAAACGGAGTTTTCTCCATGTCTGAAATCGCCTTGATTTCGGCCCGTAAAAACAGGCTTGAAACAGCAGCGAAAAAAGGCAACAAAAGTGCTAAAACGGCACTCGATTTAGCCAATTCCCCAAATAAATTTTTATCTACTGTACAAATCGGAATTACCTTAATCGGAATTTTGACGGGTATTTATTCTGGTGACAAAATCACTGCCGATGTAGAGCTTTTTGTGGCAGGTTTTGTAGCTCTTAAACCTTATGCACATTCAATTGCAGTTGGAATTGTAGTGGTAGTTTTAACTTTTTTCTCATTGGTTTTGGGAGAATTACTTCCAAAACGAATCGGATTAAATTATCCGGAAGCTATTGCTAAAATGGTTGCAATGCCAATGAAAGTGGTTTCGATTATTACGGCGCCATTTATTTGGCTTTTAACTTCATCAACAGATTTTTTGCTGAATGTTTTTCAGATAAAGCCAACTGCTGACGGAAAAGTTACAGAAGAAGAAATTAAAGCCATTATTAAAGAAGGTACAGAAGTAGGAGAGGTTCAGGAAATAGAGCAAGATATTGTGGAGCGTGTTTTCCATATCGGAGATAGAAAAGTAAGTTCGTTAATGACGCACAGAAAATCTGTTGATATGCTTCCATTAAAAGCAGACAGAGAAAAGATCAAAGAATTGGTAGTTCAGGATCTGCACACTGTTTATCCAGTTTACAACGATAATTATGATGATATTGTTGGAGTTGTAACGCTTAAAAATATTTTTGCTAACATCGAAAACGATAATTTTGATTTGTCAGGAATAGTTTCTGATGCACCTTATTTAATGGAGCAAACAACAGCCTATAAAGCTTTAGAAAATTTCAAGAAAACGGGAGTTCATTACGCTTTAGTTTCTGATGAATATGGTGTTTTTCAAGGTTTAATTACTTTGAATGATATTCTAGAAGCTTTAGTTGGAGATGCATCTGAGTTTTATAAAGATGAATTCCAGCTTATAGAAAGAGAAGACGGTTCATGGCTGGTTGACGGACATTATTCGTTACACGATTTCTTAACTTATTTCGAGTTAGACGAACTAACAAACGATTACGAAGTAAACACTGTAAGCGGAATGATTATGACTGAGCTTTCTCATATTCCAAAAGAAGGCGAAAAATTAGTTTGGCAGAAATTCGTCTTAGAAGTAATCGATATGGACGGAGTTAAGATTGACAAAGTGCTTGTGAGAGCATTGAAAGAGTAGAGAAAATTTGTTTTAAGTTTCAGGTTTTAAGTTTCAAGTTGCGTAATGCATAACCTGAAAGCTGAAAGCTGAAACTTGAAACTTTACATAAACAAAGAAAATGACAGAAGGAAATTTTGTAGACTACGTTAAGATATATGTTTCTTCCGGAAAAGGAGGAAAAGGATCTACGCATTTACATAGAGAGAAATTTATTGAAAAAGGAGGTCCCGACGGAGGAGATGGAGGCCGTGGAGGACATGTGTATTTAGTTGGAAATAAAGGACTCTGGACATTATTTCATTTAAAGTTTGCACGTCACATTAAAGCTGGTCACGGTGGAGATGGGGGTGGCGATCGCAGTACGGGTGCAGATGGAGAAGATAAAATCATTGAAGTGCCATTAGGAACTGTTGTAAAAGACAAGGAAACTGGAGAGACACTTTTTGAAATTACGGAGCACGGAGAAAAACAGATTCTTGCAAGAGGAGGAAAGGGAGGTTTAGGGAACTGGCATTTTAGAAGTTCTACAAACCAAACACCTCGTTACGCACAGCCAGGTTTGCTTGGGATAGAAATGGATGTTATTCTTGAACTTAAAGTTTTGGCCGATGTTGGTTTGGTTGGTTTTCCAAATGCTGGAAAATCTACTTTATTGTCTGTATTAACTTCAGCAAAACCAAAAATTGCAGATTATCCTTTTACAACATTAAAACCAAATTTAGGAATTGTAGCATATAGAGATTTTCAATCTTTTGTAATTGCCGATATTCCTGGAATTATTGAAGGTGCTGCCGAAGGAAAAGGTTTAGGACATTATTTCTTGCGTCATATTGAGCGTAACTCGACGTTATTATTTTTAATTCCAGTTGATACCGCTGATATCAAAGCAGAATATGATATTTTGGTTAATGAATTAACGAAATACAATCCTGAAATGCTGGATAAAGAACGTCTTGTTGTTATTTCAAAATGCGATATGTTGGATGACGAATTAAAAGCAGAGCTGAAAGCAGAATTAGATGTTTCGTTCAACGGAGTTCCTTATATGTTTATTTCGTCTGTTGCCCAGCAAGGTTTAACAGATCTGAAAGATAGACTTTGGAAAATGCTTAACGAGTAAAAGTACTTTACTAAAAATATAAAACCCGACAATACGAGTTATTGTCGGGTTTTTACTTTTTTGCACGAAAAAACAAAAAAGAATTAAGATGGCTAGATCTTGTCTAATTACAATCCAAAGTTTTTAGATATTCCGATGTTTAAAGTCTTTCCAAAGTTAAAACCAAAACGTTCTTGTCTTGGATCATTTTTTCCATCAAGATTATCGTAATTGATTCCTCCAATAGAGAAATTTAAACCAAATCCTCTTTTCATATTAATGAATAAAGCTGGAGTAAGACTTACATACATTCCTTTTGCATCATTAACATTGGTAGATTGGTATCCAGCACCTAAATCACCAAAGACAGAAAACACATCTGAAAGCGGTACAGTATAACGTACAAAACCTCCAATTTTATATTTTTCAGTTGTATCAGTTCCTTTTGTTTTTACGTTCACAATAGAACCTTCAACTCCAGCTGTCCATTGGTCAGCAAACTGATATCCAACTTTTGGAGAAAATTCAAAATTTTCAAGTTTTGATTCTCCAATTTTCTCAGAGGAGAATCCAACATTTCCGCCTAATAGGATAGAGTTTTTCTGTGCACTTGCGATAGTTGTAAATAAAATTACAACTGCTACTAACAATTTTTTCATTTTAATTTAATTTTTATTTGGATGGCAAATGTAGTAGAAAACAATTTGTAAGAAAAAAATTAAGATGTAATTTTAAATTTGAAAGTTTATTTTTATAAATAATGATTTTAATTAAAGATTAAAATTGTTTTATCTGACATTTTTATAATTTTTTGTGAAGTAACTTTCAAAATTTAAAGGTTATTCTTGTTTTACTAAAATTGTGAATTTCGCAAAATCGCCTTTTTGTTTTGTTTGTTATGTTTAGTTTATGATTGTTTAGCTCATTTTTTTTGCGAAAATGAGTTATATTCGCATCACTTAAACAAAATAACATGAAAAAAGTAATTTTATTCTTGACCATGTGCCTTATGGCTTTCCCAATGAGAGCCGATGAAGGAATGTGGTTTTTGATGTTTATCGAAAGATTGAACCATAGGGATATGGAAAAAATGGGCTTGCAATTGACAGCCGAAGAAATTTACAGTATCAACAATCATAGCTTAAAAGATGCGATTGTACAATTCAATGGAGGATGTACTGCTGAAATCGTTTCAAACAGCGGATTGGTATTGACTAATCATCACTGTGGATATAGCGCGATTGCAGAACTTTCAACAGCAGAACAAAATCATTTGAAAAATGGTTTTTGGGCAAAAAATCGTTCAGAAGAACTAAAGCCTAAATCTTTATACGTTCGTTTCTTTGTTCGTATGGATGATGTCTCAAAAAGAATCTTGTCTAAAGTAAATGATACTATGACAGAAACGGAAAGAAACAAAATCATTCAGCAAGAAATCGCTTTAATTGAAAAAGAAAATAGCGAAAATGGAAAATACACTGTTTCTGTTCGTCCTTTCTTTCAAGGAAATGAATATTACTATTTTGTTTACCAAGATTACACAGATGTACGTTTAGTTGGAACTCCTCCTGAAAGTGTTGGTAAATTTGGTGGAGATACAGACAACTGGGAATGGCCTCGTCAAACTGGAGATTTCTCTATGTTTAGAGTTTATGCAGATAAAGACGGAAATCCTGCTGCATATTCTAAAGACAATGTGCCTTTGCAACCAAAACATCATTTACCTGTAAGTTTAAAAGGAGTAAAAGAAAATGATTTTGCAATGATCTTGGGTTATCCAGGAAGAACAAACCGTTGGATGCCAGCTGGAGGAATTGAGCAAAATATTAAATATGCTTATCCTGCTTGGGTTGAAGGTGCAAAAACCGGAATGGACGTAATGAAAAAGTATATGGATAAAGATGCAACTGTTCGTTTAGACTATGCTTCTAAATATGCTTCGACTGCAAACTACTGGAAAAACCGTCAAGGTATGATCGATGCTTTAACAAAAGCTGGAACTGTTGATACAAAAGCAGAACAAGAAGATAAATTCTACGAGTGGGCAAGTAAACCTGCAAACAAAGAAAAGTACGAGAATGTAATTCCGACTATCAACGATTATTACAGAGAAACAAACTTAAAAGCACGTCACGATAATTATTTGATGCAGCTTTTACGTACTTCTAGTTATGCAACTGGACCTGCTAATTTAGGAAATGCATTAATTGCTTACTACAAAGAAAATGATGCTAAGAAAGCAGAAATGCTTCCTAAAATCAATGCAATGGTTGAAAGCATTTATGGTGAGTTTTATGCTCCATTAGAAAAAGACATTTTGACAGCCCAATTGAATTTGTACGCTTCAAAAGGTGCTGAATATGGACTTGCTTCAGAGATTGCAAAAATGAAAACAGCTAACAATGGTGACTTTACTGCAGATGTAGCAAAAGCAACGGAGATTAGTTATTTTACAAATAAAGAAAAAGTATTAGCATTTTTAGCTGATCCAAAGCCATTAGCAATTGTACACGATCCGTTGTATATTATTTCTAATGATTTATTGACAAAATACCGTTCTAAAACAGACGATCAAGCAAAAGCTGATGATGGTTTTGCAACTGCTTACCGTAAATTGGTTGAAGGTTTGAGAGAATCTAAATTGAATGCAATTAAATATCCTGATGCAAACTCTACGTTGAGGTTAACTTACGGAAAAGTTCGTGCTTTACCTGCAGATCCTCGTAACGATGCAAAAATCAATAACTATACTACAATGGAAAGTATGGTTAAAAAATACAAAGCAGGAGATCAAGAATTTGACTTGCCAGCTCGTTTATTGGAATTGAACAAGAAAAAAGATTTCGGACAATATGCTGACAAAGCAGGTTACATGCCAGTAAACTTCTTAACTGATAACGATATCACTGGAGGAAATTCAGGTTCGCCGGTTCTTAACGGAAAAGGAGAATTAATTGGAATTGCTTTTGATGGAAATATCGAAGCTATGGCTGGAGACGTTATCTTTGATCCTAAATTACAAAGAACGATCAACGTTGATATTCGTTATGTACTTTGGATTATTGACAAATACGCTGGAGCTAAAAATATTATTGATGAATTGACGATTGTGAAATAATTTTCATTTCTTTATATAAAATTAAACCCGACAGTTTTAAGCTGTCGGGTTTTTTATTATTGTACACTATGGCGTCCTGAGCAGATTCTAAGGCTTGCCAATTGGAACGGGTCTTCGACTTCGCTCAGACTGACAAAAAGATACATTATATACTTTCCTTGGAATTTGGAATTTAAAAATTGGAATTTCTAATTCACTTTTACTCGAATTCCTTTTGTGTGACTTGCAAATTCTGGTACATACATGCTTTGAATTGTAGTAATTCCGTTTGAGAATTCGCCGCTGTTATTTACTCGAATGTCATATTCTAAAACATAGGTTCCTTTCGTTATTTGATCAAAGAAGAAATGTGTTGCTGCATCTTTTGTGCTCATGTAATATCCTAACCGCTCTTTATATTGATATTGCGAAAGAACATTTACCGGTTCAAAACAAGAAGCACGCATATCTTTCAAATGAATGTATTCGGTGTCTTCTTTTGAAGTAATAACTAATCGAACTGTAACTAAATCTCCAATTTTTAAAGGATTTTTAGTTGTTATTCTTTGTAATTCGTCGCCTTTTAAAGTGCTTTTTTTCAAATACAATTCTTTAGAAACTGATAAAACTGCGCCAGTATTATTTTTGATTTTATCTAAATCTTCAAAATACTGCCAATAAGCGCCGCCAAAAGCAGGAACATTAGACTTGTTTTGAATTTTGATAGTTGTCATTTCTTTCTTTACTTCATTTGCCTGCCAGTTTAGTTTGATGTAACCTGTTTCGGCTTCTTTTTCGTTTTCTGCCAGTTTTTTGGTTATGATTTTTTCATCTCCCAATTTTATAACAGTATTATCTTTTACTGAAAGCCAATCTGTTCCCTGTATTAATAAGGCATAAATTGCTTCGGTTGTTGATTTTGTTGTTGGCCAGTTTTTGGTTTGTTTGTTTTTTAATAACCAAACTTTCATAGCATCAACAGATTTGGTATCATTCGTTATTTCGGCGAAAGCCTCAATCAATAATGCTTGAGTTTCGATTGGAGCTTGATACCAATACCATCCCGATTTATTGGCAATCCAATACATTCCCCAATCTTCATTGTTTGATGATGTTTCTTTTAGGTTTTCAATTATTTTTTTAGCGCTTTCTTTTTCTCCAAAACGATTTAAAGTCAATGCAGCTAAACCCTTTTCATAAATAGAATAATTTAGCCAATCTTTTTTTGCAGTTTCCAGATATACTTTTGTTGCTTTTTTCAAAGTATCAGAAAAGGGATATTTCTCTAAATAAAAACTTCTGGTATACAAGTAGTGCAAATCAGAATATGGATTGATCCAGATTAATTTATCTGTTGCTTTTAAATTTTTTGTTCTTGTTTTATGATAGTCTAAAAACTTCTCGTCTAAAAATGGAATTCCAGTTTTTGCAATTTCATCAATTTTAGAAACATTGTTTTTACTTAGTTTTTTTAAATGACCTAAACCAGCCAAAATATGTCTAGTAATATATTCGCTTTCATCACTTCCGTCAAACCAGCCAAAAGCACCAGAAGGTTTTTGTTTTTGCTTTAACTTATCAAAAGTAGTTTCTTGTGAAGTTTTCATTTTTTCTAAATCGAATAAAAGAGCCATATTCTTTTTCTTTTCATCTTCACTTTGCGCATCATTTAACCAAGGTGTTTCGGCTAAAATCAATGCTTTCAGTTCTTCATTTTCTTCTAATTTGGAAATCGGTTTTCCGCTTTTTTTCCAATTTTCAAATACCGCAGCAATCTTTGGATTACTGGAAATGATTTCTGAAGCTAAAGCATTGGCATAATATCTTGCAAAAGTCTGTTCGGCACAGTCGTGTTCATATTCCATTAAGTAAGGCAAAGATTGAACGGCAATCCAAGTTGGATTAGAAGTATATTCCAACGTAAATTGATGGCTTTTTAAAGTCGTTGAATTATTGTTCTTTAAGTTTTCGAATGTGTATTCTTTTGTTGAATTCTCGCGTACCCAAATCGGAATATTTTCTGTCACGAGAATATTATTGGTCAGAACAGGAAGAATGTTTTCTTCTCCGTCAGAAAAATTGCCCGCTTTTGCGACGATTTTATATTGAATACCTTGTAAACCTTCAGGAATTGTTATGGTCCAGTTTGTAGTTGTATTTCCGTAAGCTGGAATTGTAAAGTTTTTGATATTTTTCGCATTCAGCATTTTGGCATCGATTGGTTGCATTGTTACCGCATCAAAAAACTGTAAACTTGCGATTCCAGTTTTTGCTTCAGCAGTAACATTTGAAATTTTTGCACTTATTACAATAGTGTCTTTTTCTCTAAAAAAGCGTGGAAAATTAGGCAACACCATTAATTCTTTTTGAGTAATAACACTTTTCTCCAAATAACCAGAAACTGCATCTTTATTGTGAGCTAACAAGCGAAGTTTCCAAGCCGTTAAAGCTTCTGGTGATGTGAAATTGAAACTTACTTTTCCTTTAGAATCCGTTTTTAAATTTGGAAAAAAGAATGCCGTTTCAGAAAGATTTTTTCTCGCTTTTACTTGGGTTAATTCTTCTAGTGCTTTCTTTGTTGTAATTATAATTACTCCATTTGCCGCTTTGCTTCCGTAGAGGGCAGTTGCTTTTTCGTTTTTTAAAACATCGATTGCTAAAATATCTTTTGGGTCTACATTTTCTACATTGGCTACTATTATTCCGTCAACTACATACATTCGAGGATTTGTGCCTGATATCGAACCGTTCCCTTTAATCATAACTTTATAGTCGCTTACACTTATACCGGCAACTTTGCCATCAAATGTCTCTATACTTCCGGCAGTATTATAAACCGTATTGTCTTCTTGAACAAGTTCAGATTGGGATGTAACTTGCGTTGTTGCATAAGCAAGTGATTTTTTTTCTTTTTTTATGCCATTAGCAGTAACAACAACTTCTTGTAAATTATTTGATTCTTCTTTTAGTGTGAAATTGATTGTTTTGTCTTGAGCAACTTTTATAGACTGGCTTTTAAACCCAATTAAGGAGAACACAAGTTCTTCATTTTCTTTCGCTTCAATTTCATAGTATCCATCAAAATCGGTTACTGTAGTTCGTTGTGTATCTTTAACATTAACGCTGACACCGGGAGTTGGAATGTTTGCCAAATCTGTTACAATACCAGAAATCAATTTAGCGTTTAAAGGTTTTTTAACTTTTTTTGTTAATTGTCTTTGATATTCTCTTTGAAGATAAAGTGTATTATAATTTGTGTTGTTAAAGTCAAATCCGAACCAGATTAATTTGGTGCTTTCATTTTTAAGTTCTATTTTTTTAGATGCACTATTTAAATTAGAGAGAATTGTACTCGTTTTTTCACTTCCTAAGACGGATTTAGATGTGCCACGTACGATACTTCCACTATTCCACTTTTCCCAATTTTTTGTCGCAAATTGATCCAAAGAAGTGTCATACATAGATGCCAAAACTTCAGCTTCTTTTTTTGTTGCTGTTGCTGTAAGTTTAAAAGACCAATTTTCGGTGCTTCCTGGTTGTAACTTACTTCTAAAGGTGCCTACATCAAATTTTAACTCTGGTTTTTCTAATTTCAAGATCACAGAAATGCTACTATCAAATTTTTCATTTTCAAAAACACTTTCAAAATTAATTGTAACAATGTCTTTGAACTCTTTTTTAATTGGAATTTTAATTACCGTTTCATGATTTACAATGTGATACGTTTCTTCTGAAAAGATATTGCCTTCAAAATTAGCAATACCTATAACATATAAATCTGGTATGACGGAAACTAATTTTATTAATGCAAAGCCATCTTTTCTGGCATCAGAATTTATTTGAGCAACAGTAAATAGCCTGCTTGTATCAAATTTATCTTTGCTTTGTTTAATTTTAAAAGTTGAACTGTGTTTAATTAAATTTCCAAAGCTATCTTGAGCTGAAAAGACAACTTTATAGTTTCCAGATTGGTAATTAGAAATAAAATCTAAAGGAAGTTCTTTGTCGGTTTGTGTGTTGATCTCTTTAGAAAATACTAAAGTTTCTGGTGTTTTATCTTTTAATTTTACGTTGGATTCGTAAGGAAACAGTTTTTCAAATTCTTTATCTGAAAACCCTTCTATATCGGGCTCAGAAAAAACTCGTGTTTTGAATTTTTTAGAGATCGGATTAAGAAAATAAATCTTTATTTCTCCTTTAACCGATTTCGATTCGCCATTTAAATTAGTACTCGAAAGTTTGATATCATTTTTGTTTTTGGTTAATAGTACGTCTTTAACAGCAGTACTAAGTTCTAAATCATGATACCCCACATTTATAGTAGTTTGAGCATCGTGCGTCTCGCCATTAATATCGGTTACAGAAACTTTTATCAAATATGAAAAAACTGGAAGTTTTTCTTTTATAGCATTTTCCGAAGGAAGTGCTGTAAAATCAATCGTAAATTTTCCTGATGCATCCGTTTTCGTTTCTCCTGTTTTTAGTACTTTAATAGATTCTTGCGAATAGTAATTTCTAAAATAATTTATACTTCTGATAACACTATAAGTTACTTTCGAATCAGAAATAGTGCTTCCTGCAAAAGCTTTTGCTGTTCCGTTTACTTTTACCAGTTTGTTAAGCTCGAAACTCTCTTTTTTAGGTTCAAAATTGACTTCAAATTTCGGACGTTTATATTCTTCAACTTTAAAAAGTAAATCTGAGTAAGACAAGTTAACATTGTCCCAAAATGGATGTTTCTCTTTAGTTTTATCATAAGCTTTGTCTTTTTCATATTCATCTGGTTCATCTGCTTTAATGGTAAAAGTACCAGTAAGTCCTGTTTTTGGTAAAATAAATTCTCCAGAAAAAGATCCAAATTCATTTGTAGTGACGTCAAATTCTTTAAAATCATTTCGATTAGAATCTTCAACAGTAATTTTAAATGAGGTGTATGGAACTACAGAAACTTTGCCTTTTAATCTCTGTACAGCAATTCCTTTATAATATACTGTTTGCCCCGGACGATAAATAGCTCGGTCAAGATAGAATTGTACTGTAGCGCTAATTTTTGGATTTTCATTATCCAGATATTCGGCGTTATAATAAATATAATTTTTATCTAACGAAAGTGTGTCATTTGCAGTGTAGAAAGAGATGAGTTTATTTTGGCCTTCTTTTACTTTATCCAACTCAGCATTTCCATTTTTATTGGTTTTCACTGAAAAAAATGGAGTTTTTACTATTACATTTTCTAAAGGTTTTCCAGTCTTTCGATCTAAAACCTGATAATTTTCGAACTTTTCGTTTTTTGAACACAAAACAATAAATTGAGAAACAGTTATAGTTTCAAAAGCAGTCGCTTTTTTGCCTTTTACGTCAGAATTACTTTCAAAATATACCAAATAAGAACCTGTTTCTAATTTCGGAAGCAAAACTTCTGTCGAATATTCATAGTAATCTTTTTTATTTATAAGTGTATAGGTTTGCGAAGTTGTGGGTTTTATTTTTTTGACTATATTTTCAATTATGGTATCTTTCGGATAATCTTTAACCAAATTAATTTGTGCCTGATTGATTTTAAAGAATGAAATTTTAAGATTTTCAATATTTTGATATTGAATTAAACCTCTCATATTTTCATTATTGTAAACGAATTTTTGAAGCTGTACATTTATAAATTTGCGTAAAATATCTTCTTTCTTCTTAAGCGCCAGTTTGTAAGCATTGGATTTGTTTTCTGTTTTAAGGATACTATCTAAAGTAGCAATTGCTTTGATATTATAATCTGGATAATTATATTTTGAAGCGTGTTTAGATAAATAATAAGCTTTTTCGAGTTGAATATTTTGAATAAGACTTATGTCATTTGTTTGTTTTTGAAGTGCTGTCAAAGTTTTTACATAATCTGCATCAATATCAACAATATAATTTTTGCTGAATTGAATCCTTTGCCAGATGTTATCTGCTGAAGGATTATTAATTTCTTGTTTTTGATAAAGTTTCAAAATCACCTTAAGATTTTCGTTAGAAACAGAATCAAAATTTAGTTTTAGAAAATCATTTGAATTTCCTAAAAGATCTTTTTTAAAAGCAAAAAAATCATCTTTTTTAATTTCCCAAGAACGAATTTTTTGTGACTGAATTGTAATGTTTTCTGAAATTACATAATCTAGTAAATTAAGAGTTTTGAATTTTTCTATCGTAGGATAATCAAATATAGCTTCATATTTTGTTAAAGGAGTGGTTTTTAAAACAGCCTCATTTTCCAATGCGTTTTTTAAAGCAAGATTGATTTGTGAAGTGAAATTGTTTTCAGTCCAAGTTAAGAAGTCATTATCTGAAATGGTTGTGTTTGTTCTTCTGTCAATTTGATATCGGTTGATAGTGTAATAATCGGTTAAACATTTAGCATAAACCAAATTCAAAATGGCTTTCGAGGGAATAGAAACACGATTAATATCTGTTTTGAGATTATTTAAAATTTTAGTCTGTGCATTTTGATCAAAAACCTGTAGATATTTAGATTCATAGAAAAAACATCTTATCATCTCAACTTCGTCTTTCTGATTTATTGTTTTTCTGTAAATTTTAGCAACGATTTCGTTTGCAGATTTTATTTTTCCTTCGTTTTCCAATGCAATAACATTATTCCATTTTTTATCATTTTGCTGACCAAGAAGGGTTGTAGAAACCAATAAGAATACAAATAATATATTTTTCATAAGATAGTTTTAATCTAAAGATGCTCTGTTTTTAAAGAAGGTTGGGAGTGCTGCTGTTTTTTTAAAATAAATTTCGTACAAATTAACAATTTATCTTTAAAACCAAATGATAGAATCTATAATTCCTTATTTTTGAAGAATAATTATTGAGTTTAATAAGTTATTTGCCATTTCGATTAACCGATTAAACAGTTTAACGATTAAACATTTTAAATGAAAACACATTTCATCGCCATTGGCGGAAGCGCTATGCACAACCTTGCATTAGCATTACATAATAAAGGATATCAGGTTACAGGAAGTGATGATGCTATTTTTGAACCTTCAAAATCAAGATTAGAGAAAAAAGGAATTCTTCCTGCAGAAATGGGTTGGTTTCCAGAAAAAATCACTTCAGATATTGATGCGATTATTTTAGGAATGCATGCAAAAGCAAATAATCCTGAATTATTAAAAGCGCAGGAATTAGGTTTGAAAATCTATTCGTATCCAGAATTTTTATACGAACAATCTAAAAATAAAACTCGTGTCGTAATTGGTGGTTCTCACGGAAAAACAACGATTACTTCTATGATTTTGCATGTAATGCATTATCATAATATTGCTGTCGATTATATGGTTGGAGCACAGTTGGAAGGTTTTGATACAATGGTGCATCTAACTGAAGAAAATGATTTTATGGTTTTGGAAGGTGATGAGTATTTATCTTCTCCAATTGACAAACGTCCTAAATTTCATTTATATCAGCCAAACATTGCTTTGATTTCTGGAATTGCTTGGGATCATATTAATGTTTTTCCAACGTATGAAAACTACGTTGAACAGTTTGAGATTTTCATCGAAAAAATTACAAACGGAGGAATTTTGGTTTATAACGAAAATGATCCAGAAGTAAAACTTGTTTCAGAAGCTGCCACAAATCCGATTAGAAAAATTGCGTATTCAACTCCAGAATATTCTGTGAGTGACGGTGTAACTTTATTGAAAACCCCAGAAGGTGATATGCCAATTGAAGTTTTTGGAGCGCATAACTTAAATAATTTGGCTGGAGCAAAATGGATCTGTCAAAATATGGGCGTAGACGAAGCCGATTTTTACGAAGCAATTGCAAGTTTTAAAGGTGCGTCTAAACGTTTGGAGAAAATTGCGGAAGGAAAAGGAAAAGTAGCTTATAAAGATTTTGCGCATTCGCCTAGTAAAGTAGCAGCAACAACAAAAGCTGTAAAAGAGCAATACCCAAATAGAACTTTGGTGGCTTGTTTAGAATTACATACTTACAGCAGTTTAAATGCGGAGTTTTTAAAAGAGTATGAAGGTGCTTTGGAATATGCCGATGTTGCAGTAGTTTTCTATTCTCCAGATGCGGTGAAAATTAAACAATTAGAGGAAGTAACATATGAACAGATTGCTACAGCATTCAATAGAAAAGATTTAATTATTTATACCAATCCAGCTGAATTTAAAGAATACTTATTCAACTTAAATTTAGATAATTCTGCACTTTTATTGATGAGTTCAGGAAACTATGGAGGTTTAAATTTTGACGAAGTAAAAGGGTTGATTAATTAGAAAATTTGATTATTAGCCAATTATATAATTTGCCGACTGTTTATACAGTCGGCTTTTTTTAAAAATCGATTTAATTTTTGAAAGATTTTTCTTCTTTTTAATATCTTCGCCTTTCAAAATTTATATTATGGAAGGAGGGCATTTCGCTATAAAAAATTGGTCAGATGATGACAAACCTCGCGAAAAATTAATTCTCAAGGGAAAAGATGCTTTAAGTGACGCTGAATTATTGGCCATCTTGATTGGTTCTGGTAGCCGCAATGAATCTGCTGTTGCGTTAAGTCAAAGGATTTTAGCATCTTCAAAAAATCTAAATGCCTTAGGAAAAATGACTATTTCTCTGCTAATGCAATTTAAAGGCATAGGTGAAGCAAAAGCTGTTTCGATCGTAGCAGCTTTGGAATTAGGCAGAAGGCAAAGAGCGGAAGATATAATAAAACTTAAAAAAATAACTTCAAGTAAGGCTGTTTTCGATATCATGCAACCCATTATCGGTGAACTTCCTCATGAAGAGTTTTGGGTACTTTTTCTTAATAATTCAAATAAAGTGATTTCTAAATCGCAATTAAGTAAAGGAGGCATTGCTGGAACTGTTGTAGATATACGATTGGTTTTTAAATTAGCGTTAGAAAATGGAGCTACGGCCTTGATTTTGTGTCATAATCATCCCTCCGGAGGTTTAGATCCAAGTAATGCCGATAAGCAAATTACTAAGAAAATAAAAACTGCAGGAGATATCTTAGATGTTAAAGTTTTAGATCATGTGATTATAACTGAATCAAAATATTATAGTTTTGTAGATGAAGGAATTTTTTAATACATGAACACCAATATTACCGACATCTTTTTCGATTTAGATCACACGCTTTGGGATTTTGATAAAAACTCAGAAATGGCTTTTGATCGAATTTTCAAAACTAAGTATCAAGAAATCGTTACTCAAGATTTTATTAAACAATATATTCCGATCAATCAAGAATGTTGGAGATTGTATCAGAATGATAAAATTACACATCAGGAGTTGCGCTATAATCGTTTGAAGTTTTCATTCGACGCTTTGAATTATGTAATTTCAGAAGAGAATATTTTAGAAATTGCCAACGACTATATCGAGTTTCTTACCGACAACAATTATCTTTTTGATGGAGCAATTGAAGTTTTGGAATATTTAAAGCCTAAGTATAAGCTTCATATTATAACAAACGGATTTGCTCATGTTCAGGAAAAGAAAATCAATAATGCTTCACTTGGGGGATATTTCAGCACAATTACAAATTCGGAATTAGCTGGAGTTAAAAAGCCAAATAGTATTATATTTGACTATGCATTAAAATTAGCCAATACATCAAAAGAAAGCAGTATCATGATCGGAGATGATTTTGAAGCTGATGTAAACGGAGCTTTAAATGCTGGCATAGATGCTATTTTCTTTAATGAAAAACGAGTGGACGTTTCCGAAAATTATAAACAAATTAACCATTTATTAGAACTAAAAAAATATTTATAATGATGAGAATTAAAATTTTACTTACTGCAATTTTATGTTCAGTTGTTGGATTTGCACAGTCTATTAATGATTACAAAGCTGTAATTATTCCTCTGAAATATGAGTTTATGAAGACAGATAATCAATATCGTTTGGCAACTTTAAGTAAACAAAATTTGACTAAAGCGGGTTTAGAAGCTTTTTATTCAAATGAACAACTTCCTGAGGGATATACAGACCGTTGCCAGGTTTTATATATGGACGTAGTAAGAGATAATGCTTTCTTGGTAACAAAACTTATTATACAATTTAAAGATTGTTTTGGACAAGTAGTTTTTACTTCAGAAGCAGGAAAAAGTAGAGAGAAAGAATATGAAGTGGCTTATAAAGAAGCATTAGACAATGCCTTTAAGTCAGTTTATGCTTTACGTTATAAGTATAGCGGAAATTCGGTTGCGACTGCAAAAACGTCTGCTCCTGTAAAAGCTGCTGTGGCAACAACAGTAGTTGCAACTCCAGTTGCTACTGCATCTTCGCCAGATTTGAAAGATCCAAATTTGTTATATGCTCAACCAACAGAATCTGGTTACCAATTGATTGATAAAACACCAAAGGTAGTTATGAAGCTTCTTAAAACTTCTCAACCAAATGTTTATATCGCTATAAAAGATAATGTTCAAGGTTCGTTAATCTTAAAAGAAGATGGACAGTGGTACTTTGAATCTTATCAAAATGATAAATTAGTTTCAGAAAAAATTGTAGTTAAATTCTAAATACAAAATACGGTTTAATAACCGTATTTATCTTTCCAGCGGTTCTTTAAAAATTCGCGGGTGCTGTTCTCTCTAGAATTGTTTCCGGGATTATAAAGAACCGTTTCTTTTATGGCATCTGGAAGGAATTCTTGTTCGGCAAAATTATTTGCATAATCGTGCGAATACTTGTATTCATCTCCGTATCCTAATTCCTTCATCAGTTTAGTAGGAGCATTTCGCAAATGAATAGGAACAGGCAAATCGCCAGTTTGTTTAACCAGTTGTTGTGCGTTGCCAATTGCCATATAAGAAGCGTTGCTTTTTGGCGAAGTGGCCAAATAAATTGCACATTGGCTTAAAATGATTCGGCTTTCCGGATATCCAATTGTTGTAACAGCTTGAAAAGTATTATTAGCCATTATAAGAGCGGTTGGGTTAGCATTGCCAATATCTTCACTTGCCAAAATAAGCATTCTTCTGGCAATAAATTTAACCTCTTCTCCGCCTTCGATCATTCTTGCCAACCAATAAACGGCTCCGTTAGGGTCGCTACCGCGAATAGATTTAATAAACGCAGAAACAATATCGTAGTGCTGTTCGCCCGTTTTGTCATAAAGAACGGTGTTTTGTTGTACAAGTTCAAAAACACGGTCATTGGTAATGGTAATTTCATCACCAGCTGAAGCATTAACGACAAGTTCAAATACATTTAGGAGTTTTCTTCCGTCACCGCCAGAGATACGCAATAAAGCTTCTGTTTCTTTTAGATTTATTTTTTTTGTTAGTAAATAGGCATCGGTTTTCATTGCACGTTGCAAAAGAGCTTCTAGATCTGCTTTTGTAAATGCATTTAGTATATAAACCTGGCAACGTGACAATAATGCAGGAATGACTTCAAAACTTGGATTTTCGGTTGTCGCACCGACCAAAGTTATCCAGCCTTTTTCTACAGCAGCCAAAAGTGAATCTTGCTGTGACTTACTAAATCGATGAATCTCATCGATAAACAGAATAGGGTTTTTAGCAGTAAAAAGTCCTCCACTTTGTTTTGCCTTTTCTATAACATCACGAATATCTTTTACGCCAGAATTTATAGCGCTTAAAATATAAAAAGGTCTTTTGGATTCCTGAGCAATGATTTGGGCCAATGTTGTTTTTCCCGTACCAGGTGGTCCCCAAAAAATCAATGAAGGAATAATTCCTTTTGAAATTTGCTGTGTTAAGGAACCAGTTGGTCCAACCAAATGGTGTTGGCTTATATAATCTTCTAATTTCTGCGGACGAATACGCTCTGCTAAAGGTGCTTCCATATTACAAAATTACTATTTTAAGATTTAAATTTCATTCATTCAAAAGTTAAAACAGTTTGCAGAGAGAACGATTGTTCTGATTTGAGACAATTTTAAATTTTGATATGACAAAATATCAGTAAAATATTTTTGGATAGTTTTTTGAGTCCTGTTAATTGTTATTTTATGAATATATGAACGATACTAATTTTAAGTTTTCAAATTCGGTTATTGGACTTCCGATGTTTTTTGTCCTTTTTTTATGGATAGTATATTGGCTTCAGATCCGTTTTGATTTTGATTTTTATCGATACGGAATTTATCCTCGGGATTTTATTGGAATTCGAGGTATTTTATTTAGTCCGTTCATTCATGAAAATTTAGATCATTTGTATAATAATAGTATTCCGCTTGTAATACTATTGGCGGCGATGCAGTTTTTTTATCCAAAACAAACATTAGGTGTTATAAGCTACGGGATTCTCTTTTCGGGATTAATTACTTGGGTTGTTGGAAGAGAAAATTTTCATATCGGCGCCAGCGGATTAATTTATGTTTTAGTTAGTTTTATTTTCTTTAAGGGTATTCAGACTAAATATTATAGATTGGTGGCATTATCCTTAACCGTGATTTTACTTTATGGCGGAATGATATGGTATGTTTTTCCAGATGTTGATCAATCTATTTCTTGGGAAGGGCATTTGGCTGGACTTATTACCGGTTTTGTTTTGACCTTATTTTATAAAGCACCCGAATATGCAAAGCCAATTGTTTACGATTGGCAGCGTCCAGATTTTGATCCGGGCAGCGATCCTTTTATGAAGCATTTTGATGAAAATGGAAATTTCGTTACTTTTTCCCATGAGGAAGAACAGGATCAGATAGATTATTTTTCATCTAGTCATCCAGTAAATTATATTGTAGTTAAAAAAAGAGATCAAGAAGAAACCGATGAATAATTTTCTTTGAAATAAAAAAAGTAAATTTGTTAGTGTAACAATTTAATTTTGAGCGCTATGAAAATGAAATTTCTACTTTTGTTTTTTAGTTTTGTTTTTACTGGGAAAGGAATTGCTCAATGCGAGATAAAAAATAGGGTACAGGCAGATGGAAGTATGATTTACTATTTTGAGCCAGCAGTTTTTTATACTACGAAATCAAAATCCTTGAAAATTAATATTGTTACAGATAAAGAAAATTATTTTGTTGCCCTGCAACCGACACCGTTTCCAGAAAAGAAAGTTGGAAAAAAGATCAAGGATGATTTAATAATTCATCTGGCGGATAACAAAACATATAATTTAGCGCATTACGATACACAATATCGACGTAACGATTCTATAATGCAAGTTCTCTATTTGATAGACAATAAAGATCTTGAAGCGTTTTCTAATTACGAAGCTATTACTGCTGAAATCAATATGCAAGGAACTGAATTTGTGAGAAGCTATAACTTTAAGCTTCACAAAGACGCTATCATCGAACAGCTTAAATGTTTTTTAAAGAAAGAAGAAAACTAATTATTCTTCATCCTTTATTTCAGGATGCTTTTTGGCTTCGATTTTCTTTTTAAGATTTCGAATAAGATTATTGAAAGTTATAGTAAGCGATGCAGCGTTTGTTGTCTGATTACCTTTGTTTCGTGGAAGATATTCGTTGCAATAGGTTAGTTCCACCTGAAAATCATCCGAAAATAAATATCCGGCTCCAATATTTAAACGATTCCGATCAAAAAAACTTTCACCAGTAACTTTTGCTCCAGATTTGAAATAAAGCTCATCTGACGCAATCGCATATACAACACCGCTTCTTAATATTTTACTATTGATTGGTTGTATATATTTAATTTGCTGTCTATATCGAAGAACATTTTCATAATCATCATCCTCATTTCTCATATGACGGAATTCAGTACGCATTCTTGTGCTTAAAGTATATCCCTTTTTATGAAAGTAATAAATTCCTTGAAGAGCAAAGCGTGTTTCGGGAGATTCAAATTGACCAATTTCTGGAACATCTCTATTGTTGAAATAAGCGATGAAAGCAGAGAACTTCCATCTGGGAGAAAAGTAATAATGTCCCCAACCTCTAATGGATCTTTGAATAGTGTTATCAAATAAATTTGGAGATGATTCTTTACTGCTATAAGCAGCGGCAACATCTATTTCTGTTGCCCATTTTTTGCTTAAAGTTTGGTTGAATTGGATTTCATTCCAAAATTGATTATACGTAGTATTTTGTCCGTAGCTGTTTGTAATTAGTAAAATTACAAACAGGCAGCGGAATATTGTAACTTTTGATTTTGAATTAGATTTTGAAAGCATTAATTAAAGGTATTTAATTATTTCATTCGCATCATAATCTCTCAATGTGTTTTTAGGTTCTTTGTCGAACAGCTTCGTATAGAAAAGCACCACAGGCAACAGATACGTTTAATGAGCCAATTGTGCCAAACATTGGTAATTTGGCTTTTTCGTCTACTATTTTTAAAACAGAAGGATTTATTCCTCGATCTTCAGATCCCATAATAATAGCCAATGGTTCTGATAGTGATATGTCGTATATGTTTTGATCTGTTTTTTCAGTTGCAGCAACTGTTTTTATACCAGAACCTTGCAAATAAAAAATAGCATCTTTTATATGTTCAACTTTGCAAATAGGTACATTGAATACAGCTCCAGCAGAAGTCTTAACCGTATCTCCATTAACGGGTGCCGAACCTGCTTTTTGTATAATGATTCCATTTACACCAGTACATTCAGCAGTTCTAATAATAGCACCAAAATTTCTAGCGTCTGATACCTGATCTAATATTAGAAAAAGAGGTTTTTGACCTGATTCAATTGTAGACTCAACTAAATGTTCTAAATCAATAAAACCGATAGGGGAGATGGTTGCTACTGCACCTTGGTGATTATTTGGAGTAAGGCGGTTTAGTTTTTCTACAGGTACATAAGAGAAGTTAACGTTTGCACGTTTCATTACCTTCATTAAATCCTTCATAAGTTCGCCAGAAATGTCTTTCTGTATGAAAACTTTATCTACTTCTTTTCCTGCTTGAATTGCCTCTATGATGGCTCTAATGCCAAATATTTGATGTTCTTTTTCCATTGGACAAATATAGGTAATATGTTTATATAAAAAAACCGCCCTGAATTAACAGAGCGGTTTTGATATATTGTTTTTCAGAATAAATTAGAATTTATCCCAGAAAACGTGAACTTTAAGTTTGTTTCCTCCAATTGCAGTAGAAGCAGCAGCCCAATTTGCATTGTTTACTGTTTGCTCGTTGATTGGATAAGTATAACGTTTTGGAATTTCTCCTTCAGCAGCAGCAACAGCGTTAGCAGGTGCAACTAAAGCAGGGAAATCTAATCTTCTGTAAGAGTTCCAAGATTCGAACGGTCTGTTGAAGAAAGCAATCCAAGCTTGTTTACCGATTTTTTCTTTGTAAGTTGTTCCTGAAGCAGTAGCATAAGCTACTTCTGGTTTAGCTAAGTAAGCAGCAGCTTCACTTGCAATTCCCCAGTTTTCGAAAGAAGCAGTAATCGCTCTGTTATAGTAGTACTCAGCAGTATTTCCAACAGCATATCCTCTTGCAGCAGCTTCAGCTAAGTAGAAGTTAGATTCAGTAGCCTCAGCTAATAAACCTGGGAAATCAGCAGCTTTTAACTTATCTCCAATAGCAGAGAAATTTTGGTAAACGTTAGTTGGACCATTAAGACCTCCTTTGTAAGATCCGTCAGGCATTGCATTGAAATAAATAGCTCTTCTTGGATCTTCTAAAGCGTTCATTGCATTAACAATAGTTTCAGAAGCAACGAAGTCATTACGGTTACTAGCTACTAAGTTAGCAAAGATAGGATTGTACATTGGAGCAGCTCCTGGATAGTCGAAAGTTGCATTTTGAGTATTGTTTAAGATAACTCCAGCATTGTAAGCACTTTCAACTGTACTTTTAGAAAGTGCAGCATCAGCATCAGCTAAATTCAAACCAATTTTTAATTTCAAAGTGTTAGCAAAAAGTTTCCATTTTGCTACATCACCTCCATAAATAAAGTCAGCAGAACCAAAAGAATCAGCACTAGTATCTAATTGAGCAATAGCTGCATCTAATCTAGTGATTAATTTAGGGTAAATAGCTGCATCATCTTCGTATTTAGGTAAAATTACTTCTTTTACTTTTAATGCGTCAGTATAAGGAACATCTCCATAAGTATCCACTAAAACTTGGAAAGTGTAAACTTGTAGGATTTCAATTAAAGCAATTTTATTTTTCTGTACGGCAGCATCACCTGTTTCAGTTAAAATTACTTCTTTTGAAGTTTGTAAGTTCCCTAATGTACTTCTATATAATGCATTCCAGTGTCCGTCTCCAATTCTTCTTGTAGTAATATTGAATCTGGCTTCTGTATTATATTGAGTTGCAGCCCAATATTGAGATGCATATCTTAGGATACTTAAGTTAACACTTGGAGTTACTAGTTGATCTGTCAACTCTTTTTCAGCATTTGTGAAAAGCGTCTCAGAAGGCACATCGTAAGATTTGTCCTGGTCATTGTTGTATGTAGGATCATCACTTACACAGCTTGTCATAAATAATGACAATGCTGTTATTGAGAGGATTAATTTTTTCATCTTAGAAAGTCGCTTTAATATTAAATGAGTATACTTTTGTTGTTGGCATTACACCTGATTGAAAACCTTGAATGTTTCCAGATGATTGTCCAGCTTCTGGGTCAGCATACGGTAAATTTTTGTGAATAATCCAAAGATTATTTCCTAATAAACTAAATGAGATTGATTTAGCCATTGTTTTGTCTAAGAATTTAGACGGTACATTGTATGTGAAACCAACTTCTCTTAATTTTACGTAAGATGCATCGTAGATGAATTTTTTGTTCGGCTCAACTTCAACACCAAAACCAGCTCCTACCATGTTTGCAGGGATTCTAGATTGGTTTGGAGTACCATCTTCGTAAACTCCATCAAGGATAATACCTCCACCATTAGCGATAGAGTTTCTTAATGGGTTTCCTAAGTCGTTAAGACCAGCAGTTTCTGGGTAAAGACCTGTGTATTGTCCGTAAGCTTGATCTAGAGAATAAACACTTCCTCCTTTTTTCATATCGATTAAGAAGTTTAAAGAGAAATCTTTATAGTTTAATCTGTTAGAAAGACCTCCGATCCAGTCAGCTTGGATGTTTCCAATTACTTTATCAGTAGCAAGTAGGTAGTAACCATCTTCGTCAACTGTTTTGTTTCCGTTTGCATCATATACGTAGTCTGTTCCTCTCATTGTACCGTATGGTTGACCAACAGTAGCATTTAAAGAAACTCCATTTTGCCATGAAGCTAATTGTAAGTTATCTCTTCCTTGGTTCAAAGAAACAACTTTGTTTCTGTTTCTTGACCAGTTTACGCCAACTTGCCATTCGAAATCTTTAGTTTTAACTGGTGAACCAAATAAAGATACCTCCACACCATTGTTTTGCATTTCTCCAGCATTAATTTGTGAAGTTGCATATCCTGTAGAAGTAGATTGCGGTACGTTGAAAATTTGGTCTGTAGTGTTAGATTGGTAAACAGATACGTCAAAGCTTAATCTGTTTTTGAACATCGCTGCCTCAACACCAAACTCCCAGCTTTTTAATTTTTCAGATCTTAAATTTTTAAAATCAACAAAAGTAGAACTGTTAGCGAACATTAAGTTACCGCCAATTAATCCATTATTAACTTTTGCACCAATTAAACCAGCAGCAGGGTCATTACCTACAACTGCGTAGTTAGCTCTAAGTTTTAAGTTGTTTAACCAATCTTGTTTGATTAACTCAGATGCAATGAAACTTGTTCCAAGTGACCAGTAATCATATTTGTTGTTGTTTTGTGGTAAAGCAGTAGATTGATCTCTTCTGTATGAACCTTCAACGAAAACGATTCTGTTGTAGTCAATAGAACCTTGAGTATAAAGACCTAATTTGTTGTAGTTGATTTCTTGCTCTAATGGAGCAACAAATGACATTGAATTTGCTAAAGTAAACAATCCAGGAGCTACTAAACCTCCAGTTGTTGATCCGTCGAATGAATCTACGTGAGATTTGATGAAAGTTGATCCACCTAAAAGTTTTGCTGAAATTTTTTCAGAGATTTTTAGATCGTAAGTTGCAATGAAATCGTAAGTTGTCTGTAAGAAACTTCTTGTGTATAGCTCGTATCCTGAAGTTTCATCAAGAGCTTGTAAACCAAACTCTTCAGCGTGGCTTCCTTTTTCTTTTCTTAATTCTTGTCTGTCATTAGAAGTATCAACAGTAACACGTCCTAAAACATTAAAGTTTTTTGTTATATCGTAAGAGATATTAGCACCTGCAAGAACTCTCGTTCTGTCATCAGAAGAGTAGTTTTTGTAACGGTCAAAGTATGGGTTGTTCCAATAAGCTGGAGCAAAATTTCCAGATAATGGATCATTCATGTTCCAAGTAACGTTTTGTCCGTTTAATTGGTATGCTTGTTTTAAGTCTCTAACATCAACGTTAGTTTGCCACCATTGTCTGAAACCAGTTAAGATGTTATCTCCATAACCTGTACTGTTTCTACCTACTGTAGATTGGTCAGAGAATGTGAAGAATGCAGTTGTTTTAATTTTATCTGATAAGTTTCTTGAGAAACTACCATTGATAATATTTCTGTTTAATCTACTGTTTGGTAAAATTCCAGATTCATTGTTGTTAGTGTAGCTAAAGTTGTAAGATCCTTTTTCGTCTCCACCACTTAAACCAATGTTGTTAACTGTGCTGAAAGATTTTTGGAAGAATTTACCAGGATCATTAGCAGCAGCAACCCATGGAGTAGCTTTACCATAATTAGCGTTACCTGGAGCAAAAGCAGTCCATTGGAACACGTTTAAACTTGGGTCGAAAGCATTACCGAAAGATGAATCGGCAGTCATATCAACAACTTGATCAGGAATACCATCTCCGTTAGCATCTGCTGTGTAGAAACTATCGTTTGGTCCTGAATAACCATTAGCTCCGTAACCTTTTTGGTACTTAATGAAAGTATCTTTGTCATAAGAACCCATAGAAGTTGTAGAACTGAAACTTACTCCTAAAGCGCTGTTTTTCTTACCTTTTTTAGTAGTAATCATAATCGCACCATTCGCAGCCTGGCTACCATATAATGCAGTTGCAGCAGCACCTTTAAGTACTGTAATAGATTCAATGTTGTTTGGGTCAAT
Organism: Flavobacterium humidisoli; assembly: GCF_023272795.1. NCBI lineage: Bacteria > Pseudomonadati > Bacteroidota > Flavobacteriia > Flavobacteriales > Flavobacteriaceae > Flavobacterium > Flavobacterium humidisoli. The sequence goes on along the minus strand of NZ_CP096829.1, from coordinate 400,072 downwards.
ATCAGAAGCAGAGTTACCAAAGTCAAAACCTTGTCTTCCACTTTTTGCTGATGCTGAGTTTAAGTTATCATTGCTGATAGCAACACCATCAACAACCATTAATGCTTGGTTGTTTCCAGTTAAACTTTTTGATCCACGAAGTACGATGTTGGTAGATCCACCAAAGTTAGAGTTAGTTTTAACCTCTAAACCTGCAACTTTACCTGATAAGTTGTTTAGGAAGTTGTTTGTTGGTGTTGAGTTAACTGTTTTTTCATCAAGTTTTTGTGATGAGTAACCTAAAGATTTTTTCTCTCTTTTGATACCTAAAGCTGTTGTTACTACAACTGCTTCAAGTTCTTGTGCATCACCTGATAATTTAACATTAACTACAGATGAGCTTGCAGCTACTTCTTGGGTTTTCATTCCAATGTAGCTAAATACCAAAACTTGGCTTGAAGATGCTTTAATAGAATATTTTCCATCAAAATCAGTTTGTGTTCCAGTTTTGCTTCCTTTCACTAATACACTTACCCCCTGTAAAGGCATACCTGTATTATCGGAAACTGTTCCTGAAACAGCTCTTTCTTGCGCAAATGTCAATTGCGCAACTAGTACTAATAAAAGCACTAAGAATCCATTGAACTTTAGTTTCATTTTTAAATATTTTGAATTAGTATCGCAGAACTCTTAATAATTTGTTAACTTTCCTAATAAAAAAAATATTTTTTTTGGTAAACCCTAAAATTTAACATTATAACATATGTTTACGATAGTGTTATATAATTGTATTTCCTGTTGATTTTGCTGTCCATTCGTGAGAATAATTCGTAAAATTCCGTTTTTTGTTTCTATTCCCACACCTATACCGATTCCTATTAAATTCTTAATTTTTTTAGGATTTGAAATATTGGTTAAGTCTTGATATATAGCATAATCAGCTATAGAATGGATGTATGCGCTTTTTGAGAATAGATATCTGTATTCTGTAAGAATTGCAGAGTAAAAATTTGCTTGAAGGCTATTTTCGGAAAATCCTCTAATTGAATTCATTCCGCCAAATCGAAATAATTCATTAGAAATGTAATTTTTGCTATCCAAATAGAAATTCTGAGAATTTATATTAATGAAATTCTTGTTATTAAGCTCGAAATTATACGTTGCATTTAGATTTATATAAAATTGTTTGCTTGGATCTGCCGTTTCCGGATCGTTATTTGTTTCTCTTTTTCCAAGGCCTATTATCGAATTTAAAAAAGCTTTTCCAGGCATGAGGCTATTGTTGGAGTCTGTTTTTTTGTATTCGTATGTTGAAGTAAAGTATGAATTGTTGAAATCGCTAATAGTAGAATTGTTGATGTTTTGAATATCGCTTGATTCGGTTGATTGGTAGCCGAGATAGATCTTGGAATTGTAATTTAAATAATAACCAAGATTGATGTCTGTTTTAGTGTTCTGAAATGTGCTGTCTTGTTTGAAGATGTTTAATTGTGCTTTAATTCCAAGAGAAGATTGGAATAGATATGGAATTTCAAGTTTGGTGTTGAAGGTTTTTTGTTGGTTTCCATCGCTTTTCCAATAAAGAGAAAATTTTTCGCCAGCTCGTAGTATGTTTGTTAAAGAAATATCCAAATAGCCATTTAGAATTAACTTTTTGTTTTCATCATTTGAAAAACCAATATATCCATCAAAGTTATTAGCTTTTCTTTTGTCAAGATAAGTGTAGATTTTGGTAGAATCTGATGTGAATAAGATTTCTGGATATTTGGGCTGCGAAACAAATTCAAAACTATTGATGTCGTCATAAAGTTTTTTGACGGTTTCTTGATTAAAAGTTTTGTTAAGGTATTTTTTGTTTAATTGCTTAAGTGCTCCTTTTGGGAAATAATCTTTCGAAGAAGAATTCGTGTAGTTTACAATAATGGAATTTAAAGTTCTTTTTTTTTCGGAATCAAAATTTAAGTCGGCGTAAATTGTTGAATTCTTTTTTTTGATGTTTTCAAGCTTGATTTTAGAAAAAGCAAATCCTGCTTTTTCGTTGTCTGATATTTGTTGATTTAAGAAATTTTCAAGTTCTGTATAGGGTATGATTATGCTGTCTTTTGCTGTTTTTTTTGAGTTGTAAAAAAAACTATTTATACCTATATATATATGTATCTCCTTTATTCTAGTTTGCAGGTCTATTAAAATAGCATAAGTGCTGTCGTTTATCTTTTTGTTTTCTAATGTTTTAGAGTCTATGTAGCCTTGTTTTGCTAGTTTGTTTGTTACTGTTGCAATCTCATTGTTTAGTGATTTTATATTTGAATGTTTTTTTATGTAAAAAATCGAGTCAATAGTTTGATTTTGTTTTTTGTTTATTCCGTTTATATTAAGGTAGAAAGATTGCGCAAAACAATTTGAGGATAGTAGTAAAATAAGTATGTAATGTAATTGTTTCAAAAGCAATTGTTTTGTCGGTTAAATGTAAAGCAAATATCTAATGTTTCTTTGTGAAATCATAGATATAAATAATGTTGTTGAAAATTAATGATTTAACGTTTGTATACTGAAATTTATTTTATACATTTGCAACCCCGTAAAAAGCGGGAATTTAATAAACATAATAATTTTTAGTATTAATTATGCCAACAATTCAACAATTAGTAAGAACAGGAAGAACTCAGATCACTAAGAAGAGTAAATCGGTTGCTTTAGATTCTTGTCCTCAAAGAAGAGGGGTTTGTACGCGTGTTTACACTACTACACCAAAAAAACCAAACTCTGCAATGCGTAAAGTTGCGCGTGTGCGTTTGACAAATGGTAATGAGGTGAATGCTTACATCCCTGGAGAAGGACATAATCTACAAGAGCACTCGATAGTATTAGTGCGAGGTGGAAGGGTAAAAGATTTACCAGGTGTTAGATATCATATCGTTCGTGGAGCTCTTGATACGTCAGGTGTTGCAGGAAGAACGCAAAGAAGATCTAAGTACGGTGCTAAACGCCCAAAAGAAGCAAAAAAGTAATTTAAAAACTTTTAAGAAAAAGACATGAGAAAAAGAGCGGCAAAGAAAAGACCACTTTTACCGGATCCAAGGTTTAATGACCAATTAGTAACACGTTTTGTGAATAACTTAATGTGGGATGGTAAGAAATCTACAGCTTTTAAAGTATTTTATGATGCTATTGATATCATCGAAACTAAAAAGCAAAATGATGAGAAAACTTCATTAGAGATCTGGAAAGATGCTTTAACAAACGTTATGCCTCACGTAGAAGTACGTAGCCGTAGAGTTGGTGGAGCTACATTCCAAATCCCAATGCAAATTCGTCCAGACAGAAAAATTTCTATGGCAATGAAGTGGTTGATACTTTATTCAAGAAGAAGAAATGAAAAATCTATGGCACAACGTTTAGCTTCAGAGTGTTTAGCTGCTGCTAAAGAAGAAGGTGCTGCAGTTAAGAAAAGAATGGATACTCACAAAATGGCAGAAGCTAACAAAGCATTCTCTCATTTTAGATTTTAATTCGTAAAGAAATGGCTAGAGATTTAAAATATACAAGAAATATCGGAATCGCTGCTCACATTGATGCTGGTAAGACAACAACAACTGAGCGTATTCTTTTTTATACTGGAAAGTCACACAAAATTGGTGAGGTGCACGATGGTGCTGCAACAATGGACTGGATGGCTCAAGAGCAAGAAAGAGGTATTACAATTACTTCTGCTGCTACAACTTGTACTTGGAATTTTCCAACTGTACAAGGTAAAGTTATTCCAGAATCATTACCATACCACTTTAATATTATTGATACTCCTGGACACGTTGACTTTACTGTAGAGGTAAACCGTTCTTTACGTGTACTTGATGGTTTGGTTTTCTTATTTAGTGCTGTTGATGGTGTTGAGCCTCAATCTGAAACTAACTGGAGACTTGCTGATCAATATAGAGTTCCTCGTATGGGATTCGTAAATAAAATGGACCGTCAAGGTGCTAACTTTTTAGCTGTATGCGGACAGGTTAAAGATATGTTGAAATCGAATGCGGTTGCAATTACTTTGCCTATTGGTGATGAGGCAGATTTTAAAGGTATTGTTGACTTAGTTAAGAATCAGGCTATTGTATGGCATGATGAAACTCAAGGAGCTACTTTTGATATCGTTGATATCCCAGCTGATATGGTTGATGATGTTAAGCATTACCGTTCTATTCTTATCGAGGAGATTGCTACTTATGATGAAAATCTTTTAGATAAGTATATGGAGGATGAGAACTCTATTACTGAAGAAGAGATTAACAATGCGTTGAGAGCTGCTACTATTGATATGGCTATCATTCCAATGCTTGCTGGTTCTTCTTTTAAAAACAAAGGAGTTCAATTTATGTTAGATGCTGTTTGTAAGTATTTGCCATCTCCATTGGATAAAGAAGGTATTGAGGGAATTCACCCTGACGATGCTGAATTATTAGAAGAAGATCAAACTAAAATCTTACGTCGCCCAGATGTAAAAGAGCCGTTTGCTGCTTTGGCATTTAAAATTGCTACTGACCCATTCGTAGGTCGTTTAGCTTTCTTCCGTGCTTACTCTGGACGTTTAGATGCTGGTTCTTATGTTTTAAATACTCGTTCTGGTAATAAAGAGAGAATCTCTCGTATTTACCAAATGCACGCTAATAAGCAAAATCCAATCGAATTTATTGAGGCTGGAGATATTGGAGCTGCTGTAGGATTTAAAGATATCAAAACTGGAGATACTTTGTGTGATGAGAAGAGTCCAATTATCTTGGAATCTATGAAATTCCCAGAGCCAGTAATTGGTATCGCTATTGAGCCTAAAACTAAAGCTGACGTTGATAAAATGGGTATGGCTTTGGCTAAATTAGCTGAGGAAGATCCGACGTTTACTGTAAGAACTGATGAAGCTTCAGGTCAGACTATTATTTCTGGTATGGGTGAGCTTCACTTAGATATCTTAGTTGATCGTATGAAGCGTGAGTTTAAAGTAGAGGTTAATCAAGGTGAGCCACAAGTAGAGTACAAAGAGGCGTTTACTAAATCTGCTCAACATAGAGAAACTTATAAGAAACAATCTGGAGGTCGTGGTAAATTCGGTGATATCGTATTTAGAATCGAGCCTGCTGATGAAGTTGATGGTAAAGTTCCTGTGGGATTACAGTTCGTTAATGAGGTAAAAGGTGGTAACGTTCCTAAAGAATATATCCCTGCTGTTGAAAAAGGTTTCCGTGAGGCTATGAAAACAGGTCCTTTAGCTGGATATGCTGTTGATAGTTTGAAGGTGACTTTGTTAGACGGATCTTTCCACCCTGTGGATTCTGATGCTCTTTCTTTTGAATTAGCTGCAAGAATGGGTTATAAAGAATCTGGACGTGCTGCTGGAGCTGTTATTCTTGAGCCAATCATGAAAATCGAAGTTATCACTCCAGAAGAAAACATGGGTGATATCGTAGGTGACTTGAACCGTCGTAGAGGTCAAGTTAATGATATGGGTGATAGAAATGGTGCTAAAACGATTAAAGCTGATGTGCCTTTATCAGAAATGTTTGGTTATGTAACTACATTGAGAACATTGTCTTCTGGTAGAGCGACTTCAACAATGGAGTTTTCTCACTATGCAGAAACACCTTCTAATATTTCAGAAGAGGTAATCAAAAAAGCAAAAGGTAACGCTTAATTTTAAGAAAATGAGTCAAAAAATCAGAATAAAACTAAAATCTTACGATCACATGTTGGTAGATAAATCTGCTGAAAAGATCGTGAAAACAGTAAAAACTACTGGAGCGGTTGTAACGGGTCCAATTCCGTTGCCAACTCACAAAAAACTTTTCACTGTATTACGTTCTCCGCACGTTAATAAAAAAGCGAGAGAGCAATTTGAAGTAATGTCATACAAGAGATTGATTGATATTTATTCATCTTCATCAAAAACTATTGATGCTTTAATGAAACTTGAATTGCCAAGTGGAGTTGAAGTAGAGATTAAAGTATAATTTTTTTATATTTTTTCATATAAAAAGCGAGGCATTTTTTGTCTCGCTTTTTTTGTTTTCAAAAGTTGTTTTTAGTTTGTGAAATTTAATCTTTTGTTATTTGTAAAATCTTTTTGTTTTTTATAAAGTCCTTTGTTTTAAAGGGATGCAAGTTTCTTTTGTTGTGATTTTATTAATTAATTGTTACGTGTAGAATGTTTGAAGATTGAAAAAATAGATTGAAATTTTGTTGCAAGTGGGGTTTGTTTTGACGGTCTTTTGATGCTTGGATTTTGATTATGAGCGATTTAATTTTTGAAACTGTTTGGTATATTCGTTTTTAATGTCTACTTTTGCACTCCCTGTTTGGAAATTTCTGTTATTTTCAAATTGAAGGGAATTTTAGTAATTAATAATTAATATTTATGTCTGGGTTAATTGGTAAGAAAATCGGCATGACTAGTATCTTTGATGAAAACGGGAAAAACATTCCTTGTACAGTAATCGAAGCTGGCCCATGCGTTGTTACCCAAGTCAGAACCAAAGAGGTTGACGGGTATGAAGCGTTGCAACTTGGTTTCGATGACAAAAACGAGAAACATTCTACTAAAGCTGCTTTAGGGCACTTTAAAAAAGCGGGAACTGTTGCTAAGAAAAAAGTCGTTGAATTTCAGGATTTTGCAACTGAACAAAAATTAGGAGATCTTGTAGATGTTACTATTTTTGAAGAAGGGGAATTTGTGGATGTACAAGGTGTGTCTAAAGGTAAAGGTTTCCAAGGTGTTGTTAAACGTCACGGTTTTGGTGGTGTTGGACAAGCTACTCATGGTCAGCACAACCGTTTAAGAGCGCCAGGTTCTGTAGGAGCTTCTTCTTATCCATCTAGAGTATTCAAAGGAATGCGTATGGCTGGAAGAATGGGAGGAGAAAATGTAAAAATTCAAAACCTTAGAGTTTTAAAAGTAGTTGCTGATAAGAATCTACTTGTTGTTAAAGGATGTGTTCCTGGGCACAAAAACTCTTATGTAATCATTCAGAAGTAATGGAAGTAAAAGTATTAGATTTCAACGGAAAAGATACTGGTAGAAAAGTTCAACTTTCTGATTCAGTATTCGCAATTGAGCCAAACAATCACGCAGTATATCTTGATGTTAAGCAATATCTTGCTAATCAAAGACAAGGTACTCACAAAGCTAAAGAAAGAGCTGAAGTAACTGGAAGTACTCGTAAGATTAAAAAACAAAAAGGAACTGGTACTGCACGTGCAGGAAGTGTTAAGAATCCATTGTTTAAAGGTGGTGGAACAGTTTTCGGACCAAGACCAAGAAGTTATTCATTCAAATTGAATAAAGGCTTAAAGAGATTAGCTAGAAAATCAGCTTTCTCAATCAAAGCAAAAGAGTCAAATATCGTAGTTTTAGAAGACTTTAATTTTGAAGCGCCAAACACTAAAAATTTCATTAACGTTTTGAAAGCTTTAGGGTTAGAGAATAAAAAATCTTTATTTGTGTTGGGTGAGTCAAATAAAAATGTATATTTGTCGTCACGTAATTTAAAGGCTTCAAACGTCGTAACTAGCTCAGAATTAAGCACTTACGCAATATTAAATGCTAATAATTTAGTGCTTTTGGAAGGTTCTTTAGAGTTAATTGAAGAAAATTTAAGTAAATAATAGGAATATGAGCATTATTATTAGACCTATAGTAACGGAAAAAGTAACCAAAGAAAGTGAAGTTCTAAACCGCTTCGGATTCGTTGTTAACAAAAAAGCAAACAAAGTTGAGATTAAGAAAGCTGTTGAGGCTGCTTATGGAGTAACTATCGTTTCTGTTAATACAATGAATGTGAGACCAGATAGATCTACTAAATACACTAAAAGTGGTTTAATCAGTGGAAAGACAAATGCTTACAAAAAAGCAATTGTACAAGTACAAGAAGGAGAAACAATTGATTTTTACAACAATATCTAAGATAGAAAAATGTCAGTAAGAAAATTAAAACCTATTACCCCGGGTCAGCGATTTAGAGTTGTGAATGGTTATGACGCTATTACAACTGATAAGCCGGAACGCTCATTGATAGCGCCGATAAAAAACTCTGGAGGTAGAAATAGTCAAGGAAAGATGACCATGCGTTATACGGGTGGTGGTCACAAGCAGAGATATCGTATTATTGATTTCAAAAGAACTAAAGATGGAATTCCAGCTACAGTGAAATCAATTGAATACGATCCAAATCGTACTGCATTTATCGCTTTATTAGCTTACGCTGATGGAGAGAAAACTTATATTATCGCACAAAACGGATTGAAAGTTGGTCAGAAATTAGTTTCTGGGCCAGAGTCTCAACCAGAAATCGGTAATACATTACCTTTAAGCAGAATTCCTCTTGGAACTGTTATATCTTGTATTGAGTTACGTCCAGGACAAGGAGCTGTTATCGCTCGTTCAGCTGGAACTTTTGCTCAGTTAATGGCAAGAGACGGGAAATATGCAACAATTAAAATGCCTTCTGGTGAGACAAGATTAATCTTGTTAACTTGTTCGGCTACAATTGGAGCTGTTTCTAATTCTGACCACCAATTAGTTGTATCTGGAAAAGCAGGTAGAACAAGATGGTTAGGAAGAAGACCTAGAACTAGACCAGTAGCGATGAACCCAGTTGATCACCCTATGGGAGGTGGTGAAGGACGTTCTTCTGGAGGGCACCCACGTTCAAGAAACGGATTGCCAGCTAAAGGTTACAGAACTCGTTCTAAGAAAAACCCGAGTAACAAGTATATCGTAGAACGTAGAAAGAAATAATAAGATATGGCACGTTCATTAAAAAAAGGACCTTTCGTTCATTATAAATTAGACAAGAAAGTTCAAGAAAACGTAGAAAGTGGTAAAAATGCAGTTGTTAAGACTTGGTCTAGAGCTTCAATGATTACTCCAGATTTCGTTGGACAAACTATCGCAGTTCATAACGGTCGTCAATTTGTACCAGTTTACGTAACAGAAAACATGGTAGGTCACAAATTAGGAGAGTTTTCGCCAACTAGATCTTTTAGAGGTCATGCTGGAGCAAAAAATAAAGGTAAAAAATAAAAGAAGCAATGGGAGTTCGTAAAAGAGAAACAGCAGATGCGAGAAAAGAGGCTAATAAGTCTATCGCTTTCGCAAAATTGAATAACTGCCCTACTTCACCTAGAAAAATGCGCTTAGTAGCGGACTTGGTAAGAGGTCAGAAGGTAGAAAGAGCACTTAACATTTTAAGATTCAGTTCTAAAGAAGCTTCAAGAAAATTAGAAAAACTATTATTATCTGCAATCAATAACTGGGAGCAAAAAAATAGTGAAGGTAATTTAGAAGAGGCTGGATTATTTGTTAAAGAGATCAGAGTAGATGGTGGAATGATGTTAAAAAGACTTCGTCCAGCTCCACAAGGTCGTGCACACAGAATAAGAAAACGTTCTAATCACGTAACAATCGTGCTTGGAGCTATCAATAACACACAAAGCAATTCTTAAGCAGCATGGGACAAAAGACAAATCCAATTGGAAATAGACTTGGTATCATCAGAGGATGGGACTCAAACTGGTATGGTGGAAATGATTACGGTGATAAACTTGCCGAAGATCACAAAATCAGAAAGTATATCCACGCTCGTTTATCAAAAGCTAGTGTATCAAAAGTAATCATCGAGAGAACTTTAAAACTTGTAACCGTTACTATCACTACTGCTAGACCTGGTATCATTATCGGAAAAGGTGGGCAAGAGGTAGACAAGTTAAAAGAAGAACTTAAGAAAGTTACTGACAAAGAGGTTCAAATCAACATCTTTGAAATCAAAAGACCTGAGTTAGATGCTTATCTTGTGGCGACAAGCATCGCTCGTCAAATCGAAAGCCGTATTTCTTACAGACGTGCAATCAAAATGGCTATTGCTGCTTCTATGCGTATGAACGCTGAAGGTATCAAAGTTTTGATTTCTGGTCGTTTGAATGGTGCTGAGATGGCGCGTTCGGAAGGTTTCAAAGAAGGTAGAATTCCTCTATCAACTTTCAGAGCTGACATTGATTATGCACTTGCTGAAGCTCATACTACTTACGGTAGAATGGGTATCAAAGTGTGGATCATGAAAGGTGAAGTTTACGGTAAGAGAGAACTTTCTCCACTTGCTGGAATGGACAAAAAACAATCTGGTACAGGTGGTGGAAAAGGTGGAGATGCTCCTAGAGGCAAATCTAACTTTAACAAAGGTGGAAAACCAGACGCTCGTAAAAGAAAGTAAATTTTTAAACTAAAGAAAAATGTTACAGCCTAAAAGAACAAAATACCGTAAGGTACAAAAAGGTAGAATGAAAGGTAACTCTCAAAGAGGGCATGAGCTTTCAAATGGAATGTTTGGTATTAAATCTGTACATGAAGATGGAATGTTCTTAACTTCTCGTCAAATCGAAGCTGCGCGTATCGCTGCAACTCGTTACATGAAAAGAGAGGGACAATTATGGATTAAAATTTTCCCAGACAAACCTATTACTAAGAAACCTCTTGAAGTACGTATGGGTAAAGGTAAAGGAGCAGTTGAGTATTGGGCTGCTGTTGTTAAACCAGGAAGAATTATGTTTGAAGTTGGAGGAGTTCCATTGTCAGTTGCAAAAGAGGCTTTACGTCTTGCAGCTCAAAAACTTCCAGTAAAAACTAAGTTCGTCGTTGCTAGAGATTTCGAAGCATAATTTATATTTATTATGAAACAATCAGAAATAAAAGATCTTTCTGCAGCGGAGTTGCAAGAAAAGCTTAGTCAAACTAAGAAAGTATATGCTGACCTAAAAATGGCTCACGCAATCTCTCCAATTGCTAACCCACTTCAAATTAGAAGCGTTAGAAGAACAGTTGCAAGATTAGCTACAGAGTTAACTAAAAGAGAGTTACAATAATTGTATTCTGCTGAAAGATGGAAGAAAAAAGAAATTTAAGAAAAGAAAGAATAGGTGTTGTTACTTCAAATAAGATGGATAAATCTATCGTTATTTCGGAAGTAAGAAAAGTAAAACACCCATTATACGGTAAGTTCGTGTTGAAAACTAAGAAATATGTTGCACACGACGAAACAAACGACTGTAACATTGGAGATACTGTAAGAATTAGCGAAACGCGTCCTTTAAGTAAAACAAAATGTTGGAGATTAGTTGAAATCTTAGAAAGAGCTAAATAATTATGGTACAACAAGAATCAAGACTAAAAGTAGCAGATAACACGGGAGCTAAAGAAGTTTTAACTATTCGTGTTTTAGGAGGTACTAAAAGAAGATATGCCTCTGTTGGTGACAAAATTGTAGTTTCTATCAAAGATGCAACTCCAAACGGAAACGTGAAAAAAGGAGCTGTTTCAACTGCAGTTGTTGTGCGTACTAAAAAAGAAGTGAGAAGAGCTGATGGTTCTTATATCCGTTTCGATGATAATGCATGTGTTCTTTTGAACGCTGCAGGGGAAATGAGAGGAACTCGTGTTTTTGGTCCGGTAGCAAGAGAACTTCGTGAAAAACAATTCATGAAAATTGTATCATTAGCACCAGAAGTGCTTTAATTCGTTTTAAGATGATAAAGCTAAAAATAAAATCAGGAGATATCGTAAGAGTTATTGCTGGAGACCATAAAGGGGCTGAAGGTAAAGTTTTACGTGTTTACCGTGAAAAAAACAAAGCGATCGTTGAAGGTGTAAACATGGTTTCTAAACATACTAAACCAAGTGCTAAAAACCCTCAAGGTGGTATCGTTAAGAAAGAAGCTTCTATTCAAATTTCTAACATTGCTTTAATTGATCCTAAAACTAAGGAAACAACTAGAGTAGGTATTAGAGTAGAAGGAGATAAGAAAGTAAGATTTTCAAAAAAATCTAATCAAGTACTATAGTAATGGCATATACACCTAGACTAAAAGAAGAATATAAGAGTAGAGTGATCTCTGCTCTTAAAGAAGAGTTCGGATATACAAACGTGATGCAAGTTCCTAAACTTGAGAAAATCGTTTTGAGCCGTGGAGTTGGTGCAGCTGTATCTGATAAAAAACTTATTGACTATGCAGTTGATGAGTTAACAAAGATCACTGGACAAAAAGCAGTTTCTACAATCTCTAAGAAAGACGTTGCGTCTTTCAAATTGAGAAAAGGGATGCCTATTGGAGCAAAAGTTACTTTACGTGGAGAAAGAATGTATGAGTTTTTAGATAGACTTATCACTTCTGCTTTACCACGTGTTAGAGATTTTGGTGGTATTAAAGCTACTGGATTCGACGGAAGAGGTAACTACAATCTTGGAGTTTTAGAGCAAATCATTTTCCCAGAAATTGATATTGACAAAGTAAACAAAATTTCAGGAATGGATATTACTTTTGTTACTACTGCAAAAACAGACAAGGAAGCAAAGTCATTATTGGCTGAATTAGGATTACCTTTTAAAAAGAATTAAGACATGGCTAAAGAATCAATGAAAGCCCGCGAGGTGAAAAGAGAGAAAACGGTAGCTAAGTACGCTGAAAAGAGAAAAGCTTTATTAGAAGCTGGAGACTATGAAGGTTTACAAAGATTACCTAAAAATGCTTCACCAGTTCGTTTACACAACCGTTGTAAATTAACAGGTAGACCTAGAGGTTACATCCGTCAATTCGGTATTTCACGTGTAACTTTCCGTGAAATGGCTAACAATGGATTAATTCCTGGTGTTAAAAAAGCATCTTGGTAATCTGGCAATAAGTTATTACTTTTGCAAACCAAAAAATAATTTTTAATTGATTAAAGGTTCGGGAGATGAGTATCTCCCGAAAACCATAATCGCAATCAAATACATATGTATACAGATCCTATTGCAGATTATTTGACTAGAGTTCGTAACGCTGTGGCTGCAAACCACAAAGTTGTTGAAATTCCAGCATCTAATCTTAAAAAAGAGATAACTAAGATCTTATTTGATCAAGGTTACATCTTAAGTTACAAATTTGAGCAGAACACAGTTCAAGGTTCTATCAAAATTGCTTTGAAGTATGATAAAGATACTAAAGAGCCTGTAATCAAAGATATCCAAAGAATTAGTAAACCTGGTTTACGTAAGTACGCAGGTGCTGCCAAATTACCTAGAATCCTTAACGGATTAGGAATTGCTATTGTTTCTACATCAAAAGGTTTGATGACAGGAAAACAAGCTAAGCAATTAAATGTAGGTGGTGAAGTAATTTGTTACGTATACTAATTTTAAACACTAGATAAAGATGTCAAGAATAGGTAAAAGCCCAATTGTAATCCCTGCTGGTGTAACTGTTGAAGTTAAAGACGGTATTATTACAGTAAAAGGAAAAAGAGGTCAACTAGTACAAGAGTTTTCGGACGTAAATGTAACTGTTGAAGGCGATCAAGTTTTAGTTGAAAGATCGTCTGATCATAAAGACCATAGAGCAAAACACGGATTATTTAGATCTTTGATCAATAATATGATTGTTGGTGTATCTGAAGGTTTCACAAAAGAACTAGAATTAGTTGGAGTAGGTTATAGAGCTTCAAACCAAGGTCAAAAATTAGATTTAGCTCTTGGATATTCTCACAATATTGTTTTAGAAATTGCTCCAGAAGTATCTTTAGAAACAGTATCTGAAAAAGGTAAGAACCCTATCGTAAAATTAACATCGTTTGATAAACAACTTTTAGGTCAAGTAGCTGCGAAAATCAGAGGTTTCCGTAAGCCTGAGCCATACAAAGGAAAAGGTGTTAAATTTGTGGGTGAAGTATTAAGAAGAAAAGCAGGTAAATCAGCTTAAAATATAAGATTATGTCATTAACAAAATCTGAAAGAAGACAGAGAATTAAATTCAGAATTAGAAAATCGGTTAGTGGTTCTGCTGCAAGACCTAGACTTTCTGTTTTTAGAAGTAATAAAGAAATTTACGCTCAAATTATTGATGATGTAAATGGAGTTACTATCTTAGCTGCATCTTCTAGAGAAAAAGAAATAGGAAAAGGTACTAACGTTGAAGTAGCTGCTGCTGTTGGAAAGCTAGTTGCAGAGAAAGCGTTAAAAGCTGGGATTGATACCATCACTTTTGATAGAGGTGGATATTTATATCACGGGCGTATTAAATCATTAGCAGAAGGCGCAAGAGCCGCTGGACTTAAATTCTAATATATTATGTCTAAATACAAAAATGTAGAATTGGTAAAACCTAGTGGTCTTGAATTAAAAGATCGTCTAGTTAGTGTTAATCGTGTTACTAAGGTTACAAAAGGAGGTAGAGCTTTCGGTTTTTCTGCTATTGTAGTTGTAGGTGATGAAAATGGAGTAGTTGGTCATGGATTAGGAAAATCTAAAGACGTTTCTGAAGCAATTGCGAAAGCAGTAGAAGATGCTAAGAAAAATTTAGTTAGAATTCCTTTGAATGGACAATCTGTTCCTCACGAACAAAAAGGTAAATTTGGTGGTGCACGCGTATTCTTAATTCCAGCGTCTCATGGTACTGGAGTTATTGCTGGTGGAGCTGTTCGTTCAGTTCTTGAGTCAGTAGGTATTCACGATGTATTGTCTAAATCTCAAGGATCATCAAATCCGCATAACGTAGTAAAAGCAACTTTTGATGCTTTATTGCAAATGAGAAGTGCTCATACTGTTGCAAAACAAAGAGGTGTTTCTTTAGAGAAAGTTTTTAAAGGTTAATTCAGGAAATTATGGCTAAATTATTAGTAAAACAAGTAAGAAGCAAAATCAACTGTCCTCTTTCTCAAAAGAGAGGGTTGGAAGCTTTAGGTCTACGTAAAATTGGACAAGTTGTGGAGCATGAGTCAAATCCTGCTATCCTTGGGATGATAAACAAAGTTAAACACTTAGTTTCTGTTGAAGAAGCTAAATAACAAATACTGTTATGAATTTAAGTAACTTACAACCTGCTGAGGGATCTACACACAATCAAAATAAAAGATTAGGTAGAGGAGAAGGTTCTGGAAAAGGTGGTACCGCTGCACGTGGACACAAAGGGGCAAAATCTCGTTCTGGTTATTCTAAAAAGATTGGTTTTGAAGGAGGGCAGATGCCGCTTCAAAGACGTGTACCTAAGTTTGGTTTCAAAAACATCAATCGTAAAGAATACGAAGGTGTTAATTTAGATACTCTTCAATTATTAGTTGATAACGGTGCAATTACTGATTCTGTTTCTATGACAGAGTTCGTGGCAAATCGTCTGGCTACTAAAAATGAAATCGTTAAGATTTTAGGTAGAGGAGAATTGAAAGCAAAATTAAAAGTAACTGCCCACAAATTTACTGCTACTGCAAAAGCTGCTATTGAAGCTGCTGGTGGAGAAGCTGTAACTATATAACTTATCTATTAAGATGAAGAAATTTATTGAATCAATAAGTAATGTTTGGAAAATCGAAGAACTAAAGAATAGAATCTTAATTACATTAGGATTGCTTTTAGTATATCGTTTTGGAGCACACGTTACGCTTCCTGGAATTGACGCAACGCAATTGACTGGTTTAGCGGGACAAACTAAAAATGGTCTAGGATCTATTCTAGACATGTTCACCGGGGGTGCTTTCTCTAAGGCTTCAGTTTTTGCCTTAGGTATCATGCCTTATATTTCTGCGTCTATTGTTGTTCAGTTGATGGGGATTGCGATTCCATATTTACAAAAACTTCAAAATGATGGGGAAAGTGGTAGAAAAAAGATTAATCAAATCACTCGTTGGTTGACAATCGCTATCACATTGGTTCAAGGTCCAACTTATATCTATAATTTATACAGAACATTGCCTAGTAATGCATTTTTGCTAGGCTTTAATTCTCCTGAATTTTTGTTCTCGTCTGTTATCATTTTAGTTACTGGTACAATTTTTGCTATGTGGCTGGGTGAGAAAATTACAGATAAAGGTATTGGAAATGGTATTTCATTGTTAATTATGGTTGGTATTTTAGCTCGTTTACCGCAAGCTTTTATCCAAGAGTTTACCACTCGTGTTACCAATAACAATGGAGGTCCAATGTTATTAGTTATTGAAATTATTGTGTGGTTGTTAGTTATCATTTCTTGTGTATTGCTTACAATGGCAGTACGTAGAATCCCTGTTCAGTATGCTCGTCGTACGACTACGGGAGATTACGAGCAAGATTTGGCAGGAGGTAATAGACAATGGATTCCTCTTAAGCTTAATGCTTCAGGAGTTATGCCAATTATTTTTGCGCAGGCAATTATGTTTATTCCTGCGGCTGTAGCTGGATTGTCTAAATCAGATACATCACAATCTATTGTTGGTGCATTTAGTAATATGTTTGGTTTCTGGTATAATTTTGTTTTTGCAACTTTAATTATTGTATTTACATTCTTTTATACTGCGATCACTGTACCTACTAACAAAATGGCTGATGATTTAAAAAGAAGCGGTGGTTTTATTCCTGGAGTTCGTCCTGGAGCAGAAACTTCTGATTTCCTTGATAAAGTGATGTCTTTAATAACTTTCCCAGGATCTTTATTCCTTGCTTTGATTGCTGTGTTCCCAGCTATTGTTGTAAGTATTATGGATGTACAACAATCTTGGGCAATGTTTTTTGGAGGTACCTCATTAATAATTATGGTTGGTGTTGCAATAGATACTATTCAACAAATCAATTCATACTTGTTAAACAAACATTATGATGGTTTAATGAAGACTGGTAAAAATAGAAAAGCGGTAGCTTAATATATTTATGGCAAAACAATCAGCAATAGAACAAGACGGATCAATCATTGAAGCATTGTCAAATGCGATGTTCCGTGTAGAGTTAGAAAATGGACATATTGTAATTGCTCATATTTCTGGTAAAATGCGAATGCATTACATCAAATTATTACCTGGTGATAAAGTGAAACTAGAAATGAGTCCTTACGATTTGTCAAAAGCAAGAATTACTTATCGATATTAAAGGATATTCACTATGAAAGTTAGAGCATCAGTAAAAAAGAGAAGTGCCGAGTGCATTATCGTGCGTAGAAAAGGGAGACTGTACGTAATAAACAAAAAGAATCCTAGATTTAAACAAAGACAAGGATAATTATGGCAAGAATAGCAGGGGTAGATATCCCAAAAAACAAAAGAGGTGTTATTGCACTTACCTACATCTTCGGATTAGGAAAAAGTAGAGCTATCGAGATTTTGGAAAAAGCTCAAGTTAGCCAAGATAAAAAAGTTCAAGATTGGAATGATGATGAAATCGGAGCAATTCGTGAAGCTGTTTCATTTTACAAAATTGAAGGAGAATTACGTTCTGAAATATCTTTAAACATTAAACGTTTAATGGATATCGGATGTTACAGAGGTATTCGTCATAGATCTGGTCTTCCGTTAAGAGGGCAAAGAACTAAAAACAACTCAAGAACAAGAAAAGGTAAAAGAAAAACTGTTGCTAACAAGAAAAAAGCAACTAAATAATAAGTAATATGGCTAAAGCAACTGCAAAAAAACGTAAAGTTATCGTTGAATCAACGGGTGAGGCTCATATTTCTGCCACTTTTAATAACATTATTATTTCTTTGACTAATAAGAAAGGTGAAGTTATCTCTTGGTCTTCAGCTGGTAAAATGGGTTTCAGAGGTTCTAAAAAGAACACTCCTTACGCAGCTCAAATGGCAGCAGAAGATTGCGCTAAAGTAGCACTTGAGGCGGGACTTAAAAAAGTGAAAGTTTATGTAAAAGGACCAGGTAACGGACGTGAGTCTGCTATCCGTTCTATTCATAACGGTGGAATTGAAGTTACAGAGATTATCGATGTTACTCCAATGCCGCACAACGGATGTCGCCCTCCAAAAAGACGTAGAGTTTAATTTTTTATTTTTATAGTATAAACAAGGTAGAACATAGATTATCGAAGGATTAGACCTGAATTCATAATTTCTACCTTAAATTTTTTTTAAAATGGCAAGATATACTGGTCCTAAAACCAAAATCGCTCGTAAATTTGGCGAGGCAATCTTCGGAGATGATAAATCATTCGAAAAAAGAAATTACCCACCTGGACAACACGGGATGGCTAAAAAAAGAGGAAAAAAATCTGAGTACGCTGTTCAGTTAATGGAAAAGCAAAAAGCTAAATATTCTTATGGAATTTTAGAAAAACAATTCAGAAATTTATTCGAAAAAGCATCAGCAACTAAAGGAGTAACTGGTGAAGTTTTATTACAATTATGCGAAGCAAGATTAGATAATGTTGTTTTTAGAATGGGAATTGCTCCATCTAGAAGAGGTGCGCGTCAAATCGTTTCTCACAGACACATTACTGTAAATGGAGAGGTTGTTAATATTCCTTCTTACCACCTTAAGCCTGGTGATAAAGTTGCAGTTCGTGAAAAATCTAAATCTTTAGAAGCTATCGAACGTTCTTTATCAAATTCAAGTCATGTTTATGAATGGATTACTTGGAACAATGATCTTAAAGAAGGAACTTTCGTTTCTGTACCTGCGAGACTTCAAATTCCAGAAAACATTAAAGAACAATTAATCGTAGAGTTGTACAACAAATAATAATTGACTTAGTCGAAATTTATGGCAATATTTAATTTTCAAAAGCCCGATAAAGTTATCATGATCGATTCAACCGATTTTGAAGGTAAATTTGAGTTTAGACCTTTAGAACCTGGTTACGGATTGACAGTTGGTAATGCACTTAGAAGAGTTTTGCTTTCAGCGTTAGAAGGTTATGCAATTACATCTGTTCGTATCGAAGGTGTAGATCATGAGTTTTCTACTATTTCAGGTGTTGTTGAGGATGTTACCGAAATTATCCTTAATCTAAAACAAGTACGTTTCAAACGTCAGATTGAAGATATCGATAATGAATCAGTTACTATTTCTGTTTCTGGTAAAGATCAATTAACAGCAGGTGATTTTCAAAAATTTATCTCAGGTTTTCAAGTTTTGAATCCAGACCTTGTTATCTGTAATTTAGATTCTAAAATCAAATTGAACTTCGATTTGACAATCGAAAAAGGTAGAGGATACGTTCCTGCTGAAGAGAACAAAAAACAGAATGCTGCAATTGGAACAATTTTTACAGATTCTATTTTTACTCCGGTAAAAAATGTAAAATATGCAATCGAAAATTTCCGTGTAGAGCAAAAAACAGATTACGAAAAATTAGTTTTTGAAATTAAAACTGATGGATCTATTAATCCAAAAGATGCTCTTACTGAAGCTGCTAAAGTTTTAATTCACCATTTCATGTTGTTTTCTGATGAAAGAATTACACTTGAGGCTGACGAAATTGCACAAACAGAATCGTATGATGAAGAGTCATTGCATATGAGACAATTGCTTAAAACTAAGCTTGTTGATATGGATTTATCTGTGAGAGCATTAAATTGCTTGAAAGCGGCTGAAGTTGATACACTTGGTGATTTAGTATCGTTCAATAAAAATGACCTAATGAAATTCCGTAATTTTGGTAAAAAATCTTTAACTGAACTTGATGAACTTGTTGCAGTGAAGAATTTAACTTTCGGAATGGATTTAGCTAAATACAAATTAGATAAAGAATAATTTACTTCATATTTTGCTCTCCATAGTGGATTGTAGCAAGATGAAGATAAAAAAAACACGTCATGAGACACGGAAAAAAATTCAACCACTTAAGCAGACAGACTGGACATAGAAAAGCTATGTTGGCTAATATGGCTTGTTCTCTTATTGAGCACAAACGTATTAACACTACTGTTGCTAAAGCTAAAGCGCTTAAACAATTTGTTGAGCCTTTAATCACAAAATCAAAAGAAGATACGACTCACAATCGTCGTATTGTTTTTGCATACCTACGTAGCAAATATGCTGTAACTGACTTGTTCAGAGATGTGGCTGCTAAAGTTGGAGACCGTCCAGGTGGATACACTCGTATCATTAAAGTTGGAAATCGTTTGGGAGATAATGCTGATATGGCAATGATCGAACTTGTTGACTTCAATGAACTTTACAATGGAGGTAAAAAAGAAGTTAAAAAAGCGAAAAGCCGTCGTGGTGGTAAAGCTAAAAAAGCTGAAACTTCTGCTCCAGAAGCTCCTGCTGCTGAAACAGAAACGACTACTGAAGCTTCTGAATAATTATGAAAGTAATCATTCTATAGAAATCAAGGATAAACTAATTTTTAGTTTATCCTTTTTTTTTGATTTTTTTGAAACCATAAAAATGTAACTTATTTAAAATGATAGGTTTTATTTTTACAGATGAAAGTTTTAAAAAATCTTGGAGGGGCTATTTTAAAGAAGTAAATTTGCAAAATTCTAATTACACTTAAAATCTATATTTGGTTTTATAACTTGATTAAAAAACAATACAAATTAAATAATGAAATACACAACACGACAAAGCGCCATTTTATTACTTAGTGACGGAACAATCTTTCACGGAAAATCTATCGGAATTAGCGGTAAAACTTTTGGTGAAGTTTGTTTTAATACAGGAATGACTGGGTATCAGGAAATTTTTACTGATCCTTCTTATTTTGGGCAAATAATGGTTGCTACAAATACACATATCGGAAACTATGGTGTTAATGATTCTGAAGTTGAATCTGATAGTATTAAAATTGCCGGTTTAGTTTGTAAAAACTTTAGTTTTAATTATTCTAGAGAAAATGCTTCTGGAAGTTTAGAGGATTATTTTGCGAAACAAAATTTAATCTGTATTTCTGATGTTGATACGCGTGCACTTGTAAGCTACATTCGAGATAATGGCGCTATGAATGCAGTAATTTGTACAGATGGAACTTCAATCGAGGATTTGAAAAAAGAGTTGGCTAATGTTCCAAATATGGAAGGTTTAGAGTTGGCTTCTAAAGTTTCAACTAAAGAGCCGTATTTCTTTGGCGACGAAAATGCTACTTATAAAATATCAGCTTTAGATCTTGGTATCAAAAAAAATATTTTGAGAAACCTTGCAAAAAGAGATTGTTATATTAAAGTATATCCGTTTGATTCAACTTATAAAGATATGTCTGAGTTTAATCCTGATGGATATTTCTTGTCAAATGGCCCTGGAGATCCAGATCCGCTGTTTGGGGCGATTCAGGTTGCAAAGGAGATTTTGGCAGATAATAAGCCATTGTTCGGAATCTGTTTAGGACATCAGGTAATTGGTTTGGCTAATGGTGTTGAAACTTACAAGATGTTTAATGGACACAGAGGAATTAACCATCCAGTAAAAAATATCATTACAGGTAAAGGCGAAATAACATCTCAAAACCATGGATTTGCGGTTAAGAGAGAGCAATTGGAAAATCATCCAGAATTAGAAATTACGCATGTTCACTTAAATGATGGTACTGTTGCGGGAATGCGAATGAAGAACAAAAATTGTTTCTCAGTTCAATATCACCCAGAGGCTAGTCCAGGACCACACGATTCGTCATATTTGTTTGACCAATTTGTAGAGAATATTAAAAGCGACAAAGTCTAAAACGATGTAGTTAATAAATAAAGGTGTTTAATGACTACAATGCGTTTATAGTATTAAATATTTTTATAATTTCGAAAAAAAAATATAATTTATTAATAAAAAACAAAAATAATGAGTATTATAATTAAAGTTCACGCAAGACAAATTCTTGATTCTAGAGGAAACCCAACTATTGAAGTTGATGTAGTAACTGAAAATGGGGTTTTAGGTAGAGCTGCTGTTCCATCTGGAGCATCAACTGGAGAGCACGAAGCTGTTGAATTACGTGATGGAGGTAAAGCTTATCTAGGTAAAGGTGTTTTGAATGCAGTGAATAATGTAAATACCGTTATTGCTGAAGAGTTAGTTGGGACTTCTGTTTTCGAACAAAACACAATTGACCAATTAATGATTGATTTAGATGGAACTCCAAATAAATCAAAATTAGGGGCTAATGCTATTTTAGGAGTTTCTTTAGCTGCTGCAAAAGCTGCTGCTAATGAATTAGGATTGCCATTATACAGATATGTTGGAGGTGTTTCTGCTAATACATTGCCAGTTCCAATGATGAACATCATCAATGGTGGTTCTCACTCTGATGCACCTATCGCATTCCAAGAGTTTATGATTTTTCCTGTAAAAGCAACTTCTTTTACACATGCTATGCAAATGGGAACTGAAATCTTCCACAGCTTAAAAAAAGTTTTACATGACAGAGGTTTAAGTACAGCAGTTGGTGATGAAGGAGGTTTTGCTCCAAACTTGGCTGGTGGTACTGAAGATGCTTTAGATACTATCAAATTAGCGGTTGAAAAAGCAGGATATACTTTCGGTGACGAAATTATGATTGCTCTTGACTGCGCAGCTTCTGAATTCTATGTAAACGGTAAATACGATTATACTAAATTTGAAGGAGAAACTGGAAAAATTAGAACTTCTGAAGAACAAGCTGATTACTTAGCTGAATTAGCTGCTAAATATCCAATTATCTCTATCGAAGATGGTATGTATGAAGATGACTGGGATGGTTGGAAATACTTAACTGAAAAAATTGGAAATAAAGTACAATTAGTTGGTGATGATTTATTTGTTACTAACGTTGAGCGTTTGTCAACAGGAATCGAAAAAGGAATTGCTAATTCAATTTTAGTAAAAGTTAACCAAATTGGTACTTTGACTGAAACTATTGCTGCTGTAAACATGGCGAAAAACGCTGGTTATACATCTGTAATGTCTCACCGTTCTGGAGAAACAGAAGATAATACTATTGCTGATTTAGCTGTAGCATTAAACTGTGGTCAAATCAAAACTGGTTCGGCTTCTCGTTCAGATCGTATGGCAAAGTACAACCAATTGTTAAGAATTGAAGAAGAATTAGGAAGCACTGCTTATTTTCCAGGTTTAAATGCTTTTAAGATTAAATAATCATAAGAGATATATTAAGATAAACCATTCATTTTTTAATGAATGGTTTTTTTTTGGAGTTTTAACAAATTCATAGCAGTATTCTTTTTTTAATTAGTCTTAAATTCATTAGATTTGATAAATTATTATTTAAAGAATTATTTCCAGTATATTATGTCAAAAATAGCTACATTAGAAATAGATGGTAAAAAGATTGAGCTTCCAGTAATCACAGGAAGCGAAAACGAATCAGCTATCGATATTAACAAATTACGTGATTTAACAGGTTTCATTACCCTTGATCCAGGTTATAAAAATTCAGGATCTTGTACAAGCGAAATCACTTTCCTAGATGGAGAAGAAGGAATTTTGCGTTACAGAGGATACTCAATTGAAGATCTTGCAGAAAAAGCAAATTTCTTAGAAGTATCTTATCTTTTAATTTTTGGTGAATTGCCTACAGCTTCACAATTAGAAGATTTTGAAAATGGTATAAAAAAGCATTCTTTGGTAAACGAAGAAATGAAAAATATCATTGACGGTTTTCCTAAAACGGCTCACCCAATGGGAGTGTTATCTGCTTTAACAAGTGCTTTAACAGCATTCAACCCTAAAGCAGTTAATGTTGATAATGAAAAAGAAATGTACGAGGCTATTTGTAAAACAATGGCAAAGTTTCTTGTAATTGCTACATGGACTTATAGAAAATCTATGGGTTATCCTTTGAACTACTACGATAATACAAAAGGATATGTAGAAAGCTTTATGCAATTAATGTTTAAATTGCCTACTGGTCCTTATGCCGCAAATCCGGTAATCGTAAATGCTTTAGATAAATTATTTATCCTTCACGCTGATCATGAGCAAAACTGTTCTACATCTACTGTTAGAATGGTAGGTTCTTCTCACGCAGGATTATTTGCTTCAGTTTCTGCAGGAGTTTCTGCTTTATGGGGGCCACTTCACGGTGGAGCAAACCAAGCTGTACTTGAAATGCTTGAAGAAATTAATAAAGACGGTGGAGATACAGATAAATTCTTAGCAAAAGCAAAAGACAAAAATGATCCTTTCCGTTTAATGGGATTCGGGCACAGAGTTTATAAAAATTTTGATCCAAGAGCTAAAATTATCAAAAAAGCTGCAACAGAAGTATTAGAGACTTTAGGTGTTGAAGATCCGATTTTAGATATCGCAAGAAAATTAGAAAAAGCTGCTCTTGAAGATGAATACTTCAAAGCAAGAAACTTATATCCAAACGTTGATTTCTACTCTGGAATTATCTACAGAGCTTTAGGAATTCCAACAGATATGTTTACTGTTATGTTTGCAATTGGAAGGCTGCCAGGTTGGATTGCGCAATGGAAAGAAATGCGTGAAAACAAAGAACCAATTGGAAGACCAAGACAAATTTATACAGGACATCCTTTACGAGAGTTTAAGTCTAATAAATAAAAAACGAAAGCTTCACTTAACTGTGAAGCTTTTTTTATATTTGCTCAAAATACAATAGAGTTATGTTGCAATTAAATGTAAAGAACGAAACGTCTCGACTTCGTGCTGTAGTTCTGGGTTCTGCTGTTCATAATGGACCAACTCCAACTATAGAAGAGGCTTATGATCCTAAATCATTGGAACATATTAAGGCGGGAACTTATCCTTTAGAAAAAGATATGATTGCTGAAATGGATGCTTTTAATGCTGTTTTTCAAAAATATGATGTAACAGTTTATCGTCCAGAAATGATTGAAAACTACAATCAGATTTTTGCAAGAGATATTGGGTTCGTAATTGATGATGTCTTTGTGAAATCGAATATTCTTCCAGATAGAGAACGTGAATTGGATGCTATTCAATATGTAATTGATCAGATAGATCCATTAAAAGTAGTTCGTCCTCCAGAAGAAGTTCATATAGAAGGAGGAGATGTGATGCTTTGGAATGATCATATATTTATCGGAACTTATAAAGGAAGTGATTATAAAGACTACATTACAGCAAGAACCAATATGCATGGTGTGAACTATATTAAATCGTTATTTCCTAATAAGATTGTTAAAGAATTTGACTTGGTGAAATCTAAATTAGAAGCAAGAGATAATGCGTTACATTTAGATTGTTGTTTTCAGCCAGTCGGAAAAAATAAAGGCATTATTTATAAAAGAGGTTTTCGTGAAGAAGCAGATTATCTTTATTTAGTGAAGCTTTTCGGGAAAGAAAATCTATTTCATATTGAAAGAAACGAAATGTATAATATGTTTTCGAATGTATTTTCAATTGATGAAAATGTGGTGGTTTCTGAAAAGAATTTTACGAGATTGAATAATTGGCTTCGTGAAAATGGTTTTACAGTTGAAGAAATTCCATATGCTGAAATTTCAAAGCAAGAAGGTTTGTTGAGATGCTCGACGCTTCCATTAATTAGAGACTAAAAATAGTTTTTTGTTTCAGGTTTCAGGTTTCAATTTCGTACAAGACGTGAAACCTGAAACTTGAAACCTGAAACAAAAAAAATATAAAAAATGAAACAAACTACCAATGCTATCGTGATGATTCGGCCAGTTGCATTCAGAATGAATGAGCAGACGGCTGTAAATAATTATTATCAAAAAGTTTTAGATGGACTTTTACCAAGTACCGTTAATGCTAAAGCGCAACAGGAGTTTGATGCTTTTGTTGAAAAATTAAGAGCGGTCGGAGTAGATGTTACTGTTGTTGATGACAATTTAGAGACTGATACTCCTGATAGTATTTTTCCAAACAATTGGGTTTCATTTCATGAAAATGGTGATGTAGCACTTTATCCGATGTTTGCTGAAAATCGTCGCCAGGAACGTCGTGAAGATATTTTGGATACTTTGGAAGAAAAAGGATTCGAAATTGCTAATATAATGGATTATACTTCAGCAGAAGAAGATGGTATTTTCTTAGAAGGAACGGGTAGTTTGTTATTGGATAGAGCTAATGGAAAAGCATATTGCGCATTATCTCCAAGAGCAGATGAAGAGCTTTTTATAGAATTCTGCGAAGATTTTGATTATGCTCCGGTTATTTTTGAAGCTTTTCAAACGGTTGGTGGCGAACGTAAACTAATTTATCATACTAACGTAATGATGTGTTTAGGCGAGACTTTTGCTGTTATTTGTGCAGATTCTATCGATGATAAGAAAGAGCGAAAAATGGTTTTAGATAATCTTAAACAAGATCAAAAAGAAATCATTTTAATCACAGAAGATCAAGTGAATAATTTTGCTGGAAATATGCTAGAAGTTCGTGGTAAAGATGATAAAAAGTATATTGTTATGAGTGCTTCTGCACACCAGAGTTTAACTCCAAAACAAATTTCTCAATTAGAAAATCATGCAGAAATCTTAAGTTCAAGCCTTGATACAATTGAAGCTTGTGGGGGAGGAAGTGCAAGATGTATGATGGCAGAAGTTTTTCTGCCAAGGAGTTAAAACAAAAAGATCTTAAAAAGAAAGGGATAAAATCAAGTAAGGTTTTATCCCTTTCTTTTTAAGAATATTTTGGAGTTAAAAATTTCCTTTTATAATATTTACTATAGCACTTACTATGTATTGAATTCCGATGGAAATAACGATAAAGCCAACAATTCTTGAAATAGCAACTATTCCAGATGCTCCTAAAATTCTAGCTAGATAATGAGCGCTTTTTAAAATGGCAAAAATCGCTACAGCAATTGCAAGAATAGCCAATGACGAAATTATAATTTCGTTTATTTCATGATGTTCTTGGTAAAAAGCAATTAAAAGCGACATTGACCCAGGGCCAGCTAGCATTGGTATTGCTAGAGGCGTTAATGCTATATCGTTTCTGTGTTGCGCTTCATTTTCAATTTTTTTATTGATTCCTCGTTTCTTGTTGAATTTTCCAGAAAGTAAAGAAAAACCAGAATTTACAATTACAATTCCCCCAGCAATTCTTAAAGCGTCTATGCTGATTCCGAAAAAAGTTAGAACATATTGGCCAATGAAATAAGAAACTAATAATATGATGAAGACATTGATTGCGGTCCAAAGAGAGATTCTGGATCTTTCTTTTTGAGAGTCGTGTTGAGTTAATCCGACAAAAATAGGTACAGTTCCAATTGGGTTTAACACTGAGAACAAGGCGGCAAATAAGTAAATAAATAATTCCATATTGTATTGGTTGGTTGAAGTAAATGTAGTTATTTTTTGATGTTTTATTGCTATTTATTCTGTATCAAAGACATAAAGTTTAATCGTTCTTTTTGATTACTTTTGCAGTCTAAACAAAAACAATGAAAAATAAAAAAACATTAGTTATAGGAGCGTCTACAAATCCAGAGCGTTATTCTTATAGAGCAGTAAATATGTTGGTAGGAAAAGGGAATTCTGTTTTAGCAATCGGACAAAAAGCTGGAGAAGTTGCAGGAGTAAAGATTCAAACTAAAGCAATACCAGTTAAAAATATTGATACTATCACTTTGTATTTAAATCCTATTCGTCAGAGAGATTATTATAATTATATTATTGAGTCGCATCCTAAGCGAGTGATTTTTAATCCAGGAACCGAAAACCCAGAGCTATACCAATTACTAGAATTAAATGATATTCAAGTAGAGGTAGCTTGTACATTAGTTTTGTTGGCTACAAATCAATACTAAAAATTCTTTGTTGCTTTTATTTAATCATAAAAGAAAGGGGTTTCTTGATAAATTCTCGTTAGTGTTAAGCTTTGAATTTAATGGCTGTAATGTAGGCTAAACCATTAAAAGTATTACTTTTGTCGTCATGGAATTTTCATCAAAATTAATTGAAAAAGCGGTAAACGAAATGTCACAATTGCCTGGTATAGGTAAGCGTACGGCACTTCGATTAGTTCTTCATTTGTTAAAACAGCCTAAAGAACAAACAGCTTTTTTGTCTCAAGCATTATTGAAAATGCGTGAGGATATTAAGTTTTGTGAAAGTTGCCATAATATTTCTGATACTAAAATGTGCGAGATTTGTGCTAATCCAGTTAGAAACCATGAAACAATATGTATTGTAGAAGATATTAGAGATGTTATGGCGATAGAAAATACGGGACAATTTAAAGGAATATATCATGTGCTTGGAGGGAAAATTTCACCTATTGAAGGAGTTGGTCCCAATCAGTTAAATATTTCTAGTTTAGTAACAAAAGTAAAATCTGGAAATGTAACCGAAATTATTTTTGCTTTAAGCTCAACTATGGAAGGAGATACAACAAATTTTTATATCTATAAACAAATTGCAGATTCTGAGATTATAATTTCGACAATTGCAAGAGGAATATCGGTTGGAGATGAATTAGAGTATGCAGACGAAATAACACTTGGGCGTAGTATATTACATAGAGTGCCCTTCGAAAAAACATTTAAAAATAATTAACTAAACCCCAAATAAAAGTTAGGTTTCTGTATACACTAAACGAAAATCTATACTTACCATAAAATTGAACGAATGACAAAAAACAGTTTTCTTCTATTCTTATTAATTTCTACATTATTTACCTCGTGCATTCCAATCAAAGATTTGGTTTATCTTCAGGATAAAAATGATTCAGATGAGCAAACAACAATTGCTGCAGTGGAATCAAAACCCTATAGACTACAAGTTAATGATGTTTTAAGTATTAATATAAAAGCAATTGATCCTAAATTAGTTTCTATTTTTAATACAACAGAGAGTCAAGGTGGGCAAACAGGAAAAAGTGAGTCGGCCTTATATTTTGATGGATTTACAGTTGATGATCATGGAAATATCAGAATGCCAATTTTAGGAGAAATAAATGTAATTGGGTATACTCTTGAAGAAGTTCGTGTAAAAATCGAAAAGAAATTATTAGAAGAATATTTTAAAAGTGAAGCCAATATATTTGTAACTGTTAAGTTGGCTGGTTTTAGATATACAATTAATGGCGAAGTTGGAAGTACCGGGACAAAAACATTATTTAAAGATAATGTAAATATTTTAGAAGCTGTTGCAAATGCTGGAGATATTACGACAGTTGGTAATAGGAGAGAAGTAACAGTAATTCGTCAAAGTCCAACAGGAGTGCAGATGCATAATATTGATCTTACCGATGTAAATGTAATGAAATCACCTTATTATTATTTGCAACCAAATGATTATATCTATGTAAAACCATTGAGGCAAAAAACATGGGGAACGGGTCAAACAGGGATACAATCAATAGGAACAATAATCACATTATTGTCTTTGGCAACAACAGTTTATTTAATTATAAAGTAAAAAATACATTTTTAAAATGTTAGATATTAAAGATTTTGCCATTTTTGAAAATCATTCTCATTTTGATTTTAAAGGGTTTCTGTTGAAAATTGCAAGTTACTGGAAATGGTTTTTTGCAAGTTTGATTATTGCATTCACTATTGCTTACCAGATAAATATTCGTAAAGAAAAAATTTACGGAATGCAAACCATGATTTCTATTAAAGAAGAAAGCAATCCTTTTTTTACCTCAAATACAAGTTTAGTTTTCAATTGGGGAGGAGTTTCAGATCAGGTAAATGGTATTTCTACAATTTTGCAATCAAGATCTCACAATGAGTTAGTCGTAGATAAGCTTCAATTTTATATTAATTATTTAGAGCAAGGGAAATACAATTTAGTTGATTCTTACGGAGCGGTGCCATTTTATGTCAATATTGACAAAACAAAGGGGCAGCTTGCAAATACATTAATTAATATAAAATTTTTAAGCGAAAATGAGTATCAAATTCAGATACCATTTGAAGTTAATACTGTTTCGTTAATTACTTATAGCAATAATTCTTATAGTAACACGTCAGTACAGCCTACAACTTTTATTAAAAAATACAAAGTAGGAGAACGTGTTAATCTTCCATTTTTAAATTGGAAACTTCAAATAGTAGATAATCCAGGTTTTTATAAAGGTAAAGAATACTTTGTAAGCTTTAATGATTTTGATGGAACTGTATCTCAGTACAAAGGCATAAACGTAGATGCTGGAAAAAGTGCGGGGTCGTTGTTAACTTTGTCAATGCAGGGAACAAATAAAGCAAGAATGGTTGACTATCTGAATGCTACCGTAAGGATGCTTATGAAATTGCAATTAGATGGTAAAAACCAATTTGCAACAAACACCATTAGATTTATTGATAGTACTCTTGTTGCAATGGAATCTCAGCTTAAAGAGACGGGTAACGAATTAAAGTCTTTTCAAAAAGATAAAAATATTTACCAAATAGAAGATGGTGGCTCTCGGGTTTCAGAAAAGATAATGAGTTTTGATGTTGAAAAAGATCAAGTTACTAGAAAAATAGCTTATTATAATTCGTTAAGATCATATTTAAATAGTAGTGACGACTATTCTAGGTTACCAGCACCTTCTGTTGCTGGAATTGAAGATCCGAATGTTGTTGCGAATGTTTCCAAGCTTATAGCCCTTTCTACTCAAAGATCAGAAATGGCTTATGCTGTAAAAAGCGAAAAAATATTTAAAGATTTTGATAATCAAATGGCTGCAGTAAAAAATGTTCTTCAAGAGAATATTGCTACTGCCAAGTCTTCTTTAGTTTATGATTTATCTTTGTTAAATGCCAAAATTGGCCAAGCAGAAAGTACTGTTAAAAAACTTCCTGAAGAACAACAAGAATTACTGAAGATTAAAAGGAAATATGATCTGAATGACAATATCTATACAGAGTTCCTTCAAAAGAGAAATGAAGCAGAAATTGTAAGAGCATCTAATCTATCTGATATTCATTTTATTGATCCTGCAAAAGATATTGGCGGAGGTTTAATTGGACCAAAGACTTCTGTAAACTATGTAATGGCTTTGTTTTTAGGGATTTTGGTGCCTTTGTTATTTGTCCTAGTAATATTTTTCATTAATAATTCAATTCAGAATGGTGATGACATTAGTAAATTAACACAAATCCCATTGCTTGGAATAATTGGTATTAATAAAGATTCAGGAAGTTTAGCGGTTTTTGATAAGCCTAAATCTGCTCTTTCGGAATCATTTAGGGGCTTACGTTCTTCCCTTCAGTTTTTATACAAAAAACAAAAAGTTGATGGATCAAAAACCTTAATGATTACTTCTTCAATTAGTGGAGAAGGAAAAACGTTCTGTTCAATAAATATCGCTACGGTTTTTGCTTTAAGCGAGAAAAAAACAGTAATAGTTGGTCTGGATTTAAGAAAACCAAGATTGGCAGATGAATTTCAACTGAAATCATCCCTGGGAGTTGTCAATTATTTAATAAGACAAAATAATTTAGAAGAAATTACTAATGAGACACCCATTCCTAATTTAGATATAATACTTTCAGGGCCAATTCCCCCAAATCCTTCGGAGCTAATTTTAAGTGATGCAATGAAAGAATTGATTGATGAACTGAAAAATAAATATGATTATATAGTTTTGGATACTCCGCCAGTTGGTTTAGTGGCAGATTCATTAGAATTAGTTCAGTTTGCAGATGTAATATTGTATATTGTAAGGCAAAATTATACTAAGAAAGATATGATAACGTTGTTAAATACTAGGCTTAAACGTGGAGAGTTAAGTAACGTTAGTATTGTGTTAAATGGTTATGAAAATAAAGCAAAATACGGTAGTGGTTACGGATATGGTTATGGAGCTTATTCAAATGGTTATCATGAAGAGGAAGTTAAAGATGGATTTTGGAAAGCATTTTTAAATCGAATTAGAAAAAAATAAACTTTGACAAATGGAAATCAGGGCAAAGAATACAATTTTGATTACAGGAGGAGCTGGATTTATAGGTTCAAATTTGACTGAGTATTTTTTAGGCTTAGGCTATAAAGTCGTTTGCTTGGATAATTTTTCTACAGGCCATCGTTATAATTTAAAAGATTTTTTAAATAACCCTGATTTTAAGTTAATTGAAGGTGATATCCGAAATTTATCTGATTGTAATTTAGCTGTTGAAGGGGTAGATTATGTTTTACATCAAGCAGCTTTAGGGTCTGTTCCTAGGTCGATAAAAGATCCAATTACTACTAATGATGTGAATGTTTCAGGATTTTTAAATATGCTTACAGCAGCAAGTGATGCTAAAGTAAAAAGATTTGTCTATGCGGCTAGTTCTTCTACTTATGGAGATTCTCAAGGATTGCCAAAAGTAGAAGATGTGATCGGAAAACCATTGTCTCCTTATGCAATTACAAAATATGTGAATGAACTTTATGCTGAAATTTTTAGCAAGACGTATGGATTAGAAACAATCGGACTTCGCTATTTTAATGTTTTTGGAAGAAAGCAAGATCCTAATGGAGCTTATGCAGCTGTAATTCCAAAGTTTGTAAAGCAATTTATGAACCACGAGAGTCCAATAATTAATGGAGATGGGAATTATTCTCGTGATTTTACTTATATAGACAATGTGATTCAAATGAATGAATTGGCAATGACTTGTCAAAATGCAGAAGCAATTAATACGGTTTATAATACGGCATTTGGAGACAGAAATACATTAAATGACTTAGTTAGATATTTAAAAGAATATTTATCAGACTTTGATCCGAAAATAAAAGATGTTCCAGTTGTTTATGGCGAAAATCGAGTAGGAGACATTCCACATTCTTTAGCAAGTATCGAAAAAGCAAAAAGAAATCTTGGTTATAATCCAAAGTATTCTTTGCAAGACGGATTAAAAGAAGCTGTCGAATGGTATTGGAATAATTTAAAATAAATTTAAGATCAAGATAAAATAGATCAAATGAAAATTACAAAAATTTGCTGCATTGGTGCAGGATATGTTGGAGGGCCAACAATGGCAGTAATTGCTCAAAATTGCCCCCATATTCAGGTTACGGTTGTTGATTTAAATGAACAAAGAATAGCAGATTGGAATGATCCGAATCCTGAAAATATTCCAATATATGAACCTGGACTTTCTGAAATTGTAGCAGAAGCAAGGGGCAGAAATTTGTTTTTTTCTACAAATGTGGATAAAGCAATAGATGATGCTCAAATGATATTTATTTCTGTAAATACACCAACCAAGACTTACGGAAAAGGAAAAGGAATGGCAGCAGATTTGAAATATATCGAGTTATGCGCCAGACAAATTGCAAGGGTAGCAAAACAAAATAAAATTGTAGTTGAGAAATCAACTTTGCCAGTTAGAACGGCTGAAGCAATTAAAAGCATATTAGATAATACTGGAAATGGCGTTCAGTTTCAAATTTTATCTAATCCAGAATTTTTAGCAGAAGGTACTGCGGTTGCAGATTTATTAAATCCTGACCGAATTTTGATTGGTGGCGATACAACTTTAGATGGAGAAGAGGCTATAAATTCATTGGTTGACGTTTATTCAAATTGGGTAAGTAAAGATCGTATTTTGACAACGAATGTTTGGTCATCAGAATTATCTAAACTTACAGCAAATGCCTTTTTAGCGCAACGTATTTCTTCAATTAATGCAATGTCAGAGTTATGCGAAAAAACAGGTGCAGATATAAATGAGGTTGCCAGAGCAATTGGTATGGATAGCAGAATTGGCCCTAAATTCTTAAAAGCTTCTGTAGGGTTTGGTGGTTCTTGTTTTCAAAAAGACATTCTGAATTTGGTTTATATCGCAAAGTCATACGGCTTGAATGAAGTTGCAGATTATTGGGAACAGGTTATCATCATGAATGATCATCAAAAAAGAAGATTTTCTAATAAAATTGTTCAGACATTATATAATACTGTAGCCGATAAAAAAATTACTTTTTTAGGCTGGGCATTCAAAAAAGATACAAACGATACAAGAGAATCGGCGGCGATTTATGTCGCGGATGATTTAATAAACGAACAGGCAAAAATCTCTGTTTTTGATCCCAAAGTTTCTAAAAATAAAATGTTAAGTGATCTGGATTATTTAGAAACCAGAAGCAGAGAAGAAAATGTAAAGTCTTTAAATGTATTTGAGAATGCTTATGAAGCATGCAAAGATGCACATGCAATTGCAATCCTAACCGAATGGGATGAGTTTACAACTTACGATTGGCAAAAAATTTACGATTCAATGCATAAACCTGCTTTTGTTTTTGATGGAAGAAATATTTTGAATGCGAAACAATTAGAGTCTATTGGGTTTGTTTACAAAGGCATAGGTTCTTAAGTTGATTTCTGCGTGAAGTAAAATGATGTTGTTTAATGTGAAGTAGTGGAAGGGTTTTACTTCGTTATAAAATAAGAAAAATGAATTGGTACGTAGTCTATACAAAGCCGAAATGGGAGAAAAAAGTAGCAGATAAACTCAATCAGTTGGGAATAGAGTGCTATTGTCCGCTGATTACTCAAGTTAAACAATGGTCTGATAGAAAGAAAAAGATTGAAGTGCCACTTTTTAATTCTTATGTTTTTGTCCAATTAGCGGATTCAGAACGAAGTTCTGTTTTTAAAGTAGCTGGAGTAGTTAGGTATTTGTTTTGGCTGGGAAAACCCGCAATTGTAAAAGATCAAGAAATTGAAACTATAAAAACAAGTTTAAAAGCTCCAAATATAAGTGATGTTTCAGTTTCCAGTATTCAAGTAGGCGATAAAATTAAATTAGAATCAGGAGCATTCAGTAATCAGAATGCAATTGTGCAGGAAGTGTCGAATAATTATTACACTCTGGTTTTAGAAAGCCTAGGATGTATTTTGAAAATAAAATATAAATAATAGCGTTATCCTAATAAAATTAACAGAAGAGAAAGTCTTTTTTTTAGATTTTTTTCTTCTGTTTTTTTTATC
Source organism: Flavobacterium humidisoli (assembly GCF_023272795.1). Taxonomy (NCBI): domain Bacteria; kingdom Pseudomonadati; phylum Bacteroidota; class Flavobacteriia; order Flavobacteriales; family Flavobacteriaceae; genus Flavobacterium; species Flavobacterium humidisoli. Next base: position 365,553 of record NZ_CP096829.1, on the reverse strand, counting down.
AAGTAATTATTTACAGCCTGATTAATAAGGTATTGTGGTTAGACGTTTTTTTGTTAACAATTAGTTTTTAAAGTATTACGGGAAACCGTATTGAATAAGTAGACTTATTGTGCTATATTTGCCGAAAATGATTAATTTAGGTAGCTGAGTCAGAGATTTGTGACTTGGAATGGCGAAGCCGTGAATTGTAATGACCTAAATAAATTTAGAAAATGGAATTAGAAAAAAATGTAAAAATTGCGGTTATTGGGCTAGGTTATGTAGGCCTTCCTTTAGCTCGATTATTTGCAACCAAATATGCAGTTGTTGGCTTTGATATAAATGAATCAAGAGTTAATTCTTTAAAATCGGGAACAGATACAACATTTGAAGTTGAAGATAATGTCCTGCAAAAAGTTTTAGTTGAAAAACCTAATGAAAAAGGATTGTATTGTACAACTTCAGTCGATGATATTGTAAATTGTAATTATTATATTGTTACAGTTCCCACACCTGTAGATAAAAACAATAGACCGGATTTGACTCCTCTGTATAAATCAAGTGAGTCCGTTGGTAAAGTTTTAAAAAGAGGAGACATTGTTATCTATGAGTCAACGGTATATCCAGGAGTTACAGAAGAACAGTGTGTTCCTGTTTTAGAACGATTTTCCGGCTTAAAATTCAATGAAGATTTTTTTGCAGGATACTCGCCAGAAAGAATCAATCCAGGAGACAAAGAGCATACAGTTGAAAAAATACTTAAAGTAACCTCAGGTTCAACTCCAGAAATTGGATTGAAAGTAGATGCTTTGTACAAGTCTGTCATTAAAGCAGGAACACATTTAGCACCAACAATAAAAGTGGCAGAAGCTGCAAAAGTGATTGAGAACTCTCAGCGAGACATTAATATTGCCTTTGTAAACGAATTAGCTAAAATATTCAACTTAATGAATATTGATACGCAAGAAGTTTTAGAAGCGGCGGCAACAAAATGGAATTTCTTGCCATTTAAGCCAGGTTTGGTTGGTGGGCATTGTATTGGTGTTGATCCTTACTATTTAGCACAAAGAGCACAGGAATTTGGATACCATCCTGAAATAATTTTAGCAGGAAGACGTTTGAATGACAGTATGGGCGAATATTTAGCTTCGCAGATAGTAAAGTTAATGATAAAAAAAGGTATCTCTGTGAACGGTGCAGAATTATTAATGCTTGGAATCACTTTCAAAGAGAATTGTCCTGACGTTAGAAACACAAAAATTGTAGATGTTGTAAAGGCATTAAAAGAATATGGAATTTTAGTAACCATATTTGATCCCCTTGCAAATGCACGTGATGTAATAAAAGAATATAATTTAATAACATTAAACTCTATTCCAAATAATAAATTTGATGCCATAGTCCTAGGAGTTTCGCATGCCGAATTTTTAGAATTAGATTTTGCTAAGTTGCAAAAAACAAATAGTTTATTATATGATGTGAAAGGAGTTCTAGGTAATATAGCCGATAATAGGCTCTAATTTAAAAGTGAATTATGAAAGTAGGAATAACCTTTAGTGCCTTTGACTTATTGCATGCGGGTCATATTAAAATGTTAGAGGAAGCTAAAAGGCAATGTGATTATTTAATAGTAGGTTTACAAACAGATCCAACACTTGATCGTCCAGAGAAAAATAGTCCTTCACAGACTGTTGTCGAGCGATATATACAGCTAAAAGGCTGTAAATTTGTAGATGAAATTGTTCCCTATGCAACAGAGCAAGATTTAGAAGATATTTTACGCTCCTTTACAATAGATGTAAGAATTATTGGTGATGAATATCGAGAGAAAAACTTTACGGGTCGTGATTACTGTGAGCAAAAAGGAATAACATTATATTTTAATGTTAGAGATCATCGATTCTCAAGTAGTAACTTAAGAAAAGAAGTTGCTGAAAAACAATTAAAGAAGATATAGTATATGGAGGTGTCTGTAACTCATGTTATTTTAACTGGCGGAGTAGGAAGCCGCTTATGGCCGCTTTCTCGTAAAAGCCAGCCAAAACAATATTTAGAAATATTTGAGGGTAAATCGTTGTTTGAGATGACTGTAGAGCGTAATAGTCATTTGGCCGATAAAGTAATGGTCGTAGGAAATGTAGATAACCATCATTTGAGCGGGAAGGTAATGAATAAAACCAAAACTTCGTACTTAAATATTGTAGAAGCAACCCCAAGAAATACAGCAGCTGCTATTGCTTTCGCTGCATTTGCTTCAAATTCAGAAGATATACTAATTGTTACTCCGTCAGATCATATAATTGATAAAATGGAAGGGTATAATAATGCAATTCAAGAAGCTATTGCTAAAGCCAAAGAAGGTTTTATAGTTACTTTTGGAATTATCCCAACTAAACCAGAAACAGGTTATGGTTATATTGAATCTAAAGGTGATAAAGTTTTATCATTTCGAGAAAAACCCAACGAAACTACTGCTAAAGAATTTATTTCAAGAGGAAATTTCCTATGGAATAGTGGTATGTTTTGTTTTAAGGCTGGGGTTTTACTTGATGAATTAAAGCAATTCCAGCCAGATATTTATGAAAAATCTAAAGCAGTTTGGGAAGCTTCGAAAGAAGGATTTTTAGATTTAGATTTATCAATGCAAATTCCATCAATAAGTATCGATTATGCTGTGATGGAAAGAAGTAAAAAAATTAAAGTAGTTCCTGCGTCTTTTTCTTGGTCTGATCTTGGTTCTTTTGAATCAGTATATGAGTATTTAGTTTCAAAGGGGCATCCTGTAGATTCTAATGGAAATATGGTAATAGGATGTGATAGTCATACAACTTTTTTAGGCTTAAGAAATACTATTTTTGTACACACTGACACTGCTAATTTGATTTTACAAAAAGAAAATTCGCAAGATGTAAAGGATATATATAACGAATTGGAAAAACAAAATTCAAATTTATTAAATTAATAAAGGCATTTAAAAAATGAAAAAAATTCTAATAACTGGCGGTGCTGGTTTTATTGGTTCTCATGTAGTAAGACGTTTTGTGAACAAATATCCAGAATATCAAATTTTCAACTTAGATGCATTGACATATGCAGGAAATCTGGAAAACATAAAAGATATAGAGAATAAACCAAATTACACTTTTGTTAAAGGAGATATTGTCGATGAAAGTTTTATTAATGATCTTTTTGAAATTCATAAATTTGATGGGGTTTTACATTTAGCCGCAGAATCGCATGTAGATCGTTCTATTGAAGATCCGCTTGCATTTGTTAAAACTAATGTTATTGGAACAATGAATTTATTAAATGCGGCTAAGAATCAATGGAAAGATAATTTTGAAGACAAAAGGTTTTATCATATAAGCACTGATGAAGTCTATGGCTCATTAGGAGTAACAGGATTATTTACAGAAGAAACCCCTTATGATCCAAATTCTCCATATTCAGCTTCAAAAGCAAGTTCTGACCATTTTGTTAGGGCTTATGGTGAAACTTATGGGTTGCCATATGTTTTAACAAATTGTTCAAACAATTATGGATCCTATCACTTTCCTGAGAAATTAATTCCACTTTTTATAAATAACATTATAAATAATAAACCACTGCCTGTTTATGGTGATGGAAATTATACCCGCGATTGGTTATTTGTAGAAGATCATGCTATAGCAATTGATCTAGTTTTTCATGAAGGAAAAAATCATGAAACTTATAATATTGGCGGATTTAATGAATGGAAAAATATAGATCTAGTTAAGTTACTATGTAAAATAATGGATGGTAAATTAGAAAGAGAGGCTGGCACTTCTGAAAAACTAATTACCTATGTAAAAGATCGACCTGGTCACGATTTGCGTTATGCGATTGATGCTTCAAAAATTAATAGAGAATTAGGGTGGAGACCTACAGTGACTTTTGAAGAAGGATTAGAAAAAACTATAAATTGGTATCTTAATAATCAAGAATGGCTTCAAAATGTTACTTCTGGATCCTATAAAGATTATTATCAAAAACAGTACTCATCAAACTAAAGGTATATAATAAATATATTAAAGATAATTTTTTCCTGTAAATATGAAAAATATAATATACGTTCTTACTCTATTTTTAGCATTAACAACATTTAATGCAACTGCACAAGATATAATGAAATCTAAAGATTTAAGTACTATAAAAGTTGACTACTTATCTGATGATGAATTGGCAAAAATTAGTGCTCAGTTAAAAAGTAATAATGCCACTATTGATCAAGTTGAATCAATGGCTCTTTCAAAGGGGATGAGCCAAACAGAGTTTAATAAACTTAAAATTAAGCTTAATGACTATGAGAAGAAAAATGCAAAAGATGGAGGTAAAGATAAAAATAAGGATGGTAAATTAAAAACTGGGGATAAGGATTCGGAGTTTGGTAGAAAACAGGACAAAATAAAAAATGAGAAGATAAAAGATTCTTTGAATGCATTAATTTTTGGATCAGAGCTATTTGATAATCCTACTTTAAATTTTGAACCAGATTTAAATTTGGCAACACCTATGAATTATGTTCTAGGCCCTGGTGATGAATTACAAGTAAGCGTTTATGGTGTTCAAGAATATAATGCAAATATACCCGTAAGTGTAGAAGGAAAAGTAAGTATAGACTATGTAGGACAAATTTCTGTTTCCGGAATGTCTATTGAGGCTGCTACACAAAAAATTAAAGCCGCGATTGCAAGAGTATATAGTACGGTTCGTTCTGGGCAATCTCAGGTGAGTATTAGTTTAGGAAAAATACGTACTATAAAAGTAACAATCGTTGGGGGCAAACAGCCTGGTAACTATTCAATATCTTCCTTAGCAACTGTTTATAATGCTTTACATTTAGCTGGTGGGCCAGGAAAGAATGGAAGTTATAGAAATATTGAATTAATTCGAAACAATAAAGTTTACAAGAATATCGATATTTATAGATTCTTAGTTAAAGGGGATCAATCTGATAATGTTTCATTAAAAGAGAATGATGTAATTAGAATCCCTGCATATAGTCAAAGAGTTACCGTTGAGGGAGAAGTGAAGCGCCCTGGCATTTTTGAAATGAAAAAAGATGAGAAATTTTCTGATTTGTTAAATTTTGCCTCTGGATTCAATGAGTTTGCTTATACTGCTTCAGTAAATGTGTTGCAAAAGACGGGAAAAGAATTTAAAGTCCATGATATAAATGAAAGTGAATATAATTCTTACCAGCCTCAATCAGGAGATGTTTTTAGAATTACTAAGATTTTGAATCGATTTGAAAATCGTATTAAGATTGAAGGTGCCGTTTTTAGACCAGATTATTACTCTTTTACTGAAGGAATGAGAGTTTCTGATCTTGTTACAAGAGCAGAAGGACTAAAAGAAGACGCATATAGTAAAAGAGCACGAATTATTCGTTTAAAAACCGATTTAACAACAGAAATTGTTAATGTAGATTTAGGAGCTGCTTTATCAGGTGATTTGAATGCTGACATTGAATTAAAAAGAGAAGATATAGTTACAGTATATTCTATTCTTGACTTTAGAGAAGAATATAAAGTTACTATAGATGGAGAAGTAAAAAATCCAGGCGAATACGAATATTTTGAAAACCTTACGCTAAATGACTTAGTTGTTCAGGTTGGAGGATTAACAGGTTCAGCTTCTAAAAGGGTTGAAATTGCTAGAATGATTAAATCTGATGCTATTGACGATGCTGATCCTAAACGTATAGAGTTAGTTGAGTTGGAAATAACCGCAGATAATAATGAACAAGTTAAGAATTTTGTCTTAAAACCTTTTGATGTCATTAATATTCGCCGTATGGCAGTTTATGAGAAACCAGAGATGGTAAAAGTAAGTGGAGCGGTTACCTATCCTGGAAAATACGTGCTAGCTAATAAAAAAGAGAGGGTTTATAATGTGGTAATGAGAGCTGGAGGATTAACATCTATCGCGAATTTAGATGGTATGAAGATAAAAAGACCAATCAAAGAAGAACAAATAGAGCAATTAGAAAGTATAAATCTTAATTTGGAGAAAAAAGAAACGTTCGAGCAGAAAGAGGGAACTTCAGTAGAATCAAATATTACAGCTAAAGATACACTTAAATCTAAATTGTCAAAAAAACTTAGAGACGAATTAAAATATACAACGATTCCAGTGAACTGGGAAAAAATTGTAAAAGATAAAAATCACTATTCTAATGTGACTCTATTTCCTGGAGATGAAATTGAAGTTGCTGTATATAACGAAGGGGTTAAAGTTACAGGAAATGTCTTGTTGACTTCTGAGATTCCTTATAGAAGTGGTAAAGGATTTAAATATTATATTAATTCTGTTGGAGGTGTAGATAATAAAGGATGGAAAAGAAAAGCATACATCATTTATCCTAATGGAAAAGCCGCCATAACAACCTCATTTTTGTTTTTCAAATCTTATCCTAAAGTAGAGCCAGATTCACAAATTGTTGTGCCTGAAAAACCTGAAAAAAAGAAAATGAGTGCTGGAGAATGGGCTGGGCTTGGAACGGCATTTGCGAGTTTAGCATTATTAATTGTAACTGCATTTAAATAATTCTTGATGGATAATACCCCTATTGGAAGCGAAGAGATTTCTTTAAAAGAAATACTAGAAAAAGTTAAAAATTATTACAACTATTTAATTTCTCAATGGAAGCTTATAGTATTGTTTGGCATTATAGGAGCTAGTTTAGGATTAAGTTATTCTTTTTTTAAAAAGCCAGTTTATACAGCAACACTATCTTTTGCTTTAGAAGATGATAAGCCTAGTAACGGTTTTGGAGGAGCTTTAGGGTTGGCAAGTTCTTTTGGTTTAGACTTAGGAGGAAGTGGAGGTGGAATATTTACAGGCTCTAATTTAACTGAGTTATTTAAATCAAGAACCATGGTTGAGAAAACATTATTGTCCCCGGTTAAATTTAATGGAAAACAAATTTCTCTGGCCGAAATGTATATTCAAAATAATGAATGGAGGGAGGCTTGGATCAAAAAGCCATTTTTAAGTAAAATTCAATTTTTACCTAATGACAATCGCCAGAAGTTTACAAGAATTCAGGATAGTATTTTGGGAATAATGTATAATAATTTGTCTAAAACAGGCCTATCTGTTTCACAAAAAGATAAAAAAGTTTCAATTATTAGTATTGATGTTAATTCAACTAATGAATTATTTGCAAAATATTTTTGTGAAGCTTTAGCTAGACAGGTTGGAAAATTTTATGTAGAGACCAAAAGTAAGAAGGCAAGAATGAATATGGATATTTTAGAGCACCAGGTAGATTCGATTAGAGGAGAATTAAATGGTGCAATTACTGGCGTTGCAGTTGCAAATGATAATACTTTTAATTTAAATCCAGCTTTAAATGTTCGAAGAGCGCCTTCTGCAAGAAGACAAGTTGATGTACAAGCAAATACAGCAATTTTAACAGAACTAGTCAAGCAAGCTGAATTAGCAAAAGTAACATTACGCAAAGAGACACCATTGATACAAGTTATTGATAGGCCTATTTTACCATTGTTTAAAGAACGCTTTGGAAAACTGAAAGGAATAATTTTAGGAGGTGGATTATCGGTCTTTTTGATTTCTTTGTTTTTAATTGCTAAGAGGTTGTTAAAACAACTTTTACAATAATTTGTAATGAAAAAATATACTTTAAAGGTTCAGGAAGTTAGAAAAGAAACAAAAGATACAGTGACTGTATGTTTTAAGCAACCAGGCCTAAAGAAAATCAAATACTTGGCTGGTCAATATCTTACGTTACAGTTTCGAATAAATGGCAGAAGATATATTAGACCATATTCATTTTCTTCAGCGCCAGTAATTGATTCTACACTTGATATTACAGTAAAAAGAGTGACTGGTGGAATAATTTCAAATCATATTAATGATAATATTAAGGTAGATGATGTAATTGAGGTATATGAACCCATAGGAGACTTTGTTTTTGAGAACTCTCAAGATGTAAGGGGTGTGACGTTTTGGGGAGTAGGTAGTGGTATTACTCCTTTGTTTTCGATGATAAAAGATATATTAGTAAATCAGCCCTCAGTCGATGTGCATCTTGTTTACGGAAATAAATCTAACTCATCAATAATTTTTAAAAAACAATTTGAGCAACTTAAAGTTGATTATGTTTCTCGCTTCAAAGTATGGAACTTTTTTTCTCAGGAAGAATTTTTTGAAGAAGATTCACACAACAAAAAAGGGCGTATACATAAAAAGTTTGTTGAGGATCTAATGAAAAGTACCCATTCTACAGATAGACATTATATTTGTGGTCCCATAGAACTTAAAAAAACAGTAAAGAAAACTTTAATCGAGTTGGGATATAGTGAAAACTCTATATTTTCAGAAGATTTTGAGTTAATAAAAAATCCAGAGGATTTTAAGGATATTTTAGATCAAGAAGTTTTATTGAGTTTTGAGGGATTAGAAAGAAATATAAAAGTAAACAAAGGTAAATCTGTCTTGGAAGAAGCTTTAGGACTTGGCATTGAATTGCCATATTCATGTCAAACAGGTAATTGTAGTACATGTAAAGGAATACTTAAGTCGGGACAGTTAAAAATGATTGGATTAGATAGACCCCGAACTGATCTAACTGAAAATGAGTATTTGCTTTGTTGTAGTTACCCGTTGACAGGTAATGTTTGTATCGAAGTATAATAACCATTATAATTATATAAAAAATGAAAGTAGTAATTTTTGCGGGTGGCTTTGGAACCCGTCTTATGGAGGAAACCGAGGCGAGACCTAAACCTATGGTTGAAATAGGAGGAAAACCTATTTTATGGCATATATTAAAAATGTATGAACAACATGGTTATAATGAATTTGTTATTTGTCTAGGTTATAAGGCTACTTATATAAAAGAATATTTTTATAATTATTATCTGCATAATTCAGATGTAACAATTGAATTGGCTAATAATAATATAAATGTGCATTTTTCAGAAACTGAATCTTTCAAAGTAACATTGATTGATACTGGCTTGCATACTAATACTGCTGGGCGATTAAAAAAAATAGAGAAGTATGTAAAGGGAGAAACTTTTATGTTGACTTATGGCGATGGTGTGGCAGATCTGAACTTAACAGCCCTTTATAATTTTCATCGTTCACATGGTCGTTTAGCTACTTTAACTAGTGTGCAAATACCAGGTAGATTTGGTAATTTAGATATCAACCAGTCTGGAGAAGTTGGGCACTTTGAAGAGAAACCAATGGGAGATGGTATGTGGATTAATGGAGGTTTTTTTGTATTAGAGCCTGGCATATTTAGATATTTGGATTACGATGTTGAAGATGTGCAATGGGAAAAAGGTCCTCTTGCTGCAATTGCTGACGATAATCAATTAGCAGCTTATAAACATACTGGATTTTGGAAATGTATGGATGCCCTTAGAGATCGTCATGAGTTAGAAGAAATGTGGAGTTCAGGCAATGCTAAATGGAAAACATGGTAGAAACATTATTTCAAAGATTGAAACAGACTTATAACGGTAAAAAAGTTTTTTTGACCGGACACACTGGTTTTAAAGGAGCTTGGATGCTTAAAACATTATCAATTTTAGGAGCTAAAGTCAAAGGTTATGCATTAGAACCACAGACAAAGGACGATTTGTTTCATTTAATAAATGGAGAACAAATTTGTGAATCCATAATAGCTGATTTGCGTGATAAGAAAAGATTAGAAAAAGAAATAATCGATTTTCAACCAGATTTCATATTTCATTTAGCTGCACAACCATTGGTTCGTTTGTCTTATGATATTCCTGCAGAAACTTTTGAAATAAATGTTATAGGAACTGCTAACATTTTAGATGTAGTTCGATTATTAGAAAAAAAGTGCGATGTGGTTTTAATTACTACAGATAAGGTATATCAGAACAATGAATGGATTTATCCTTATCGAGAAAATGATCGTTTGGGAGGTTATGATCCTTACAGTGCTAGTAAAGCATGTACAGAATTAGTTATTGATTCATATCGTAATTCTTTTTTTAATAGTAAGGATTATGATTTACATAAAAAAGGTATAGCAGTTGGTCGTGCTGGTAATGTAATTGGTGGTGGTGATTGGTCTAAAGATCGATTAATACCAGATATTGCCAAAGCATTCGCAATTGACAAACCTGTCACAATTAGAAACCCTAAGTCGATCAGACCATGGCAGCATGTATTGGAACCTGTAATAGGATATTTGCTGTTAGGAGCTAATTTAGCAGCCAAACCTATTCAATTTAATCAAGCGTATAATTTTGGGCCGCATTTTTTGGATGCACTTCCAGTAATTGACATGTTAAAGCTAGCTATGGAAAGTTGGAAAGGCGGAGAATACAGAGTAGAATCATCTACAAATCAACCTCATGAAGCAGGATTGCTAAAGCTTGATATTAGTAAAGCTATTATTGAATTAAACTGGGAACCAAAGTTGAATGCTGAAGAAGCTGTGAAGATAACAATTGATTGGTACAAATATTTTTTTAGTGAGCCAGAAATGATTTCAAATTTTACATTTCAGCAAATTAATTCTTACTTAAATTCATAATCGATGTTAAATTTTTTTGAAGACGATTTGAATTTAATATATGATAATACTAAAGGAATTTTGTTTGATGAGAATGATAAAACATTTTTCCTTACTGGAGGAACTGGTTTTTTTGGAATATGGATAATAATGAGTTTTTTATTTGTAAATAGAAAATTGAAATTGAATTCTAAAATGATTGTTTTAACTCGTGACAAAAAAAAGTTTCTATTAAAACATGGATGGATTGAGGACTATAGAGAAATTAGTTTTTTAGAAGGTGATATATCTAGCTTTGAGTTTATCGAGAATAATATTGATTATATTATTCATGCAGCAACTGAAGCAAGCATTAAGTTAAATGATGAAAAGCCTTTGGTAATGTTTGAAACTATTGTCCTAGGTACACAAAGAATTTTGGAGTTTGCCAGAATAAAAAAAGTAAAATCATTTTTACTAACTAGCAGTGGAGCAGTGTACGGTAAACAACCATCAGACATCGAAAAAATTTCAGAAGATTATATAGGAGCTCCTGTGACTTCTGATGCAAAATCTATGTACGGAGAAGGGAAGCGAATGGCAGAGCTTTTATGCGCGACTTATCATAAATTATTCAATTTACCCGTTAAAGTTGCGAGATGTTATGCTTTTATAGGACCATTTTTGGAATTAAATTCTCATTTTGCTGCTGGAAATTTTATTAAAAATCTTTTAAATAATGAAGATATTATAATAGAAGGTGATGGAACGCCTTATAGGTCTTATATGTATTCTGCTGATTTGACTATATGGTTATGGACTATATTAATTAAAGGGAAAAATAATAGTCCTTACAACGTTGGTTCGAGTAATGCTATTAGTATAGAGGAATTGGCAGATTTGATTTCAAAAAAAGATGATAGTAGCCAAACAAAAGTTATTATTAAAACAAAGAAATCTAATATTCCAGCCTTGAGATATGTTCCAGATGTGGACAAAGCTATGAATGAATTAAATTTAAGAATTTACACAGACCTTGAAGCTTGTTTAGAAAAAACAATCTCGTTTAATAAAAATATTTTAAACATTTCGAAATAAATATGATTATGAAAGTATCCGATTTAATAGCAGATTTTTTAATTAAGAATGAAATAAAGCATGTGTTTGGAATTATTGGTGCTGGTAATGCACATATTTTTGATTCAATTCAGCAAAAAGGATATACTGAAATAATTTGTGTTCATCATGAACAAGCGGCATGTATGGCAATGCAAACTTACTACAGGACTAGTGGTAAAGTGACTGCAGCTATTTTAACAACTGGAGCAGGTTCAACTAATGGAATCACTGGGGTTGTAAGTGCATGGGCTGATTCAATACCTGGAATTGTAATATCTGGTAATGAGCATTCAAAATTTGTAGATATTCATAAAGATGTTAGGATGTGGGGAGTGCAAGGATATGATAGCCCCGCAATGGTTGAAAAAGTAACCAAATACGCAACAAAAGTTTCTGAATCAAACTTAGTAGTATATGAATTAGAGAAAGCTTATTCAATAGCACAACATGGTCGTCCTGGCCCCTGCTGGATTGATATTCCAATGAATTTACAATCTAGTAATATTGAAGAAAAAGAGGTGGTTCATTTTAGACAAGACGAGCTACCTGAATTGCATTTGGATTCTGATTCAAAATTGTCAGAAAATATAAATTTAATAGTAGAAGCTCTAAATAAAGCTGAAAGGCCCTTGTTTTGGTTTGGTAATGGTATACGTTTAGCAAATGCTGAGTTATTATTGGAACCATTACTAGAAAAATATAATATACCTGCATTAGTTACTTGGGCTGGTATAGATTCAATTGATTCTAATCATCCATTAGTTTACGGAAGAGCTGGTACATATGGACAAAGGAGTGCGAACTTTATTCTTCAAAATTGTGATTTATTGATCTGTATTGGAACAAGAATGGCTATCTCGCAGATTGGTTATGATATTAATGAGCTAGCTAGAGAAGCAGATATTGTCGTTGTCGATGTTGATAAATTTGAATTAGATAAATATAAAGAAAGATATAAATATTCTGTAAATGCTGATGCAGGAGATTTTATAAGAAAAATGCTTGATAAAGAGTTGAATAAAACATCAGATTTCTTAGATTGGATTGAGATCTGTAATAATTATCGTAAACAATATCCTTGGTTTAATTCAGAAGATCATCCCGATAAAGACGGATTTATTAATTCTTATCAATTTATGGAAAGATTAAATTCTTATTTGAAAACTGATCAGCATATTACTACAGACATGGGAACTGCACTTTTGAGCGGTCATCAGGTATTGAGAATTGGTAAAGATCAAAGATTAATGACTTCTACTGGTTTGGGGGAGATGGGATATGGTTTGCCTGCAGCAATAGGATCATCTGTAGCCAGAGAAAAAGGAGAAGTTATGTGCTTAAATTGTGATGGTGGAATGATGATGAATTTGCAAGAATTGCAAACAATAGTCCACTATAAATTACCAGTAAAATTATTTATTTTTAATAACGATGGTTATTTGATGATTAAGCATACACAAAATGCCCTTTTTAATGGTAGGAGAGCTGGAGTTGACACTAACTCAGGTGTAACATGCCCCAATTTTAGTGCATTAGCGGAAGCTTTTGGAATACCTTCTTATCAGATTAGAACATGGGAAGACTTTGATAAATTTATTCCTGAAATTCAAGAAATTTCTGGACCTGTAATTTGTGAAGTTTTTATGCATCCACATCAATTATTCGTTCCAAAATTAGGTTTGGCTATCCAAAGTGATGGTAGTTTAATATCTCCTCCTTTGGAAGATTTATCTCCATTTATTTCACGAGACGAATTGAGTAAAAACATGTTAAATGGTTTGCATCTTAAATCTACTAACATTGAAGTTAAAATATAATAAATGAAAAAATTAAGAGTCGCAATATTAGGAAGCGGAAATATTGGTACTGATTTATTAATAAAAATTCAACGATCTGAATTTTTAGAATGTGTTCTATTCATTGGTAGGAATTTATCATCACCAGGTATGGCTAAGGCAATAGCTATGGGAGTGAAGGTTTCAGATGAAAGTATAAATGCAATAGTTAAGAATTCAGATTTAGTAGATTTGGTGTTTGACGCAACTTCGGCTAAAGATGCTAAAATTCATTGGGATATTTTAGATAAATTAGGTAAGATTGTTGTTGATATGACACCTGCTAAATTAGGTGTATTTTGTATTCCTGCAGTAAATTTAGTTGATATTACTGAACACAGAAATGTGAATATGATTACCTGCGGTGGTCAAGCATCAATTCCTATTGCCTATGTAATTGGTAAAACTCAAAAAAATGTGCAATATATCGAAGTTGTTTCAAGTATTGCATCTAGAAGTGCTGGACCTGCAACAAGATTAAATTTAGATGAGTATGTAGATACTACTGAAAATGGAATAAAACATTTTTCGAATGTCTTAAAAACAAAAGCGATTTTAAATTTAAATCCTGCAAATCCTTGTATTGATATGCAAACGACAATATTTGCTCAGGTAGAAAATCCTGATATGGAATTGTTAAATGAGGAAATTGATATAATGATCGAAAAGATACAAGAATATGTGCCTGGATACAGTTTATTAGTTCCGCCTGTTTTTGAAAATGGAAGGATAGTAATAATGGTAAAGGCTCAAGGATTAGGAGATTATCTTCCAAAATATGCTGGTAATTTAGATATTATCAATTGCGCGGCAATAGCCGTTGCAGAAAAATACTCAAAATACTTAAATAATATCAATTAATTCATAATGATTAAGCAAATATTAATTAGTGATCCTACATTACGAGATGGAAATCATGCTTGTTCACATCAGTTAAGTGCAGAACAGATCGCAATCTATGCACAAGCTGCCGATCATGCGGGAGTACCTGTAGTAGAAGTGGGGCATGGTAATGGATTAGGTGCATCTTCACTTCAAGTTGGATTAAGTAAGGAAGATGATAAAACGATTTTAGAAACTGCAAGAAAACACCTTAATAAAAGTAAATTAGGAATACATGTTATTCCTGGATTCGCAACTATAAAACGCGATTTAGTTAATGCTATAGATATTGGAGTAGATGTTATTAGGGTAGCATCTCATTGTACAGAAGCAGATATTACACAGCGTCATTTAGGATATGTAAGAGAAAGAGGTAAAGAAGCATATGGAGTATTGATGATGAGCCACATGGCATCTGCATCAATTCTGGTTGAAGAAGCACAGAAAATGGAGCTTTATGGTGCAGAAGGTATTATAATTATGGACTCTGCTGGAGCATACTTACCTTCAGATGTACAAGAAAAAATTTCAGCATTAGTGAATGGATTAAAAGTTCCTGTAGGTTTTCATGCACATAATAATCTTGGAATGGCAATAGCAAATTCAATTACTGCTATTGAGTCGGGAGCTAAAATTCTTGATGGAACTGCTAGAGGTTTTGGAGCAGGAGCAGGTAATGCTCAATTAGAAGTTTTGGTTGCTGTTTTAGAAAAAATGGGCTATGTTACGGGAGTTGACTTATATAAAATTCTTGATGCGTCTGATATAGCCGAGAAAAAAATAATGACCACAGTTCCTACCATAAAATCTGATAGTATTGTAAGTGGTTTATCTGGAGTTTTTTCTGGTTTTGCTAAACATGTTACGAGAATTTCAAGTGAATATGAAGTAGATCCCAGAGATGTTTACTGTGAATTAGGTAAAAGAAAAATAGTGGGAGGACAGGAAGATATTATTATTGAAGTAGTTATGGATTTAATGAGAAATCGAAAATAATGAGTTTAGCTAAAAATAAAATTGTATTTGAAGATTGTAAGACTTCTTGTGTAGATATCGAAAGCTTTTCGGTTTTAAATAATCAATCTATCCTTGTTACAGGAGGTACCGGCTTTGTTGGTAAGTGGATTGTTGAAATGGTTTCTTATATAAATTCAGCTAGTGATGTAAATATCAAATTATGCTTACTAGCTAGAGATATAGCTAAATTTAAAGAAGAAGTTCCGCACTTGTCTGAAAAACCTTTTGTAAGATTCATAGAACAAGACGTTAGGTATTTGCATGATTTGCCCAATGATATAGATTACATTATACATGCAGCCGGTTCACCGGATAATAGAGAACATGTTTCTGATCCATTAAGAACTATCGAAACATTTTATAAAGGAACACAATCTATACTAGATGTTGCTTCAAGAATTCAGAATTTAAAAAAAATTATTCATCTAAGTTCACACCAAGTATATGGTAAAAACGAAACAGATCAATTAATCAATGAAAATTCTTTCGGTCCTATTGAGGGGCTTAATATCTCTAATTGTTATGCTGAATCTAAAAGAATTGCAGAGACTTTATGTTCTTATTATAAGAATAATCTAAGGTTGCCTATAATAATTTTAAGGCCTTTTGCATTTATGGGGCCATATCAAGATCTTGAAAAACCTTGGGCCGTTAATAGTTTTATTAGAGATGCAATTTTGGGAGGGCCAATTAGGATATTAGGAAATGGTTTAACCGAAAGAAGTTATTTATATGCTAGCGATATGGCATATGCCATTTTAAAATCATTAATCGATGGGAAAGTAGGAGAAATATATAACCTAGGAAGTAATATTCCCATATCTTTAAATGAATTGGCTTTAAAAGTACAAGGTCAATCTATTGCTAAAGTGGAAATTCTGTCCAAATCATCAAAAGAAAATTATTTGAATATTTCTAAATTGGTTCCTAATACTAATAAAATTGTAAAAGATTTAAATATAAAAGAAATATTTACAATAAATGATTCTATTAATAGAACCATTCTTTGGAATCAGCTAAGTAAAAATAATTAGAAAATTAAAATAAAATTTAATCAGTCATTGATATGTTACAAAATATAAAAGAGGATTCTCTACTAAATAATTTAAAAGAAATTGCAAAAAAGAAATCAACTCAAGTTATTGTTGCTGGGGAGAATTATATTCCAGTTACTGGAAAAGTATTAGATGAAGAAGATATTTTATTTGGAGTTGATGCTGCTTTAGACGGATGGCTAACTGCAGGTCGTTTTGCTAATAAATTTGAAGCTGATTTTGCAGCTTATTTCGGCGCACATAGATCTCTACTTGTAAATTCTGGATCTTCTGCTAATTTAGTTGCATTTTATGCCCTAACGTCTCCAAAATTAGGAGAAAGAGCTATCAAGCCAGGTGATGAAGTTATCACAGTGGCAGCAGGTTTCCCAACAACAATAAACCCAATAATTCAATTTGGCGCAATTCCAGTTTTCATTGATGTTGATATTGCGACACATAATGTCAAGTCTGATATGATTGAAGTGGCTGTAAGTCCTAAAACTAAAGCCATTATGATTGCTCATTCATTAGGAAATCCTTTTGATTTAGATGAAGTGATGCGTGTTGCAAAAAAGCACAATCTTTGGGTTGTTGAAGATGATTGTGATTCTTTAGGAGCGACTTATAATGGAAAGAAAACGGGAACTTTTGGTGATATCGCAACTTTTTCATTTTATCCTGCACATCACATCACTATGGGAGAAGGTGGTGCAGTTTTAATAAATAATCCTGTATTGAGTAAATTAGCTGAAAGTTTTCGTGATTGGGGACGCGATTGCTATTGTGAACCTGGTAAAGATGATACTTGCGGATGTCGTTTTGGACAACAATTAGGAACATTACCTTATGGTTATGATCATAAATATACATATTCTCATATTGGCTTTAATTTGAAAGTAACTGATATGCAAGCTGCATTTGGTGTTTCTCAAATAAAAAAAATAGATAAATTTGTACAGCGTAGAAAAGAAAATTATGCTGCCTTGTATGAGCGTATGAAAGAGTTTGAAGAGGTTTTTATTCTTCCTGAACCTACTCCAAATTCTGAACCTTCTTGGTTTGGATTTCTTTTGACACTTCGTGAAGGTGATGCAAATGATCGTCATATGCTGGTACAGCATTTAGAAAAAAATAAAATTGGAACACGTTTGTTGTTTGGAGGTAATTTATTAAGACAACCTGCTTATGCCAATATTGAACATAGGCTAGTAGGTACTTTGGAGAATACAGATGCTATAATGAATCAATCCTTTTGGTTAGGCGTATGGCCAGGTTTGAATGAATCTCATTATGATTATATAGCTGATGTTATTCGCGAATATTTAAATTCTTAATGTGGTTAAATTAATTAGAATAGGTGCCAATAAAATTGGAATTGATGGCGCGATTGCTTTTACAATTTTATCAAGAATAATACAAGCAGGAGGAGGTGTCATTTCACTGATGATGGTTGCGAAATGCTTAACAAAAGTAGAGCAAGGATATTATTATACCTTTGGTAGCATCTTAGCCATTCAGATTTTTTTTGAGTTGGGTTTGTCAGGAATTATCACTCAATTTGTTGCTCATGAAAATTCAAATCTGATTTGGCAGAATAAAACTAGTTTTACGGGTTCTGTAGAGTCAAGCTCTAGATTAAGTTCATTGTTGCGATTTACATTAAAGTGGTTTGCAGTAATAGCAATATTATTGTTTTTTGGATTGGTGATCGCAGGATATGTTTTCTTTAACAAATTTGGAAAAGAGAACATTAATGTAGATTGGCAAATTCCATGGTTAATATTATCAATCACAACTTCTTTATCTTTAATGGTTTCTCCTTTACTGGCATATTTTGAAGGTCTTGGAAGAGTTAAAGAGGTTGCAAAAATAAGATTTCTGCAACAGTTAATACAACTATTACTATTAATAGGTTTGTTTTCATATGGATTTAAATTGTATTCGTCACCTATAGCAGCGACTTTAGCTTTTTTAATTGTTCCAATATGGATAATATTTAGCTCTAAAATTAAAATGCTAAAATTTATATGGACAAAAGTTGACAAATGGACTGTAAATTATAGATCTGAGATTTTTCCTTTCCAATGGAAAATTGCTTTAAGTTGGATAAGTGGTTATTTCATATTTCAGCTTTTCAACCCAGTTCTTTTTGCTACAGAAGGAGCTATTGTCGCAGGTCAGATGGGAATGACATTAACTATTTTGAATTCTATTTTTTCATTAGCGTTTAGTTGGATTTCGACAAAGATCCCTGTTTTTTCAAGTTTAATAGCACAGAAAGAGTACGGAAAATTAGATGAATTATTTAATAGAACACTTTTGCAATCTACTCTGCTTAATATACTTGCACTCACAACTCTCTTTGCAATCATTTTTGTGTTGCGATATTTTGAAATAAAAATAGGAGGTAAGAATTTGTCAGAGAGATTTCTCCCGTATTTGCCTATGCTTTTTATGATGATTCCGATTCTACTCAATCATGCTATTTCTAGCTGGGCAACTTATATGCGCTGCCATAAAAAAGAGCCTATGTTGGTTCCAAGTTTGGTAATAGGGATACTATGTTGTATTTCTACGCTTACTCTTGGAAACTATTTTGGCGTAATTGGTCTGACATCTGGTTATATGATTTTGACTGTAATAGCCTTTATATGGACTTATTCTATTTTTATTAGCAAGAAAAAAGAATGGCATAATGGATAGCAAGTTAAAAAAAGATTGTCCAATATTAACAATTGCTATACCTACTTATAATAGGCCACAAGCAATTCAAAAACAAATTAGACTATTAATTCCACAGCTAAATAATCGTGTTAATTTAATTGTCTATGATAATTTTTCAAAATCTTCTGTTGAAAGCCTACTGACTAGGGAAGAGTTAAGTAAAATTAGCTTAGTAAGAAATAGTGTTAATGTTGGTGGAGATGCAAATATTGCGAGATGTTTTGAAAACTGTAATACAAAATGGTTATGGACTTTATCAGATGATGATTTTGTAAAAGAGAGTATAGTGGACTATCTTTTGGAATTATTAGATAGAGAAGAAAATACCGTTTTCTTTAATTTTTGTAAAGGAGTTTCATTTAGAACAATTGGATTTGAACAATTAATTGAAGAATTTAAGAGTTTTATTGTTTTTTCAAGCTCTTTTACAATGTCTTCATGCGTGTATAATATAGAAAAAATCAAACCGTCTTTACAAGATTATTATAATAATTTATCTAGTATGGTAGGTACAATTATTATGGTTTTAAAGTATGTAGAAAAAAATGGTAGTTCAATTTGTGAATTTATAGATTATACATTAATAAATTCTTACAATGATGAAGTGGGGTGGGATTATAGAACTTATATACCGCGAACAAGGCTTTTTTTAGAGGCATTTTATAATGAAAAAAAGGTTAAAGAATACAATAAGACACTTTTTTTGGGTTGTCATCTTACAAATTATTGGCTGATTGCAAATGATAGAAATAAGAAAAAAGTTTCGCATAGAGAAAGATGGGAATTATTTTTATTAGTATTAAGAAATCAAGGAATTGCTAATGCATTAATTTATTGCCCTAAGACCGTTATTCGTCTTTTTTTTACTCTCATATCTCAAACCTACTATTTAAGGAAGACAAAATAAGATATTTTGCATATGGAAAATAGAATACTTTTTATAGCCCATGATGGAGGAGCATACGGAGCAAATCAATCTTTAATAAATATTGTATCTTCTTTAAAAGAGAGAGGCGTTTTTGTTACAGTAGTTTTTCCTCTAAGAGGAATGATTTGTGATTTTTTTGACAAAAATGGATGGGATTATCATATTGTAAGTTTCAGGAATGAATTACGGCCTAAAACTGATGGAATAATTAGTTATTTGAAAAATATTTTACGGGTATTTTATAAAAAATATTTGAACTCACTAGCAATTAAGGAATTATATGATATAGTTGATTTAAATAAGATTAATATTATTCATTCAAATTCTGGAGTAGTTGCAATTGGTGTCGCTTTAGCGAAAAACAAAAATATTAGACATATTTGGCATTTAAGAGAATATATACATCCAAGTTATGGTCTTTATCTTTTTGGCGGAATTCAAAAATATAAAAAGAGGATAAAAAGAACAGATAATATCATTTGCATTACAAATGGTGTTGCACGTGGTTTTGATGTTGTCGAAAAAGCATTTGTTTTGCATGATGCGGTTAGAAAGAAGCCAATTTTTTCTAAACCTCAGCCAAAAGAAAAGTACTTTTTATTTTGCTCAGCACTCACTAAAAGTAAAGGTGTAGAAGAAGCAATAGATGCTTTTAGTAAAGTCGTAAAAGTAAATAATGGATATAAACTCTTAATAGTTGGGGAAGGTTCATCGGATTACGAGAATTATTTAAAAGAAAAAGTAGTAAAAATCGGACTTGAAAACGATATTGATTTTCTTGGTTTTAGAAAGGACGTTGATGAGTTAATGATAAAAGCAACTGCATTTTTAATGTGTTCAAGAAACGAAGCAATGGGCAGAGTTACTGTAGAAAGCATGTTAAATTTCTGTATTGTTTTTGGATATAATGATAGCGGAACTGCCGAAATTGTTGAACATAACAAAACCGGTTTTCTTTATAATAACGAGAATGAGCTTGTTAACTACATGAGTGATATCATTACTAACAAGGAAAAATATGAAGGAGTGACAACTACAGCTTACAATTATGCAATATCAAATTTTTTAGAAGAAAAATTTTGTGATAATTTGATGAATTATTATGACAAATTGTGATTTATCAAATTAGTTTATTGATTCTTAGTGTTTTTCAGAGATTTAGAGTTTACAGATTAGCATTAAAAAAATAGTTTAAAATTATGTATTACGAAGAAAATAAGGTAAGTGTTGTATTGTGTACATATAATGGAAGTGCATTTTTAGAAAAACAGTTAAACTCTATTTTAGAGCAGACATATGATATAAATGAAATCATTATTGTTGACGATTGTTCATCAGATAATACAAAAGAAATTTTAAAAATGTTTCAAGATAAGAATAGAAACATAAAACTCTTTTTTAATGATGTCAATCTTGGGTCGAACAAATCTTTCAAACTTGCTATTTCTTTAGCGACGAACAATTATATTGCCTTATGTGATCAAGATGATATCTGGTTCAGAAATAAAATTGAAATCCAAATGAATGCTATAAATCTAAAATCTCACGATGATGGGAAACCTTTAGTTTGCTTTCATGATTTACGTTTAATTGATCAAAATGATATTGTCACAAATAATTCATTTTGGAAGCTTCATAAGTTCGTGCCTAAAAAATTTACTTTCAGAAAACTTCTTATCGTTAATATAATAACAGGATGTACTTGCATAATTAATAGGTGCATGAAGGAAGAAATGCTTAAATCAGATATGGAACATATTATTATGCACGACTATCTACTTGCTTTAATAGGTTATGGATTTGGAAATGTAGTTTATATTGAGGAGCCGTTAATGTATTATCGTAGCCATACTGGAACAGTTACTGAAAAAGAAAAAATAACATTTGGAAATCGAATAAAAAGTTTTATTTCAAGAGTTAATGATGGTAATTATTTATTGCCTTACATTTTACAGATTGAAAAAGTTAATTATTTATATGGTGATAAATTTGACCTCCAAAGAAAAAAACTAGTTGATTCTTTTATAGGTTTAAAAAATAAAGGATTATTAAATAGAATGATTTATAAATGGTTATTAAATTAGGTTGTCAACTTTTATGCTCACAAGTGTTTTTTAATGTATTCAAAAATTGATGAATTTTCAAGATAAAAAAATATTGTTTATTGGTCCTATATTCCATGATTACGAAAAAATGATTAAAAGTGAGCTGGAATCAATGGGGGCTAATGTTGATTTTTTTGCAGAGCGATCTTACAGCTACGATTTTAACATTGTAAATAATTTTTTTGGCAACTACATGCAAAGGTTCCAAGCTAAACATTATACTAAAATTTTAAATTCGATAGCTAATAAAAGATATGATTATCTATTTGTAATTAGAGGGTATATGTTGCCACCTTCTTTTTTAGATGCTTTTAAACTAAATAATTTAGATTGCAAAACTATAATGTATCAATGGGATTCTGAGAGAACAAATCCTTTTAAGCATTTAATTAATTCATTCGAAGTTGTTAAGACTTTTGATTTTCAGGACTGTGAAGATTTTGATATCCAGTATGTTCCATTGTTTTATACAAAAGATGTTGAAGAGCACAGAGAAAAAAAGAAAGTATATGAATATGATTTCTTTTTTATGGGTTATTTTTTTGAAGAGCGATATGAAGCCATTTTGAAATTTAAAGAATATTGCTCAGTAAAAGGTTATACTTTAAAACCTTTTTTATATATGCCTTTTACGACTCGTGTTAAATATTTTCTCAAAAGAAAAGCACTTGACAGATCTGTTGTTTCATTTAAACATATGGAAAGAATAAAATATTTAGATATATTGTCTAAGAGTCGTATAATGGTTGATGTCAGTAATTCACGACAAACAGGATTAGCTATGAGAGTTATAGAATCTTTAGCTTGCAATACAAAAGTTGCAACTAATAATACTTTTTTTGAAAAAGATGAAATTGTAGGAAAGTCGGGAATGGTTTCACTATTCGATTTAGACAATATCAATATTGAAGAAAGTTTTATTGGGGCTAATATTGAACAAAATAAAAGAATAGTACTTTCTTTAGAGGAATGGTTAACACAAATTTTCTCCTAGAAATATGAATCATAAAATATTGTATCTTCCTTGTTTTGTATATGTAATTTCTTTCTCTTCACTTTTACTGCTTTATCAAATTGGTTGGTCAGATTTGTTTCCAAAATTAAGCGGATTTTTGTTAGGTTTTTTGTTTATCACAATTCTGTTGGCTTTTCTTTTGACATTTTTGCAAAAGAAAACGCTGAAAATAAATGTAAATAATGTTGACTTAAGTCCTTTATTCATCAAAAAAGCACTTTACTTCATTGCAATTGGATATAGTTTAGATTTTTTATATGAATTTACAATTCCTATTGTAAAGACTTTCTTGGTGTCTTCTTATTCATATGATGAATTCAAAGGTATTCCTACACTTCATTCAATTTTAGGTACCTTCAATATTTTTTTATCTATCCTATTGGCTGATCGTTATTTGGCAATCAAGAATAGAAAAGCTTTCTTTCAATTTTTATTGACTTTGATTCCATATGTACTTATTATGAATCGAGGTGCTTTTATGATAGTTTTTTCTGCATTTGTTTTTTTGTATTTAATACGATTAAAAAAAATCAATTTCATAAGTGTTTTTAGGTCACTAGGTATAGTTTTACTTGTACTTTATTTATTTGGAGTTGTTGGAAATATTAGGGCAGAGCAAACTAAAGATGATAAAGAATATCTCTTACGTGTTGCAGGGGCTACTGACTCTTTTCTTGATAGCGGAGTACCAGTAGAATTTTATTGGAGTTATATATATATAATTTCCCCTATGGGAAACCTTCAAAATATAATTCTTGAAAAAGAAGATCATTTTGAGATTAGTAATATTGGTATTTTTGCGACAACTCAATTGTTTCCCGATTTCATTAGTAAAAGATTAGTTGCAATTTTTGGTTATGAAGACGAAATAGAAGCATTTGATCCTTCATACTATTTAGTTACGCCATTATTAAATGCACCAACAGTGTACTACGGTTCCTATTTAGCATTAGGTTCTTTTGGTTTAATTTTTATGTATGTTGTTATTATGATAAGTTCTTTGGTTTATCCCTTATTAATTAAAAAAGACAGCAAATATTATCTAACAGCCCTTGCATCATTAAATTCAATAATTCTCTTGGCCACATTTAATAATATGTGGTACGCGGTAGGTACAATCTTATTATGGCCAATTATTTTTAGTGTTGCTGATAGGATTAAACTTTAAATAAATTATGAGTGCTCAAATACCCCAAATTAGTATTGTTGTACCTTTTTATAATGTTGAATTATACTTTCATCAATTTTTAGATAGTCTTTTACCTATAGAAGATAATATTGAAGTGATATTGGTAGACGACGGGTCAAAAGACTCTTCTATTGATATAGCAATTGATTTTACTCAGCGCTTTGATAATGTTACATTGTATAGAAAAGAAAATGGAGGTTTGAGTTCGGCTCGAAATTATGGACTTCAATTTGCAAAAGGAGAGTATGTAGTTTTTTTTGATAGTGATGATTATATTGAAAATAAATCCGCTATTAATAAAATGTTCGAAACTGCTAAACAAAATAATTCTGATATTGTTATGGCACCTTATTACGAATTTATAAATTTTGATAAAAAGAAATTTAGATTTGATAAAATAAATTTTGAAGGTGATTTAGTTTTGTTAGAAGATAAAATGGATATACTTTTTAAAAATAATATCTCATTAGCAGTCTGGGACAAGATGTACAAACGAGATTTTTTGAAAAAAAATGACTTAATTTTTAAAGAAGGACTTTGGTTCGAAGATTTAGATTTTATATTCAGGTCATTCTACTCAGCCAATAAGGTTTCAAAAATTGAGACTGTTTTAATAGGGTATAGGCAAAGGCCAGGGTCGATAATGAGAACAATTTCTTCCAAAATTTTGGATAAGGCAATAGTATTAGACGGTCTTTATGATTTCCTTAAAGAAAAGAACAAACTTGAAGTTTACTATGAAAAATTCAAAATATTATATATAAAAATGATATTTTCAATTATACATAGCGTTTTAATGAACAAAGGCGATGAAAAAGTCAAGCAAGGCATTATTAACAATGTCTTTGATTTGTTGTTTTTTCAAAAAGTAATTAAGGAAGAGTTAACTTACAAGAGTTATTTTTCTAATCTGGAGAAGATATTATTTTACCTAATTAAATTTAAAATCATTACTAGAAACAATGTTGGTTTTATACGCTATTTTAATATATTGAGAAAGTTGTAAATGAATTTTAGGGAGCGCTTAAACGTTTTGTTTATTATGACAAATGTTTATTTTGAAATGATATGCAAAATAAAGAAAAATGAAATTCTTTAATTGATGATTTTTAAAAAGTGTAAAGGTTATTAAGAGTATAATTTTAAATTTTAAATGGATAATAAAATAAAGGACTATTATAGAACTGATATAGATGGGTTGCGTGCTATTGCAGTATTAGCGGTTATATTTTTTCATTTCGGTTTTTTCTCAAATGGTTATTTAGGGGTTGATGTTTTTTTTGTAATTAGTGGATATTTAATTACTACTATAGTATATAGGGAGTCAAAAGAAAATAAGTTCTCTGTTACTAATTTTTATATAAGAAGGGTAAGGAGAATTATTCCTCTAGTACTGCTTATCTTAACACTAACTATAGTTATAGGTGTTATAGTTATGTTGCCTGATGACTTGGAAAATTTAGCACAATCTGTCGTGGCAACTAATTTTTTTGCAAACAATATTTTACAACTTATAACAACACATGACTATTGGAATATTGTAAATGAATATAAGCCTTTAATGCATACTTGGAGTTTAGGGGTTGAGGAGCAGTTTTATTTTATCTACCCTATTTTGTTTTTGATATTTGGGAATAGTAAGAAGGTAAAATATATTCTTCCATTATTGATATTATTATCTGCAATTTCTGTGCTTTTGTTTTTCTTTTATTCTGATACTAATTCAAAGTTTTATTTGATTCAATACCGTTTTTGGGAGCTGTCGTTTGGTGGAATAGGTGCAATATTAACTATTAACAAGAATTTAAACGGAAAATATAAATTTGCTTTTTTAATATCACTGTTAAGTGTGTTTTTCATTAGAATTTCTAATGATTGGAAAATATTATTTGCAGTTTTGACAACACTAGGTTTATTGATTACATCGAATAAAAATCAAGATAAATTTTCTTCTTTTATTT
This sequence comes from Flavobacterium humidisoli, assembly GCF_023272795.1. Classification (NCBI taxonomy): domain Bacteria; kingdom Pseudomonadati; phylum Bacteroidota; class Flavobacteriia; order Flavobacteriales; family Flavobacteriaceae; genus Flavobacterium; species Flavobacterium humidisoli. The sequence goes on along the minus strand of NZ_CP096829.1, from coordinate 339,237 downwards.
TAGAAAATAAACTAATGATATTTATAGGTAAAATTAGTTTCAGCCTTTACATGTGGCATCAAGTGGTTTTAGCCTTTTATAGGTATACTATATCAGACTCAATTACAATTGAAGTTTTTTTATTGCTTTTTATTATTATAATAATTTTTTCTATATTATCATATTACTTCGTTGAGCAAATATTTAGGGATAAAAAAATAATTTCTTTAAAATTATTATTGAGTGGGGTACTTTTCTTGTCATTTGCAACAACGGCGATTTCTCTTATTATATATAAAAATGCAGGTGTGGTTAATGATGTGCCAGAGTTAGAAATAACAAAAAACAATGTAAAACGAAATATGCATGCCCTTTATAATGACCGAATTTATAAGTTGGATAAGAATTTTACAGATGTTAAGAAAGTAAAAATTTTAATAATTGGAAACAGTTTTGCAAGAGATTGGGCGAATATCTTGTTAGAATCAAAATATAGAGACAAAATTGAAATATCATATGTTTTTGATATTTATGGATGTAAGGATATTAAATCTAGGTTAAATATGGCTGATTATATTTATCTCTCTGAATCAAACGAAATTTCTTCTAATTTAAATTTAAAACAAATAATCGCCCACTTTAGTATAGATATGAAAAGGACATGGATTATCGGGACAAAAAATTTTGGTAAGAATAATGGCGTAATTTATAATAACAGGCATAAGCCAAATTATTGTGAGCAAAGAATAAACATGCGAGAAGGTTATCTTGAAGGAAATTATAAAATGAAAACGAAGTGGGGAGATAAGTACATTGATCTTATTGGTTTAATAATTGATAAAAATGGTAATATTCCCGTTTTTACTCCTGATTGTAAGTTTATAAGTCAAGATTGCTCACATTTAACTCACGCTGGAGCCGAATATTTTGCAAAATTAATCGAGAATAAAATAAAAATTGAATAATATATTTTGCATAGTTTTTTAGCAGATAACATAAAATTTAATTAGTCGATTAAATAAAAAAAAAACTTCTTTCAGAAAGGTGTAAGATAGTTTTGAAAACTATTAATCCTTTGAAACAATAATAAAAAAATCAAGAAAATTGTAAAAAATAAAATGAAATTTTAAAGATGAAAAACATACTTATAACTGGCGGAGCAGGCTTTATTGGGAGTAACCTTGCATTGAAACTTATTGAAAAAGGACATAAAATAACGGTATTAGATAATCTTTCAAAGCAAATACATGGCGAGAATCCAGAGGTTACATCACCATTATTTAAAAGTATAAAAGACAAAGTTACTTTTATAAATGGAACTGTTACATCAAGAAATGATTGGCAGAAAGCTATTGAAAATCAAGAAGTAATAGTTCATTTTGCTGCAGAAACGGGAACTGGTCAATCGATGTATTGTATTGAAAAATACACAGAAGTAAATATTCAAGGAACTGCCATTATGCTTGACATTTTAGCAAATAACAATAATTCTGTTGAAAAAATTGTAATTGCTTCTTCTAGATCTATTTATGGTGAAGGAAAATATAGACATCCAGAATTAGGAATAATTTATCCTTCTCATAGAAAAGAAAATGATATGCTTGCTGGAAATTTTGAGCTGACATATGCGGATAACCAAATTCTTGAATTATTAGCAACTGATGAGGATTCAAAAATTCATCCTTCTTCTGTTTATGGTATCACTAAACAAAATCAAGAGCAAATGATTATGACTGTGTGCCCAACAATAGGAATCGCGCCAGTAGGTTTTAGATATCAAAATGTCTATGGTCCGGGGCAGTCTTTGTCAAACCCTTATACGGGAATTTTATCTATATTTTCAACACAAATTAGAAATAATAATTCGATTCAAATTTTTGAAGATGGAAAAGAAACGAGAGATTTTGTCTATATAGATGATGTGGTAGAAGCTACTATCCTTGGAATTGAAAAAGAAGAAGCAAATGGTCATGTTTTTAACGTTGGAACTGGTGTTGCGACAGATGTTCTTGATGTGGCTAATTCATTAATTAAAGCTTACAATATAGATGTTCCTGTAACTATTACAGGGAGATTTAGACTAGGAGATATTCGTCATAACTATGCTGATTTAACTAAAATTAAAAATATTTTGGGATTTGAGCCTAAGGTGTATTTTAAAGAAGGTATTAATAAATTTTCGTCTTGGGTTCTACAACAAGAAATTCAGGAAGATAAATTAAGCAAATCATTAGAAGAGATGAAGAAAAAAGGTCTTTTAAAATGATGATTGAAGAAGTTCTTGGAAATAAAAATGTACTGTTCTTTTCTGTTCAAACTTTTAATCTTGAAAAAGAGATTATCAAAAAGTTAGAGGAATTGGGAGCAAATGTTGATTATTATGATGAAAGGCCATCAAACAATAATTTTGTCAAAGGAATAATTCGACTTAAAAGAAGTTTACTTCAGGTACTAATTAATAAGTATTATTCAAAAATTTTAAGAAATACGATTAATAAAAAGTATGATTTTTTATTTGTAAACAAAGGAGAGGTTATCCCTGAGTTTTTTTTAAAAGAGTTTCAAAAAATACATCCTAATTGTAAATGTATTTTTTACACATGGGATTCTTTTTTAAATAATAAAAATGCAGTAAACATCTTAAAATATTTTCATAAGAAATTTTCTTTTGATTCAGATGATGCAATTAAGTATGGATTAGAATTTAGACCACTTTTCTATTTAGATTTTTATAAAAGTGTTGATTCAATTTCAAACTCTGAAATTTCAAATGATTTACTTTTTTTAGGAACAGCTCATTCAGATAGATACGAAATCAGTAATAAAATTGCAATTTGGTGTAATAACAATAACCTTAAAGCATTTTGTTATTACTACATGCAAGGTAGAATCGTTTATTTCTATAAAAAAATTTTTGATAAAACATTTAAAAAGTTTAACTATAAAAAACTGAGTTTTAAGAGTTTAATTGCAAGTGATTTACTTCGTTTTTATCAAGAATCAAAAGTTATCTTAGATATAAATCATCCAGGGCAAAAAGGCCTCACTATGAGAACATTTGAGGCCATTGGAGCTAGAAGAAAAATAATCACTACAAATTCTGAAGTTCAAAAATATGCATTTTATAACCCTAACAATATTTTAATTATAGAGAGGGAAAATAGTAAGCTTACTAAAGAGTTCTTTGAGTCAGCTTACACTAATATTGATATAGATCTATACAAACGAATGTCATTAAAGGGATGGCTCTCTTGTTTATTTGTAAGCAGTGAGCCAAATGTTTGGATAAAAGAAATTAATTAAAAATAATGGAATATACAGTTATTGGAATTGTACTAATGATAATAATGTTGCTTTATTTTAAAGTGGCAGATCGGTTTAATATCATTGACAAACCAAATCAAAGAAGTTCACATACTGAAATCACTTTAAGAGGCGGCGGAATCATTTTTTGGTTTTCTGCTCTAATTTATTTTTTGCAAAATATTCAGACGAATTATTTTTTCTTTACCGGGATTACTTTGGTCAGCTTAGTGAGTTTTTGGGATGATATTCGGAGTCTGTCTAACAAAATCAGGATTTCAATTCACTTTTTAGCTATTACCTTGATTTTTTATGATTTAGGAGTATTTACCCTGATGCCTTTTTATGGAGTTATTATTGCATATATCCTGGCAATAGGATTGATGAATGCTTATAACTTTATGGATGGAATTAATGGTATCACAGGATTATATACTTTGGTTGTGATGGGCGCACTCTTATACGTGAACAAAAACATTCAATTTTTCTTTGATGCTGTTTTTATAAAGTATGCCATGATTGCCAGTTTAGTTTTCTTGTTTTTTAATTATAGAAAAAAGGCAAAATGTTTTGCCGGGGATATTGGCAGTATCGCTATTGCTTTTTGGGTCATTTATTTGATTTTGAAATTGATATTAGTAACCAGTTCTCTCGTATGGCTTTTGTTCTTAGCGATCTATGGTGTTGATGCCATTTGCACAATTATGCATCGATTATACTTAAAACAAAATATTTTCGAAGCACATCGTCTTCATTTGTATCAGGTTTTAAGTAATGAATATAAAATACAACACCGTTTGGTGTCTTTATACTACGCCATCGCTCAAATTGCAGTTTCAGCTTTAATTATCTTTTTATATCAAAAGGTTAGTGATATAGTACTATTTGTGATTGTGATATCACCATTACTTTTATTATATACACTTAAGTTTTATTTGTTAAGTAAAAGCGATTTAAAATTAAAGGCATGATTCCAAAAATAATACAAGGAGGTAATTTTTCCGATCATCGCGGAACTATTTTGTATGTAAATGATTTTAAGTTTACGGATATCGAGAGATTCTACATCATTAGTAATTCTGAAGAAAACCCTATTCGTGCCTGGCAAGGACATAAATTAGATAACAAAAACTTTTATTGTTTAACTGGTTCTTTCAATATTCATTTTATAAAAATTGATAACTGGGAGAATCCATCAAAAGATTTAATAATAGAAACTGTTTTTGTTTGTGGATCGGAAAGTAAAATTGTTCATATTCCTGCAGGTTATGCGAATGCTATAGAGTCTTTAGAAAAAGATTCAAAACTAATTTCTTTTTCAACATTACCGCTTGCAAATGTTGGTGATGATGATATTCGTTATCCTTCAGATTACTGGAAAATTAATGGATAATAAACGAATCTATTTATCCTTATCTGAACTAAGTGGTTTTGAACAAGAGTATATTCAAAAAGCTTTACAAACAAATTGGATCACTTCGGGAGGGCCAAATGTTGATGAGTTTGAAAGTGTTTTAGAAAATTATTTAGATGAGAAATTATTTGTTTCGGCACTCAATTCAGGTACATCAGCTATTCATTTAGCATTGGTTTTGTTAGGAGTGAAGGAAGGAGATGAGATTATTTGTCAAAGTATGACTTTTTCAGCTTCGGCCAATCCAATTCTGTATCAGGGAGCCATCCCAATTTTTGTAGACAGCGAATTGGACACGTGGAATATTTGTCCTGAAAATTTAGAAATTGCAATTAAAGATCGAATAAAAAAAGGAAAAAAACCAAAAGCAATTATAGCGGTTCATTTATATGGTATGCCTTATCAAGTAGATGAAATACATTCAATTGCTGACAAATATGAGATACCAGTAATCGAAGATAGCGCTGAAGCACTTGGAAGCAGTTATAAAGGAAAAAAATGTGGTAGTTTTGGCACCTTAGGGATCTTATCTTTCAATGGAAATAAAATTATAACGACTTCTAGTGGAGGAGCATTAATTTCAAATTCTAAAGAAACAAAAGATAGAGCAATTTTTTATGCTACTCAATCAAAAGATGCAGCGGTACATTATCAGCATAGCGAAATTGGTTATAATTATAGAATGAGTAATATTTGCGCAGGAATTGGACTTGGACAAATAAAAATCTTAGAGGAGAATATAAGTTTAAGACAAGCTAATCATTTATTTTATAAAGAAATCTTTAAACAAGTTGAAAACGCAAAACTTTTTGACAATCTAAACAATAATATCTTTTCTAATTATTGGCTTAATGCAGTACTCCTAAAAACAGAAGAAGAAAAAGAAAGTTTAAGAATTGCATTTGAAAAAGCGAATATAGAGAGTCGCCCATTATGGAAGCCAATGCATCTGCAACCAATTTTCAAAAAATATCCATATTATGGGAGTAGGATTTCCGAAGAGTTATTTGAAAAAGGATTATGTTTGCCATCAGGATCAAATTTAAGTAATATAGATAAAAATAGAATAAAGGAGGTTATTATTAATTTCTTTAAATGAATATAAAATTAAAAATGAAAATTGAAGAAACATTTATAAAAGACTTGGTAATTGTAGAACCAACAGTATTTGGAGACGAAAGAGGCTACTTTTTTGAATCTTATAGTAAAACAAAATTTGATGATTTAGGAATTAATATAGAATTTGTTCAAGATAATCAATCATTCTCAAAGAAAGGAACTTTAAGGGGGTTACATTACCAAAATCCTCCTTTCGCGCAGACAAAATTAGTTCGTGTTTTAGAAGGGGAAATTATTGATGTTGCGGTAGATTTAAGAAAAGATTCTCCTACTTATGGAAAAGCATTTAGTGTTTTATTATCAGCAGAGAATAAAAAACAATTATTAGTGCCTCAAGGATTTGCACACGGATTTTCTGTTATTAGCGAAACAGCTTCAGTAATGTATAAATGTGATCAATTTTACAACAAAGCCTCTGAGGGCGGAATTAAATACGATGATCCGTCTTTGAATATTGATTGGGGAATGAATCTGGAAGAAGCAATAGTTTCAGAAAAAGATCAAATTCTTCCTTTTATTGAAAATTGTAATAGTTTATTTTAATGAAAAAAATTCTAGTAACTGGTGCAACGGGACAATTAGGATCTGAACTTTCAGTTTTAGCATCTTCTTATCCTCAATATAAATGGGTATTTGCAGATAGAACTCAAATTACATTAGATAATTTAGAAATGCTTCAATCTCAATTAGAAGCAATTCGTCCTAATATTATATTTAATTGTGGAGCTTATACTGCTGTTGATAAAGCTGAATCAGAAAAAGATTTAGCTTTTAGAGTGAACCACTTAGCAATAGAATTAATAGCAAGATTTACCGGAGGGAATAATGCTAGATTGATTCATATTTCGACAGATTACGTATTTGATGGTTGTTCATCAATTGCTTTAGATGAAGAGGCTGAAACTAATCCTATAAATGTTTATGGAGAAAGTAAGTTGGCTGGTGAGATTGCTTGTTTGAAAGAAAATCCAGAATCGGTTATAATTAGAACTTCATGGGTTTATAGCAAATTTGGAAATAATTTTGTAAAAACGATGCAGCGACTAATGGAGGAAAGGGATGAAATTAATGTTGTAAATGACCAGGTTGGTTCGCCCACTTATGCTGCAGATTTAGCACAAACAATGATTGATATCATTGAATCTTCAAAATGGATTCCTGGAGTTTATAATTATTCGAATGAAGGAGAAATTAGTTGGTACGAATTCGCGTTAAGCATAAAAGAATTTGGAGGTTATAATTGCAAAGTAGGAGGAATTCCATCAGCATCTTACCCAACTCCAGCAAAGAGACCAAGTTTTTCATTGTTGAATAAAGAAAAAATAAAAGCAATTTATAATTTAAATATTCCAAATTATAAGGAAAGTTTAAAAAAAATGTTTGTTTAAAAATCTTAGAGTAGAATTTTAGAGGTTTGAAAAATTAAACGTCTAAAATCTAAAATCTAAAATCTAAAATTAAGTTTATGAAAGGAATTATACTAGCTGGAGGTTCTGGTACAAGATTACACCCTTTAACATTAGCGGTAAGTAAACAACTAATGCCGGTTTATGATAAGCCGATGATTTATTATCCATTATCTACTTTGATGATGGCAGGAATAAATGAGATTTTAATAATATCGACTCCGCATGATTTACCACATTTTAAAAAACTTTTGGGAGATGGTAGTGCAATTGGCTGTAAATTTAGCTATGCAGAACAGCCTGATCCAAATGGTTTGGCTCAAGCCTTTGTAATTGGTGAGGAGTTTATCGGGAGAGATAAAGTGGCCTTAGTACTTGGAGACAATATTTTCTTTGGTACAAATATGCAACAACTTTTAAAAGATAATGCCGACCCAGAAGGAGGTGTTGTTTTTGCCTATCATGTTTCAGATCCTGAAAGATATGGAGTAGTGGAGTTTGACGAAAATAAAAATGCCATTTCTATAGAAGAAAAACCTTTGGAACCAAAATCGAATTATGCTGTTCCAGGGCTATATTTCTATGATAACTCTGTTGTGGAAATAGCAAAAAATATAAAGCCAAGTGCTCGTGGTGAATATGAAATTACAGATGTAAATAAAGTTTATCTGGAAAAAGGTCAGTTAAAAGTAGGGATTTTAAGTAGAGGAACAGCTTGGCTAGATACAGGAACTTTTAACAGTTTGATGCAAGCAGGACAATTTGTTCAAGTTCTTGAAGAAAGGCAGGGGTTAAAAGTAGGCTGTATTGAAGAAATTGCTTGGAGACAAGGTTTTATTGATGATGCCCAACTTGAACAATTAGCTCAACCTCTACTTAAATCAGGGTACGGAACCTACTTATTAGAATTTTTAAAGCAAAAGAAAAAAGGTGTTAAAATTTAATTTGCACCATCAAGTAATTATTTAAAACCTTTAATTTGTATTTTTGTATAAAGTTCAAATTTTACTGACTTAAAAAATGCTAAATTGAATACTGAAAAACCAAATAATATAGTCTCTTTGCTATATAGATCCTTTTCTCCCAGAAACCTTAGGGCAAATATTAATAATTTGAGTTATTTGCCTAGGTGGATTATTATTGCTATTGATGTAATGGTTTTGTTTTTTTCATTTTCCTTTACTTATTTGCTTTTTGATGGTACTGCAATCGGGTACATTATAACTTCTCATGATTTTTATTTTGTAGCGAGCTTAATAGGGGTCAATATATTTTTCTTTTGGCTCTTTAGAACATATTCAGGAATTATTAGACACTCCTCATATATTGACGCAATAAAACTTCTTTTCTCTCAAATGTCAGTTTTGGTTTTCTTTCTATTTATAAATCTAATATTTGAGCTATATACGGGGCATAAAGCATTTTTAAATACAGCACTTTTTATCAATTTAGTTTTATCGTTTTGCGGTTTATTTTTGTATCGCGTAATTGTGAAACAGACTTTTGAAATGTATTTTTCAGAGAAAACTACAACAAAGCTTGTGCGAACGGTAATTTATGGTACAGATGCAAATGCAATTTCTGTAGCTAATGCCTTAAAATTTGAAACACCTTCACGATTTAAAATTGTGGGTTTTGTAGATAAGAATAATCAGAATGCTTCTAAACGAATGCTCGATTTGCCAATCTTAATTTTAAGAAAAAAACTTCCTGCATTAATGCGATCTGTAGCGGCTGAAGGAGTTATTATAGCGGATAAAAGCTTAACCAAAGAGGAACAGCTTATTATTGTTGATCAATGTTTAGAGTTTAATTACAGGGTATATACTGTTCCATTGATTTCCGATTGGGAAAATCAGAAGGAAATTTCTCAAAAAGTAAAAAATATACAGATTGAGGATTTATTAGAAAGAAAACCTATAGTTCTAGATAGTAAATCAATTTCTAAGCAATTAAAAGATAAAACTATTTTGATTACTGGGGCAGCTGGATCGATTGGAAGTGAAATTGTAAGGCAGGTTTTAAACTTTAACCCTAAAAATGTTATTGTTTTAGATCATGCTGAAACTCCATTACATAATTTGTGTCTAGAGACTCAGACTATGAATTTGAATGCAAAGATTGTAGCAGTAATTGCTGATGTAAGAAGTAAGAAAGCATTAGAGAAAGTATTCAAAAATTATAATCCTCATGTAGTTTTTCATGCAGCAGCTTATAAACATGTACCTTTGATGGAAGAGAATCCTTCTCAGGCTATTCAAACTAATATTAAAGGAACTAAAAACCTTGCTGACCTAGCTTGCAAATATCATGTAAAGAAATTTGTAATGGTTTCTACGGATAAGGCTGTAAACCCAAGTAATGTGATGGGAGCTAGTAAACGAATTGCAGAAAAATATGTGCAGTCTTTATTTTTAAAAAATCAAAACGAAAACGTAGAAGGAGGCACGAAGTTTATTACGACTCGTTTTGGAAATGTTTTAGGTTCAAACGGTTCAGTGGTACCATTATTTACCAAACAAATTGCAGAGGGAGGACCAGTAACCATTACGCATCAGGATATTATTCGTTATTTTATGACAATTCCTGAGGCATGTCAACTTGTATTAGAAGCTGGGGCAATGGGTAATGGTGGTGAAATCTATATTTTTGATATGGGTAAACCAGTTAGAATTATTGATTTAGCACGAAAAATGATTAAGTTGGCTGGTTTCATTCCAGATAAAGAAATTAAAATTAAAATTGTTGGTTTAAGACCTGGAGAAAAACTTTATGAAGAATTGTTAAATGATACTTCTAAGACTCTTCCAACACATCATAATAAGATTATGATTGCGCAAGAAATTCAAGATGAGTATGAAAATCTTCATAATGAAGTTGATGAATTGATCGGAATTGCCGATTTTTATGAAAATGATGATATTGTATCTAAGATGAAAAAGATAGTGCCAGAATTCAAAAGCATGAATTCAACTTTTGAAGTTTTAGATAAATAAGATCAAACGAAAATAAATTCAAATATAGTCAAGAGGTGTTTTTTTAAACGCCTTTTGACATTTTTAAACAATTTTTAAAATGTTAAAAATCTTGTTAATTTTTTAAATTAAGATTTTTATGCCCCTTTAAATGGACTCTAAAAATACAAATGACTGGTTGTTTGAAATAACACCCAAGAATAAATTTTTCTCGCTTAATTTTAAAGAAATTTGGCAATATCGAGATTTACTAATGCTCTTTGTAAAGAGAGATATTATAACAGTTTATAAGCAAACTGTTTTAGGCCCCTTATGGTATTTAATACAGCCTTTGTTTACTTCTATTACCTTTACGATTATTTTTAATAACGTAGCTGGCATTAAAACAGGTTCCATACCACCATTTTTATTTAATCTTGCCGGAATAATGGTTTGGAATTATTTTACTGCTTGTTTGAATGGGACTTCAGATACTTTCAAATCCAATGCAGGAATATTTGGAAAAGTATATTTCCCTAGAATTATTACTCCCCTATCTATAGTAATTTCAAACTTGATTAAGTTCGGAATCCAGTTTTGTATATTTATTTTCTTTTACATTTTCTTTTATTTTCAAGGAGCAGATTTAAGTTTAAATGGATCCATACTATTTTTCCCAATTTTAATTTCATTTATGGGAATTTTGGGGTTAGGTTTGGGGATGATGATTTCTTCAATGGTTACTAAATATAGGGATTTAAATAATTTAGTTGGTTTTGGAGTACAATTGCTAATGTATATATCTGCTGTAATGTATCCTATGGAGTTGATAAAAGATAAACTTCCAAAATTTGGATGGATTGTAGAATACAATCCATTAGCTTATGTGATTGAAACTTCTCGTTATATGCTTTTAAATGTTGGTAGTATATCGATTTTAGGGTTAGTATATACAATGGTTGTTACATTAACTATTTTTTTTATTGGATTATTGGTTTTTAATAGAACAGAGAAAAGCTTTATAGACACTGTATAATGAAAGAGATTATATTAAAAGCCGAAAATATTTCTAAGCAATACCGCTTAGGACAGGTAGGAACAGGAACTTTAAGTCATGATTTAAACCGTTGGTGGCATAAAATTCGTGGAAAAGAAAATCCATATTTAAAAATTGGTGATACCAACGATCGTTCCACAAAAGGAACTTCAGATTACGTTTGGGCTTTACAAGACATTAACTTTGAAGTTGAACGTGGAGAAGTTTTAGGGATCATTGGAAAGAATGGGGCAGGAAAATCTACACTTTTGAAAATTCTTTCGAAGGTTACAGCACCAACAACAGGTAGTATAAAATCTAGAGGACGTATAGCTTCCTTATTAGAAGTTGGAACTGGTTTTAATGGAGAAATGACAGGAAGAGAGAATATATTTCTTAATGGTGCCATTTTAGGAATGACAAAAAAGGAAATTACTTCTAAGCTTGATGAAATTATTGAGTTTTCTGGTTGCGAACGTTATATTGATACTCCAGTGAAAAGATATAGCTCTGGAATGACAGTTCGTTTAGCATTTGCTGTTGCGGCTTTTTTAGAACCTGAAATTTTAGTAGTTGATGAGGTTTTAGCTGTTGGAGATGCCGAATTTCAAAAGAAAGCGATTGGAAAAATGAAGGATATTTCAAGAGGAGAAGGTAGAACTGTCCTTTTTGTAAGCCATAATATGTCAGCGGTCAAAAATTTATGTACTCGAGGAATAGTTTTAGAAAATGGAAAAATTGTTTTTAAAGGCAACACAGATGAGAGTATTTTAGCATATCTTAAGGGCAATGCATTAGATTTGAAACTTTCGGAAATTAAAAACAGAAAAGGAAATAAAAAAGTGTTTTTCGATAGTGTCAAGGTTTTTGGTGCATCAGAAAATTTGAAACCCGTTACAGGTCAGCCAATGTCTATTATTTTTGATATAGTAAATATCAATAACCTAAATTCAGAAGATATTAGATTCGATTTAAGGATTGAAGATGATTTTGGACAAAGAATGGTTTGGGTGAGTTCTATTCTAAAAGATGTAGAAAATATTGACAACCCCAATAAAATTATCTTAAGTTTCGAGAGAAATCCTTTTGAATATGGCATCTATTCGGCAACAATTTATTTAGCAGTTAACGGTGAAGACTCAGACTGGATAGATAATGCTTTTACCTTCAGTATTGAAGAGGGAAATTATTTTTTAACTAAAGGGAAAAAACCAAAAGGACAAAGTAAAATTAATATTGATTTCGATATTGCTTTTAAATAAATTATGAAAAAAATATTATACAAGATAATCAATGATTTAGGTTATAGAATCGAAAATAAAAAGAAGATTGTTAATGCGGAAATTAAAGGCTTAAAGAAATTTGACGTTAAGGATAATTTCGATATAATTTTTAAAGCAAGAAAACATATAGAAGAGCTTGAAGAAAAATTTAAAAATATTTCGATTGTAAATTATAATAAAGGATTTCTAGTTGGCTTTTTAAATTTAAAAATTTATGTCGAAAGTGCGGAAGAGTTTTTTATTTTAAAAGAGGTCTTTGTAGAAAACGACTATAATTTTATTTGTAATGATAAAAGCGTAATAATTGATATCGGAACTAATATTGGAATTGCATCATTGTTTTTTTCAAATTTACCTCATGTAGAAAAAATTTATTGTTTTGAACCTATAGAAGAGACATACAATCAGGCGATTGATAATTTTGGTTTAAATAAATTAATTTCAAAAGTTGAAAGTATTCAAAATATAGGTTTAGGAGATAAAACAAGACAAGAATTTTTCCTTTTCAATAAAAACAGTAAAGGGAATACCGGTATAAGAGGTGAATTGAGCCCTAGTTATTCAAATACTAATACAGCTATTAAAGTACCAGTCCAAATTAATAGTGCTAGCGAAGAATTAGTAAGAATAATGGATGAAAATCCAAGCAGAAAAATTGTTATCAAGATGGATTGTGAGGGAGCAGAATATGAAATTTTTGAAAATTTAAAGAACTCACAATTACTTCACAAGATAGATGTTTTCATGCTAGAATGGCATGATAAAGGAGCAGAAAAAATTGAAGAAATACTTAAAAATAATAATTTTGAGTACTTTTCAAAAAGTTTATCGCCAATTTCGGGATTAATATATGCTTATAAAAAATGATCCCTTAGTTTCAATCATCGTTCCAGTTTTTAATAGGGCACATTTAATTCACGAAACGTTATCAAGTGTTTTACTTCAAACTTACTCTAATTGGGAATGTTTAATCGTCGATGATGGAAGCACAGATGATGTAAAAGGAGAGGTTGATAAATATGCTTCAAAAGATAGCCGATTTAAATTTTTCTCTCGACCAAATGATAAAAGGAAGGGAGCGAATAGCTGTAGGAATTTTGGTGTTAATATAAGTAAAGGGGAGTTTTTTTTATTTCTTGATTCAGATGATCTCTTAAAAGATGATTGTTTAGAAAAAAGATTAGAAATTTTTGAAAAATTTCCAGACCTTAATTTTGCCGTCTTTTCAATGGGTTTTTTTAAAAACTATGAGTTTGGAAATTACGATTATCCAGATTTGTCGCAAGTGAAGAGAGATGAATTGCTATGTCTATTTTTGACAGGACCCTTACCTTGGAATATGACCAGACCTTTTTGGGAAAGATCTTTCTTTCTAAAACAAGAAGGATTCAATGAAGAATTAGATCTTTTTGATGATGATGAATTCAATATAAAGATAGTATATAACAAAGATATTAGATTTAAAATTATCAGTAAAACAGATTGTTATTATCGTATTTATGAAGAAAATACATCAAAATACACAAATCGAGATTTTGTAAAAAAAATTTTCCGTAGTCATTTGTTGTTTTTGAAAAGCTTAAATAAACTACTCAGTTTAGAGGAAAAAACGCAATTTAGGAAAGAGGTAATGTTAAATACGTTAAGTTTGATGGGATATCTTAATCAAGAAAATATTCATAGAAGCGTATTTGCTCATAATATAGTATTCTTTATAATAAATTTTAAATCATCTTTTAGATTTAAAATTTTTCTATTATTAAAGTTTTTAATTGCATACTATCCAGTAAAAATGAAAGGTGGTTATATTATTAATCAAATTTTAAATAGCAAAATAGAACAAGCTATGAAATAAAAAAGATTTAGGAGTCTAATAAAGACGACTAGATTTGAGCGTAAAAATAAATTCTACTGAAAGTCATTTTTAAATGAAAATACTAATAACAACGCCATTTTTTCAATTTTCGGGTGGCAGTGAGTTAGAAACAATTCATACGGCTAATACTTTTGCATCACTTCTTGAAGTCGAAGAAGTGCATGTTTTTGTGGCGGGAGAGTTTGATTTAAATTTTACGAAAAACATATATATTGATAGAAAAGTAAAGTTTTTTACTAGACCTTTCTTTTTCAATAATGTCTTTTTTTATAAAATAAATAAGAGTATAAAGAGAAAGTTAAGGTTGGAATCATTACCATTCGATTTTCTTTATTGGAAATTTAAAAAATTGTCAAGATTTGATAAAATATATATCATAACCAAAACTTCTCTGGTAAATGATTATATTCCATTAATTCAACTATATAAATCAAAAAAAGATATAGTGATAAAATACACTACTGTATTTTTTAATCCACTGGAAAATTCTACTATAAGATATTTGTCTCAAATAAGATACAATATTGTTACCTCTCAAAAACAAAAAGAATTCTTTATTAAAAATTTAGACCTTAAAAATACGGTTGCACAAGAAATTTTGCTTTTTAATGAAGACGTTGCAATTAATAAAGTAAGGAACCAAAGAAAAACGGATCTTTACGATTTTGGAATTTTAGGTAGATATTCGGAAGAGAAACAATTCGAGCATGCAATAAACTTAATAGCAAATCTTAGAGATAAAGGAGTGAAAGCAAGATTAATTATTAAAGGAGGTTGTGATCAAAATTATTATAAAAGTCTCAAAAATTTAGCTAAAGAAAAAAATCTAGAAGAATTAATTACAATTAGTTTTGAAGAAGTTCAATATGATGAAGTATATAATTTTTTTGATCTCTTTAATTGTTTTTTAATTACTTCTAAATATGAAGGCGGACCAAATGTAGCATTAGAAATTATGGCTTATGGGTTGCCAATTTTATCTTATGACGTTGGAGCAATGAAAGATCGATTAAACAAATTTCCAGAATTGATTGCAATAGACGAAGAAGATTTGAGTAAGAAAGCCATAGAAATATTAAACTATGGAGAATCTCTTTTTTTACAAAAATGCATTGATATAAAGAAAGCCTATATTGATGAATTTTCAAATGATAAAAAAGTAGCTTTCTTAAGAGATTTTTTAAACTAGAAAAAGTTTTTTGAAAAAAGTGTTGATTTTAAAATAGTTAATTTAATAAAAGATGAAAATAAAGGTAGGATATCTTCTGTCATATGATTACAATATGTTTTTTACATCAGTTAAACAAGTGTATGATTATGTAGATGTAATTTTTTTAGCAATTGATAAAAATTATCTAACCTGGAGTGGAAATTCATTTGAAATTGAAGAAAGCTTTTTTGAAAAAGTTAAGAAGTTTGATGTTAAAAACAAGATTGAGTTTTATTATGATGATTTTTATGTTCCAGGATTATCTCCAATGGAATGTGATGTTCGAGAAAGAAATATGCTTTTAAATAGGATGGGTGATGGATGGTTAATTCAACTTGACGTTGATGAATATATGTATGATTTTAAAAAAATTAGAATATTCTTAAAACAGCATTGGTATCTAATGATTTTTCCAAAATTTACTCCTGTCATTTTTAAAGGAATCTGGATTACACTATTCAAAAAGCTTCCAGAAGGATACCTTTATATAGAAAACAATGAGCGATTTCCATTTATTACTAACTGCAAAAAATATGATGGACCCAGAACAAATTACAGTATTAGCAATCATCTTATGAATGCAAAAGCTATTCATCAATCTTGGGCAAGATCTGAGGAAGAAATATTTTTTAAGATTACAAATTGGGGACATAGAGATGATTTTGATACACAAAAACATTTCGAATTTTGGCGTGATTTAGACATAAGTAATTATGATAATTTTAAAAATATACATCCGTTAAAACCTGAATTATGGGACAAATTGCATTATATTCCATCTACTTCAATTGACGATTTTATAGAACAATATGCCAAGAAAAATAAGCAAGTATTAATTAGCGTTGGTTTTTTTAAGATGTTAAAAGCTTTCTTTAGAAAAATACAAAAAAGAATAAAGTAATTATATGCAATTGTCAGTAGTAATATTATCGTACACAACTACAGAGGGATTATTTAAGATGACTTCTAATTGTATCTCTTCTTTAATTGAATCCGAAAAAGATATCGACTTAGAGATTATTTTAGTTGAGTCAAATAAAAACTATAACGAGTCTGGATTTATATATCCAGAATTTGTAAAAGTTATTGTTCCGGATTCAAATTTTAATTTTCATAAGTTTTTGAACATAGGAATAAAAGAAGCTAAAGGACAATTTGTAGCATTATGTAACAACGATCTAATTTTTTATGAAAATTGGTTTAGTGCAATACATAAGGTAAGTAAAAACAATAAGAAGATAAAATCATTTTCTCCTAGTGGGAATATTAATGATCTAGATTTTGCGAATGAATTTGAGCTGGGATATAAGGTTAGAACACACATTCAAGGGTGGTGTTTAGTAATTTATAAAGATGTTTTGAAGAGAATAGGCTATTTAGACGAAACATTTAATTTTGGTTACGCAGATAATGATTATGCTATGACTTTGAAAAAGCATAATATTAAACATGCCTTGGTTAATTCTTCTAAAGTTGAACATTTAGAAAGAGAAAAAGTTAAAAAAAATCGAGAAGATCTAAGTGAAGGATATAAAAAACTTCAAGAAAGTGTAGATTTGGATATAAGTAAATTACCAAGCTATGTACTTACAGAAGGCAATAAATATCTTTTGGAAGACAAAAAAGTTCTCGATGATTATGTGAAGTATCATACAAAATGGGGAAATCCAAAATTATTATACAGAAAAAATAAAATTGCTGATTTACTCATAATTTGGAATTTGGGCTTTCTAAATAGAATAGTTTTATAGTTTTTTTAAATATATATTTGGCTAGTGTCATCATAAAAATTATTCTCAAAAATAAAATTGCTATTACATTTAGGCTAGAAGCTATTTTTTTAAATTATAATTTGCGATCGTACAATGACATAAAATAAAAAATCTATTTATTAAAATGAAAGTCCTCTTAGTTTCAATGCCTTCTCTTCACGTCATTCGTTGGATAGAAAACCTTAAAGACGCAAATTTTGAGTTATATTGGTTTGATGTTTTAGGAAGAGGAAAACTTGAGACTTTAAGTTCGATTACACAATTCACAGAATGGAAAAGAAGGAAGGCAAAGCATATAAAAGGGGAAAGTTTTCTACGAAAAAAATACCCTGATTTATATGAAAAAATTCTTCCATATCTTGAAGTGACGGCAAATGAGGCTTTAGAAAAAATAATTTTAGAAATAAAGCCAGATGTGGTTCATAGTTTTGAAATGCAGAATTGTTCTTATCCTATTTTGAAAACAATGCGAAAGTTTCCAAAAGTGAAATGGCTGTATTCTTGCTGGGGTAGTGACCTTTTTTACTATAAGAACTTTAAGAGACATAATTATAAAATTAAAAATGTTTTGAAAAGAGTTGATTTTCTACACGCAGATTGTATTCGAGATTTTAATTTAGCTACTCAATTAAATTTTTCTGGAAAATTTTCAGATGTGATTCCTGGTGGTGCTGGTTATAAAATAAACGAGTTGGAATTTTTCAGGCTGCCAGTTTTAGAAAGAAAAATTATTTTAGTCAAAGGATATGAACATGATTTAGGGAGAGGCCTAAATATTGTAAAGGCGCTTCATTCAATAGAAAAAGAAATAAAAAAATATCAAATAGTAGTTTTTGGTTCACATTCTAAAGTGGAAGATTATATAAAAATCAATCAGTTAAACTTTAATTTTTTTGATAGACATGAGCTTTCACATAGCGAATTAACCAAGCTAATGGGGAAATCTTTAATTTACATTGGAAATAGTATTTCAGATGGAATGCCAAATACTCTATTAGAGGCAATTGTTATGGGAGCTTTTCCAATACAGTCAAACCCTGGTGGAGTTACAGAAGAAATAATTACCAACAATGAAAACGGTTTTTTAATTCAAAACCCAGAATCTATTGAAGAGATTAAAGAGAATATTCTGAAAGCAATTTCAGACTTAAATTTACTCAAAAAGGCATCATTAAAAAACCAACAAATAGCTAGAGAAAGACTGGACTATTTTGAGAATAAAATGAAGGTTATTGAAATGTATAAAACTATAATAAAATGAGATTAGGGTTTAATCCGAACAAAGACCAGGAAACGACTAATTTGACATATTCTCATCAAATTATTATTCCAGTCTATATTCCAAACCAGAATGATTATTTTAAAAATAGTCTGGCTATTCTTAAGCTATGTTTAGAGTCATTACTTCTTACGGTTCATAAAAAAACTTTTATAACTGTTGTAAATAATGGAAGTTGCGCTGAGGTGAAGAATTATTTGCAGGAATTGTATGTGGAAAAAAAAATTCATGAAATTTTAGAAACAACAAATATTGGGAAATTAAATGCTATTTTAAAGGGTGTAGTTGGACATAATTTTCCATTAATTACAATTACAGATTCAGATGTATTATTTCTAAATGGATGGCAAAAAGCCACATATTCTATTTTTGAAAATTTCCCAAAAGCTGGAGTAGTTTGTCCTACACCCTCATCTCGCTCGTTAAGAACTTATACTTCAAATATTTATTGGGATAATTTTTTTTCAAAAAAACTCGCTTTTTCAAAAGTTAAAAATCCTTTGGCTTTAAAAAACTTTGCTATTAGTGTTGGAAATCCTGATTTTTACAATAGAGCTCATTTAGAAAATTATTTTACAATTTCGAGTAGCAACGAAAAAGCTGTTATTGGAGCAGGGCATTTTGTAGGAACATACAGAGGTGAAATTTTTAATAGTTTGGAAGTAAAATATTCTAATTATAAATTGGGAGGAAATAGCGAAAGTGAAATCCTAGATATTCCGGTGGTAAAAAAAGGCTTTTGGCGTTTATCTTCAGAAGACAATTATGCTTACCATATGGGTAATGTAGTTGAACAATGGATGTATAATGAGGTTTCAAAATTAGAAAAAGATAATACGGAAATTGATTTTAAATTAAAATCAATAGAGGCTAGCTCAAAATGGCTTTTCATTCTTAAAAGTAAAGTATTTGGTAAATTTATTTTAAATAAAAAAATAATGAAATACTTCTTAAGATGGAAAGGACTTTCAAAAGAAGAAGCTAGCAATTATTTGATTTAAAAGTATATGCAAAATAAAAAAAATGCTTATCTCATAACGGTCTATCATGATTATGAAGATCTAAAACGATTGTTGACAGTTTTAGATGATAATAACGTTTATTTTTCATTCATATTGATAAAAAATCTTTAATGCCAACAAACTTGGAAAGATTTGAAAATATTAAATTCATCAAAAGGGGTAAGGTTTGGTAGGGAGATTGGTCGCATCAAAAAGCAATTCTTAATTTAATGATTGAAGCACTTAAAGGAAATCTCGATTATTACGTTTTAATTAGTGGAAGCTATTACCCAATAAAAAAGAATGATTTTCTATATGGATTATTAAATGAAGGCGGAGAGTGGAAATTCGAGCATTAAAAATTTGAAAGGAAATTTAACCTATGTTGACTGGAGGATTGCATCTGGTCTAGCCTTTATTTTAGATAAACATCGTGAGATTTTTGAAAATAGTATTGTGAATAATGAATATGAAGACAATTGTGCCTTTTTTGCAAGAAAGTTTAAAAGCTAAAGTTCAAAAATTTTGAAATATATTGACAATCATCCCAGAGTTTAATTTATGATAACGATAATTTATCCATATAGAAATAGGGAGTCTGAGAGGGTTAAGCGTTCTTTAGATTCACTTAAGGAGCAGACAAATTCTGAATTTGAAGTTCTTTTAGTAGATTATGGTTCAGATTCAGCATCGGCATCTATTATTAAGCAATTAGTTTCTAATTATAAATTTGCAAAATATATTTATAATTACTCAGAATTTCAGCCTTGGTCTAGGGCTAAAGCAATTAATATAGGGCTGAAAAATGTTACTACAGAGTATATTTTTACAGCTGATGTTGATATGATTTTTAGTCCAAATTTTATTTCTAAACTACATGAATTAAAAAATCCATCTAAAGGTTATTATTTTAAAGTTGGTTTTCTTAATGAAAAAGAATCCAAATCGGATAAGAAATTTGAAGATTTTAAAATTGATTTCAGTAGTGAGGTTGGGGCACAGGGATTATCATTATTTAATCTTGAAAGTTTAAAAGCAGTAACTGCATACGATGAATTTTTGCATTTTTGGGGTGCAGAAGACATCGATGTGCACAATCGATTAGAAAAAAATGGAACTGAAAGTGTTTTTTATTCGAAAGAAATTCAAATGCTCCATCAATGGCATACCAGTTATAGAAAGGCTGAAAAAAAAGTTCTTACAAAAGATTTGCAATTGACAGACATTGTGAGAATTAATTATCAAAAACTATTAGGAAATATTCAAAGTAAGAGAGCAGAGGTAAATAATGCAAATTGGGGGATTGGTATTTCAGAAAATGATTTTGAAGATTTAAAGAAAGATGACAATGAAAGAGTAATACTTAATAAAAAGGAAATTATCACTCATTTTCTGTTTAGTGAATTGCCTAATTTTAAAGAGGGAATTTTAAATCTTCGTTTTTTAAAAGATCCTTTCCAAAATTCATTGAAATATAAAATGAAGAAATTTTTAGGTAAGAATGTCCCTAAATATTATACTTTAAAAGAAATTAATGATTTACTGTTGCTGCATATTATTTCGTTTTATCATACTCTTCCTTATTTTGTGGAAGTCAGTGATGATTTAAATAGTATTACATTCAAAATAAAAAAGTAAGATTTAAAGTTAAAGCGCTCAAAATGTCGAAAGTAATTCTGATTTCTCAAATTCCATTGCCTTACTCACATATTGGGAGTTGGACAACTTTATATCATAATTATTTAATGAGTAATCATGCTATTGATTATATTATTTGCGAGAAGCCCGAAACTTTATATAATGGAGTAGATTATGGCTTAGTTTTGAACAACAATCGGTTAAAAATTCAAAAGAAATTTTTAAAAAATCCTTACTTAGGATATTTTAATGAGCTTGAAAAAATTATTGAAAAGAATGATAAGTTTATAATCCAAATCATTGATAATTTTGGAATCGTTAAACCATTACTTGATTTTTTAAAAATTAAAAATAAAAGGAATCAATGCTATTTGCAATTCTTTTACCATGGATTTCCTCCATTTTATGAGAATTTTTTAGGCAGGTGGTTTTTTGAGGGTATAAATGAAATGGTTTTGTTGACCCATGACTCCTATAAAGCGCATAAAAACTACTATACTGTTTTACCAATCAGATTTTCAGTTTTACATAACGGAATCGATACTTCTAAATTCCATGAAGTAAATATTGAAGAAAAAGAAAACCTAAGGAAACAGCTAGGCATTACAAACAAAAAAGTATTTATCTGGTGTTCTCAGGATCGTCCTAAAAAAGGATTGGACTTTATTTTAGATGTTTGGAAAAGAATCAATATACAAGAGAAAGATGCTGTTCTTTTAGTGATTGGTGCAAATCGAGATTTAAATATCGATGGCGTGTCTTTTTTAGGAAGAATACCCAATAATGATTTACCAAAGTATTATCAAATGGCAGATTGTTATTTATTTCCAACACTTTGGCATGAAGGTTTTGGAATGAGTTTAATTGAAGCCTTACATTGTGGTTGTTATTGCATTGCTTCTGCAAATGGAGGCGTTCCTGAAGTTTTACAATACGGAAAACTAGGAAAACTGATTGAAAACCCGAACTTTATTGAAGATTGGGTACAGGCTATAGAATTGTTTCTGGAAGAAAAAGAAACGCCTAATATTTCGATTCCTGAAAATTTATACTCTACAAAAAGCTGGAATGAAGGAATGAATACAATTATTGAAAACGCAAAAAAGAATTTTAGCTAATGAAAACTATTGCCATAATTCCTGCGCGAGGAGGTTCAAAACGATTACCAGAAAAAAACACAAAATTAATTGGTAATATTCCTCTATTGGCTCATTCAATTTTGTATGCAAAACAAAATAGTGCAATAATTGACGAAATTTATGTTTCAACAAACGATGATAAAATAAAGAAAATTGCATTAGAATATGGTGCAAAAGTGATTCATCGGCCAGAATCTTTATCAGGAGATTTGGAACCAACAGTAACAGCATTAAAGCATGTTTTAGAAGCAATTGAGGAAGATGTCGAGAATGTAATTTTATTACAAGCAACAAATCCGTTACGTCCAGAAAACTTACTTAAAGATGCATTTGATCTTTATTTAAAAGGGAATTATGACAGTCTATTTACAGTTTCTCGAAATCATCAGAAATTTGGAAAAATAATTGAAGGTAAGTTTGTTCCTTTTAATTATGAAATAGGCCAAAGGAGCCAAGATCTCGAACCTCTTTTTTTTGAAAACGGCTTGCTTTATATCACAAAATCACAAAAAATTTTAAATGATATAATTATATCCAAAAATGCTTTCCCATTTGAGATAAATCATATTTTTGCCAGCGTTGATATTGATACGCAAGAAGATTTTGACTACGCTCAATATTTATATAAAAACAAATAAAGAAATGAATCCATATATCGAAATAGCAGGCCGAAAAATTGGCCCAGATTATCCACCATTAGTGATTGCCGAAATTGGAATTAATCATGAAGGATCTCTACAAGTTGCCAAAGAAATGGTAGATGCAGCTCAAAGAGCTGGGGTAGAAGTTGTAAAACATCAAACACATATTGTTGAAGACGAGATGACTGGCGCAGCCAAAAAAGTCATTCCTGGAAATGCAGATGTTTCGATATATGAAATTATGGAACGCTGTTCGCTTAACGAAGCAGATGAATTAGAACTTAAAAATTATGTAGAAAGCAAAGGCATGATTTTTATTTCGACACCATTTTCTCGTGCAGCAGCTGAAAGACTAAAAAAGTTTGATATTCCAGCTTACAAAATAGGATCTGGCGAATGCAACAATTATCCGCTTTTAGAGCATATTGCTTTTTTTGGAAAACCGGTCATTTTAAGTACAGGAATGAATACAATTGAAAGCATTAAAAAAGCAGTAGCGGTATTTGATAAATATAATATTCCTGTTGCTTTATTGCATACTACAAATTTATACCCAACGCCAATTCATTTGGTTCGTTTTGGCGCTATGGTCGAATTGAATCAAGCTTTTCCAAATAAGGTTTTCGGATTAAGCGATCATACTTTGAATAACAATGCTTGTTTAGGAGCTGTTGCCTTAGGAGCTAGCATTTTAGAAAGACATTTTACAGATCACATGCAACGTACAGGTCCAGATATTGTATGCAGTATGGATGAAAGTGCTTGTCGTGAACTAATCATTTCAAGTGCAGAAATCGCTCAAATGCGAGGAGGTTCAAAAAAACCTGCTGATGAAGAGCAAGTAACTATTGATTTTGCTTTTGCTACAGTTTGTGCTATTGCTTCAATGAAAAAAGGAGAAGTTTTTACTAAAGAAAATATTTGGGTAAAAAGGCCGGGAACAGGAAAAATTTTAGCTGAAAGTTTTAATGATATAATCGGAAAAAAGGCAACAAGAGATATTAAGAATGATGAACAATTAACTTGGGAAGATATTCAATAATATCAATGAAAAAGATCCTTTTTTTAACGGGTACCAGAGCCGATTTTGGGAAAATAAAATCATTAATCACAATTCTTGAAAAACAGCAGGAATTTGAGGTTTTTGTTTTCGTAACCGGTATGCATCTGCAAGAAGAATACGGATACACCCTAATTGAAATTGAACGATGCAATTTTAAAAACATCCATACTTTCGTGAATCATACTCATGAAACCACTATGGATCTTACTCTTGCAAAGACTATAGAAGGATTTTCAAGTTATTGCAATACTATAAAACCAGATATGATAGTCGTTCATGGAGATCGTGTTGAGACTCTGGCCGGTGCGATAGTTGGATCTCTTAACAATATTCTCGTAGCCCATATTGAAGGAGGCGAAGTTTCAGGAACTGTTGATGAATTGATTAGACATAGTGTAAGTAAACTAAGTCATATACATTTTACTTCTAATGTCGAAGCTGAAAAAAGATTGATTCAAATGGGAGAAATAAAAGAATCTGTTTTTACAATCGGTTCTCCAGATATTGATATCATGTTTTCGGAACAACTGCCAGATTTAGCAACGGTAAAAGAATATTATAATATTCCATATGCTGATTTTTCAATTGTGATGTTTCATCCTGTTACGACAGAAATAAATGCAATGAAGCAATATGCAGAAAATTTTGTTTCTGCCTTGCTTAATGATAATCACAATTATGTGGTCATTTATCCAAACAATGATTTAGGAAGCCAATTTATTTTGGATAGTTATGGGAAGTTAAAAAATAATGAACGATTTAAAATTTTTCCTTCACTTCGGTTTGAGTATTTTTTGACTCTTTTAAAAAACAGTAAATTCATTATAGGAAACAGTAGTGCTGGTATTCGCGAAGCGCCTTATTACGGCATTCCGATTATCAATATTGGCACTAGACAACAGAATAGGGCAATACATGCAGATATAATAAATGTGGATTATTCTGAAGAAGAAATAGAAGAGGCACTTTCTATTATCGACACCCATAAAGTACAAAAATCTGACTGTGATTTTGGACAAGGAAATAGTGCAGAATTATTTCTTAAATATCTTCAGAAATCGGATATTTGGCAGCTCAATCACCAAAAACAATTCAGAGACAGCTAATGCCTAAAAAGATTTTTATTTTATTGCCAGACGGAGTTGGGCTTAGAAATTTTGCTTTTTCTAATTTTTATAAAATTGGACAAGAGAAAAATTTTAATATTACGTACTGGAATAATACGCCATTTGATTTAAAAAAAATCGGTTTTGAAGAAATCAAAATTAAAAATGCGAAGCCAAATCCTTTAACAGATAGTTACAAAAATGCTCGAAAACATATTGAGCTTAATCTCAGTATAAAAAAAGAAAAAGATACAGTTTACGATTCTTATCGTTTTCCTTTTTCTTTTAAAAGTCTAAAAGGTACAGTTAAAAGTTGTTTTGCAAAATTCTTCATCTTAATAAACAATTCTGAAAAAGGCTTAGAAAAAGTTAGAGAAAAGATAAAAATCCAAGAAAGAGATACGGAGTTTTATAAAGGTTGTTTAGAAACACTTCGAAAGGAAAAACCTGATTTTGTATTTTGTACTAACCAGCGTCCTGTTTTGGCAATAGCACCTTTATTAGCAGCCAATGAACTTAAGATACCAACAGGAACTTTTATTTTTTCATGGGATAATCTGCCTAAAGCAACAATGGTGGTTGAAACGGATTATTATTTTGTCTGGAGCGAGCACATGAAGGCTGAACTTCAAAAGTATTATCCATATATAAATGAAAATCAGATTTTTGTTGTAGGAACACCCCAATTTGAAAGCCATTTTGATCAAGGCATTATCGAAGATAAGGCACAATTCTTTGGTAAGCATAAGATGGATTTAAATAAAAAATACATCTGCTATTCTGGAGATGATGCGACTACTTGTCCCGATGACCCGCAATATTTATCTGACTTTGCTAATGCAGTACGAAAAATAAACGAAGAGAAGAATTATTCATTAGGGATTATATTTAGACGT